>JAUCGI010000209.1:10495-23018 GCA_030378035.1 Desulfobacterales bacterium HSG2
CAAATCGTTCGGAACAGTCTGCAAAGCCGGAATTGTCAGTTTACACCTTACTGTAGAACGATTTTCCAAATCGTTCGGAACAGTCTGCAAAGTCAGTTTACACTTTACTGTAGAACGATTTTCCAAATCGTTCGGAACAGTCTGCAAAACTGTTCCGTAGCCAGAATTGTCAGTTTACACCTTACTGTAGAACAATTCTCCAAATCGTTCGGAACAGTCAGTTTACACTTTACTGTAGAACGATTTTCCAAATCGTTCCGTAGCCAGCTTGCACTTTACTGTAGAACGATTTTCCAAATCGTTCCGTAGCCAGTTTACACTTTACTGTAGAACGATTTTCCAAATCGTTCCGTAGCCAGCTTACACTTTACTGTAGAACGATTTTTCAAATCGTTCCGTAGCCAGTTTGCACTTTACTGTAGAACGATTTTCCAAATCGTTCCGTAGCCAGTTTGCACTTTACTGTAGAACGATTTTCCAAATCGTTCGGAACAGTCTGCAAAGCCAGAATTGTCAGTTTACACCTTACTGTAGAACGATTTTCCAAATCGTTCCGTAGCCAGCTTACACTTTACTGTAGAACGATTTTCCAAATCGTTCCGTAGCCAGCTTACACTTTACTGTAGAACGATTTTCCAAATCGTTCCGTAGCCAGCTTACACTTTACTGTAGAACGATTTTCCAAATCGTTCGGAACAGTCTGCAAAGCCAGAATTGTCAGTTTACACTTTACTGTAGAACGATTTTCCAAATCGTTCGGAACAGTCAGTTTACACTTTACTGTAGAACGATTTTCCAAATCGTTCCGTAGCCAGTTTACACTTTACTGTAGAACGATTTTCCAAATCGTTCGGAACAGTCTGCAAAGCCAGAATTGTCAGTTTACTGTAGAACGATTTTCCAAATCGTTCGGAACAGTCTGCAAAGTCAGTTTACACCTTACTGTAGAACGATTTTCCAAATCGTTCGGAACAGTCAGCAAAGTCAGTTTACACTTTACTGTAGAACGATTTTCCAAATCGTTCGGAACAGTCAGCAAAGTCAGTTTACACTTTACTGTAGAACGATTTTCCAAATCGTTCGGAACAGTCTGCAAAGCCAGAATTGTCAGTTTACACCTTACTGTAGAACGATTTTCCAAATCGTTCCGTAGCCAGCTTACTGTAGAACGATTTTTCAAATCGTTCGGAACAGTCTGCAAAGCCAGAATTGTCAGTTTACACCTTACTGTAGAACGATTTTTCAAATCGTTCGGAACAGTCTGCAAAGCCAGAATTGTCAGTTTACACCTTACTGTAAAACGATTTTCCAAATCGTTCCGTAGCCAGCTTGCACTTTACTGTAGAACGATTTTCCAAATCGTTCGGAACAGTCTGCAAAGCCAGAATTGTCAGTTTACACCTTACTGTAGAACGATTTTCCAAATCGTTCCGTAGCCAGTTTACACTTTACTGTAGAACGATTTTCCAAATCGTTCCGTAGCCAGCTTACACTTTACTGTAGAACGATTTTTCAAATCGTTCCGTAGCCAGCTTACACTTTACTGTAGAACGATTTTCCAAATCGTTCGGAACAGTCTGCAAAGCCAGAATTGTCAGTTTACACCTTACTGTAGAACGATTTTCCAAATCGTTCCGTAGCCAGCTTACACTTTACTGTAAAACGATTTTTCAAATCGTTCCGTAGCCAGCTTGCACTTTACTGTAAATCGTTTTACAGTGCGGGTTCCGAAACGATTTGGAAAATCGTTTTACAGTGCGGGTTCCGATTTGGAAAATCGTTTTACAATAAGTGTAAATTGACATAAAAAATACCCAAATTTACCCTTGACATGACAAATAATCTGTATGATATTGCCCTATATGAAGTTATCAGAATGGGCAAAAGAAAAAGGCATAACATATAAAACCGCTTATCGGATGTTCAGAGCGGGAAAATTGCCGGTGGCCAGCGAACAGTTACCCACCGGTACAATTCTTGTTTATCCTGAACAGCCGGACAAAAAAAATCAGGCTGTTTTGTATGCAAGAGTTTCATCTCACGATCATAAAAAGGATTTGAAACGTCAGATAAACAGACTCAGAGATTATGCCGCGAAATACGGCTATAATGTAATCAGGGAAGTCTGTGAAATCGGTTCCGGACTGAAGGATGTCCGGAAAGAACTCGGCGAAATCTTGTCTGACGCGAATATCAAAATCATAATTGTCGAGCATCGGGACCGACTTGCCCGGTTCGGAACAGAGATGCTTGTCGACGCGTTATCCGCATCGGGCAGAAAGATCGTGATTATTAATCAGACGGAATACAAAGATGACATAATTCAGGATTTCAGTGATCTTATCACGTCCATGTGCGTCCGGATTTACGGAAAACGGGCTGCTGAAAACAAAGCACGGAAAATGATGGAAGCAATTGAAAAAGAAGGAAAGTAAAGTACGCGGAGACTCTGTGGTCTGAAAAAGTTGCTTTAGATGACATCAGTTAAGGCAATGTGCGGCTTTTACGCGTCATCAGGTTGGGAATGACAGGTTCGGGCCTTGTTGGCGCAAACTCCCCGAAAGGCGTTATAATCAGGAAAAAGCGTGGTTTCTTTTCAAAACAACTGACCGAATTCGGAGAAACTGTATGACTAACGAACAATATTATGTGATTTCAGGTAAAAAAAAGGGAACGCGTATCGAATCCCGTGTTCTGGAAGAGGAAATTCAGGATGCTGTTGAGCGAGGGTACAGACATCTGAAAATCGGAGCCTTTGGACAGCATGGCATTGGCGGGCGGCTCTGGAAAGCGGATGAACAGAAGGTTCATATAAAGATAGAAGGCCATCCCGGACAGCGCACAGGTTCCATGGGCTTTCCCAACACATTCATAGATATACACGGTCCTGCTTCTGACGATGTCGGCTGGCTGAACGCCGGCGCGACGATTGTGGTTCATGGAAATGCGGCAAACGGCGCGGCAAACGCCATGGCCCAGGGGAAAATTTATGTGGCCGGAAATATCGGGGCCAGGGGAATGACCATGACCAAGCATAACCCCCGTTTTGATCCGCCTGAACTGTGGGTTATGGGCTCTGTCGGGGATTATTTCGGCGAATTCATGGCCGGCGGCATCGCAGTCGTCTGCGGGTATAAGGCGCAGAATCCCGATGATGTTCTGGGGTATCGTCCCCTTGTGGGAATGGTCGGGGGCAAAGTCTTTTTCCGAGGCCCGCACAGCGGCTTTAGCCAGGCCGACGCCAAAATTGTCCCTATCGGGAATGAGGACTGGGACTGGCTTGAGGAGAATCTTAAAAATTTTCTGGAACATATCGGCCGGCCCGGGATATTTCAGAAACTTTCGGATCGCGGTCAATGGCAGTTGCTGGCTGCCCGAACAGTCCATGAAAAGATCTCCCGCCGGACCCGTTCCATGTCATCCTTTCGTGAGGAGGTCTGGGATAAGGAACTCGGCAAAGGGGGGCTGATCGGCGACCTCACCGATTTGGACAGGAGCCCGATTCCCCTTGTTACAACCGGATATCTGCGGCGGTTTGTTCCGATATGGGAAAACCGGAAATACATGGCCCCCTGTGAATCCGCGTGTCCCACCGGCATCCCGGTCCATGACCGGTGGCGGCTGGTGCGGGAAGGCCGCGTGGATGAGGCTGTGAATCTGGCCCTTGCATATACGCCCTTTCCGGCCACGGTCTGCGGGTATCTCTGCCCCAATCTCTGTATGCAGTCCTGCACCAAACAACTGGCCTCCATGCCTTCGGTTGACGTGACTCTGCTCGGAAAGGCGAGCATCAACGCCGGCCTGCCGACTCTGCCGGCAGTAATCGGCAAACGGATTGCCGTGATCGGCGGCGGTCCCGGTGGGATTTCCGCGGCCTGGCAGTTGCGTCAGAACGGGCATGAGGCGGTTATCTATGACATGGCAAAGCGACTGGGCGGGAAGATCACATCCGTGATTCCGAGCAGCCGTATTCCCGAGGAGGTTGTCACAGCGGAATTGGAAAGGGTTCAGAAGGTTATTCCCCATGTTCACCTCCAGCAGCATCTTGAGCGGAAAGACATGGAGCAGCTCAGAGAGGATTTTGATTTTATCATTATTGCCGCGGGGGCTCAGAAACCCAGGACCCTGCCGATTCCGGGAAACGAGCGGATGATCACGGCGCTCGATTTTCTTTTGAAAGCAAAGTCGGAGAATATCGAACCGGGGAAGCGGGTGGTGATCATCGGTGCCGGAAACGTGGGCTGTGACGCGGCCACCGAGGCGCACCGGCTCGGCGCGGAAGATATCACACTTTTGGATATCCAGGAGCCGCTCTCCTTTGGAAAAGAGCGGGAGGACGCGGAGGCTGTCGGTGCAAAATTCCGATGGCCGGTAATCACCAAAGAGATTGCCGAAGCGGGTGTCAAACTGGACACCGGAGAGATGATTCCCGCTGACACGGTCATCATATCCATCGGAGACGCGCCTGATCTTGAGTTTCTTCCGGAAAGCGTGGAGACCGAGCGCGGGTTTGTCAAGGTCAGTGAGTCCTGTCAGACCACAGACCCTGAGATTTTCGCCATCGGGGATATCGTAAAACCGGGGCTTCTGACCGACGCCATCGGTGCCGGCCGAAAAGCCGCAAACGCGATAGCGGATATTTTTAAAAGCGGACGTCCGATCCGCGGCACCCGCGAGATGATCGACCGCGAGCGGGTCACGCTGGAGTATTTTGATCCCAGAATAACGGAATTTCATGATATGGAGGGATGCGGGTCCCAGTGCTCATCCTGCGGCGCGTGCAGGGATTGCAGCGTGTGTGTCACGGTATGTCCCCAGACGGCCATCAGCAGGCAGGAAAAAGAAAACGGTGATTATGAATACGCGGTGGATGATACACGGTGTATCGGATGCGGGTTCTGCGCGCAGGCATGTCCATGCGGTGTCTGGAATCTGGTTGAGAATGAACCGATGGATTGAGGTGCGGATATGAAATCATCCAAAAACCGGTCTTCGGGTTCCCGGGCTTTGCTGATTGATGTGGATAACTGTCCGAATCAGATCGAGGAACTGCCCCGGACGATCAGTGAATTTTCACGGATCATCGCATGCTACGGCACGAATGATCCCAAAGTGCGTCTGAGTCTGGTTCCGATTCTTGCCGAGGCGATTAACAAAGGCAAGCTGGAGATTTTCGGAATGAAGAAGAAGGGGAAGAATGCCGCTGACTTCGGGCTGGCGTTCTGGGCAGGGAGACTGCTTGCCGAAATGCCTGAGGAGACCGAGTTTCTCATCCTGTCACAGGATACGGATTTGGATCATGTGGTAAATATGCTGCGGGCTTCGAATCGCAAAGTGACGCGGGTGAATGGCAAGGCCAGGAATGTTGCGTCAAGTTCACCCGTTTCGGACGAGAAAAACGGGAAAGATACTGTTTCGACCCATCCGCCTGTTTCAAGTGAAACAGTTGGAAAAAACAGTTCTGATTTATCAAAAGGTGATTCTGTGGAAAAATATCTTTCAACATACTTGCAGCACAAAAATCGTCCTGCCAGAAAAGCGACGTTACTCAACAGCATTAAATCCTTTTGCATGGGACACAACGGAGTGAAGCCGGAAAGCGTCCTTCGGGAGCTGATCAAGCGGGGCATTGTCACCATTGACGAGCAGGGGCGAATTTCCTATCCCAAACTGTGACGGATGTGCCTGGAACCAAGGCAACCGGGTCCGCTTTCCGGCTTCCTCCCTGAGCTTGAGTTCCCGGGCCCGGTGATCCCAGTAATAAACCTCCTTGGTCAGCCGTTCCTTGACAGCCGCCATGATCTTTTTAATCCGAACCTCGTTGATCTGACGGATATTCTCCCCTGCCGCGTCCGTTGCCACCAATATGTTTTCCAGTTTTGTCATAAGGAATTTGCTCCTGTCCGTTTTCTGTCACGCGACTCACGAATCAGGGGAAGAGTGCTGAAATGAAATTCTGGCACATCTTTTCAGAGGCCGCGGGCAGTGCTAAAATTTTATTTCAACACTCCTCCTCCTGAATCGTAAGTACGCCCGTTTCTTATCCGTTCAGCGGCGGATTTTCTCACCGATCATCCCGAGATATTTGGGAATGTTCCGAACCGCTTCCCGGTCATATTCTCTGATATCTTCGGAGATTTCTTCCCACGGCACAAGGTACGGATGGGTTTTCATATCATCATCGCGTTTCGGCCCGTAGGTGTAGCCCTCCAGAGAGTAACTCGCATACCATCGCACATGTTCTGTTCTGGCCAGGAAATCGACTTCTTCATCAGTAAATTCAAAAGGTTCCATCCCTGTCTTTTCTTCTTCGGAACAGACCTCGGCCCCGATGGCCCTGATCTTCACATATATATGATCGGCCTGCTGACGGTTTGCATCCCGAAAGAACTGGTTGAGCTTGTTCCACGGCCTCAGGGCAGGCTTGCTCTCCATCGTCATTCCCTGTGCGATGCACTCTTTCACATAGTTTTCGTGAATCTTTTCAGCCAGGCGGTCCAGTTGTTCATCCAGCACGATTTCCCGGGAGCAGGTGTTGCTGATTATGCCGAAGGGCCTGATCTGAGCGGCCTTCCCGGTCCCGTCGTCGTTGCCCCGGAGCAGAGTGACCAGACCGATCTCGTCCCTCATCCGCACCAGAATCGGAATGCGGCGGAATTTCAGCCCTGCGTTAAGTGTGAGTGCGCAGGAGAGGCTGCGTGTGTCGCTGTCAAAACATACGGCAACGGTGGTAAGCAGGTTCTGATCCTGTGCCCATTCTCTCATTTTTTCGAGCAGGCCGGAATCCTCGATCTCCGATTCAATGAACTGATAGTCGCAGATTTCTCCGAACTTGGGATAGTGACACTGAAAAGTTCTCTGCCTTTCCATGGCCTTCCGGTCAATCACGGTGATACGCAGTTTTTTCATGTTTGCATAGTGGCCGATTTTTGCGGCCTGCAAGACCACGCTTTCTCCCATCTGTCCGAAACCGGCAACAATGAGATGAACCGTCCGGGGGGCAGAAGGGGCAATGTGTTCCCGGTCAGGGGGATTTTCTTTTACCAGCAGCCGGGCGGTGTTTTCATAGATGTTAAATATCCGGGCATCAAAGCGGTCCTCGGTGTCTGTGAAGATTTTATGCTGTTTGAACAGGGTGCAGAGTTTCAAATCCACGATGTGTATGAAACACTTCACTATTGTCGAATCGTCTGTGTTCTCATTCACCAGACGCTGAGTCTGAACGGCGATCTCTGTATTGATGCCGTCGTCTCCGCACACGGCCAGCACATATTTTGCCTGGGAAACGCCGACTTTCCGAAGAGTCAGCGCATCCGTTGCATGCCCGACCAGGACTGTCGCGCCCATATCCAGGCAGGAGGGAATTTCTTCATTGGTTTCGTCAGCTTCAATGACGACAACGCGTTCCTTATGAAATTCTCTGACAAGCTGCATGCCTTTCGCACCGAGTCCGCAGATGACAACATGCGCTTTGGCATACCTGGCGAAAAAGATGCTGATCCGATTTCGGAAAATTACGGCGAATCCCAGAAAAGCCGTGAACATTGCCACCAGCGGAGCGAGCCATCGGGCCGCTTCCAGCATCTCGCTCTTGGTTGACAGGTCACAATTCATCTTGAACAACTTCATCGTAAAACAAAGAATCTCCGGGGAAGATTTCGATTTTCCGAGAGCGGCAAAGTGTTCCTCGTATCCGATAAATCCCATGATAAACACCACGATTCCTGCAATAGTGATAAACACCCATTTGTAGTTGCGCCAGATTTGTTTCATTGTTATTTTTGCCTCCGTGTATATTAAAGTTTGATTATAACGGATTTGGGAGTCCGTAAACGTGAACATGAACGTGAACTTGAACGTAAACGTAAACGTAAACGTAAACGTGAACTTGAACTTGAACGTGAACGTGAACGTGAACGTAAACGTGAACGTGAACTTGAACTTGCCCGTAACTGAATGTTCAGGTTCAGGTTTAAGTTTAAGTTCACGTTCATGTTTACGTTCACGTTCACGGACAGTGAAAAGCGTTATAATCAGTATTAAAGTTTGAGAAAAAGATTGTCAGTTCTGATCTTACTCAGAAAATCAGGATCATGATTAGGATCATTGATGGAGAGAACACTTTCAGATAAAACAGGCACATAAATTTCATATCGAATCTTTTCTTTAACTGTATCAGGGTGATGGCTATGTCTCTTAATCTTTCAGATATGCCGTTGGGCCCGTCTTCCACAAAGTCTGTTATGGGACTCGGAAATCTTTTATGAATCCATGTGATCAGTTTGTCCTGTTCATCACCTTCGATGTTGCCCAGATATTTGATTCTTATTTTTATCTGCTTCAGACTTCTCACTACATCGGGACTTCCGGAATTTTTGGCGAGTCTGATGCTTTTTTCAATTTTTTTGCGGAGATTGGAATGTATGATTCCGTATCTTGTCTCCCTCAGCATTTTGATAATTGTAAAAATGCACAGGAATAATAAAAAGGATACATACAGGTAGAAATAGTGCGAACCGGAAAATGAGATAAAATTCCAGAACCCGTGAAGGATAACCGCGGCAACAAATCCGATGCAGATAAAGAGCCGCGTGTTGTTCTTTCCGAACTTTGCTTTTCCCAAAAAATATCCCATTACTGTTGCAAACATCAGATGTCCCGGAACTGAACGGATCGTGATGATGGTAAACAGAGAACGATAGAATACAGCGGGTCTTTCTGTATCGAGTGCGTATCGAAATGACTCATAAGTGTAATTGAGTGTATAATTGATATTTTCCATTACTGCAAAACCGGCTGCGATGATCATGGCGTATATGATCCCGTCCATTTCCTCATTGAAGTTTCTGTTTTTCCAGACGAGTAGCATGAATATGGAAATCTTCAGGCTTTCTTCCGCCAGCGCGGCGACGACGAAAGATTCGAACAGGGGATCGAACTGCGAGTCCGGAGAAACAAACAGGCCGAATTTGAGTTTGCCGAACAGAAAGGTGGCAAATATTGAAACCACATAAACGATGCTGATGAAATAGGGAGGCTCTTTTTCCTCCAAGTCAAGCGCGTATATCAGGAGGATGAACAGAGCGGAGATAATAAGATTGAGATAAACAGCGTCTGCGAACATTGTGAACTCCTTTATTCGTTTTTTTGTTATTGCATTGCATAGGAAATTATAAAATTTCCCTTTCCGCTCCCGTCGGATTGGTAAATCCGGCGCACGCGAACATGATACCCGCGAGCAGACAGTAACCCCTCTAATTTTTATCTCCCGTTTTTACGGGAATGAATTGCCTTCCGCATTCCGGGCACTTGACAAAGGGGAGTAAAACATCTGCCGCTACCAGCAGAAACATAAGCAATACGATTCCGAGAGGAACAGAAACGATCAGCCACCAGAGACCATGATAAAAGGGCAGGGCAATCAACCCCGCAAGACAGCCGATGAGAACAGCCAGCGACATGTATGCAGGCCCTTTTCGGATTTCTGATCCGCCGCATTCTCCGCAGAGATTCAGCTTCTCGGCAGTCATCTCGGCAAAGAATTCTATAAGTGAGGGGTTCGACAGATCATCTTCATCTTCATCTTCATCTTCATATTCATCTTCATCTTCTGCTTCTGAATACACGGATTCGTCAGGTTGTTCTTTGAGGATCAGTTCTTTATCTGTTAATTCTTCCATGGGTCTCCAGTTGCCGACACAGACAAATGCGCCCCAGAGAAAAGGAGATGTCGGTTTTCCTTCATCTCTCAGTTTTCTGATCATTTCCCTCTGCGATTCTCTCAATGCCTCTGCTTTTCCCTTACCCTGTAAGACCCTGTTGTAGAAATTAACCATCAGTTCCTGTGTTTCATTATCCGGGACTTTCCATAAACTGACAATCTGGGTCACAGCGCCTGCGAGGGTAAAGGCTCTCCGGAGCCCGTAAATGCCTTCGCCGGTCTGCACCTCTCCGAGTCCGGTTTCACACGCGGAAAGCACTACAAGCTCTGTTCCGATCAGATTCATGCCGGTGACATCCAAGGCGGTTAAGAGTCCGTCTTCCGCTCCGTCAGCAGGTGATTTTTCCTGCGTAAAGGTATTCGCTCCTGCCAGCGCAAGTGCCGAACGCAGCAAAGGATTTTCAAACCGTTTTCCGAGGAACATGCCCTGATCTCCGAAACTGCCGGTAAATCCCGATTTTCTTAATAGTTCAGGTTCGTCTTCTTCATGTCCGGGCATGAAAAAGCCGTGTGTGGCAATGTGCAGAATCTGCGGTCCCTGAATCTGTTTCACTTTTTGTTCAAGTACGTTTTCTTTCATCCAGATATCTGAATTCTGCGTTAAAAGATTTTTAATGGTTTCTCCCTCGACCTTTGTTCCGGGTAACGGTGTGAAATGCAACGGGCTTTCAGGACGGTCTGCACTCCGATCACTGATCATTTTCTCCAACTCGTAAGACCTTCTGCCCCTGACTGCCGCGGTACCGGGTGATGTGCCGGAGCCTGCCAGATCAAAATCCGGGTCTGCAAGGATAAGCCCTTTGGATCGGGGAGTTTCCCTGTGCTGATAGCGGATGAGATCACGTCCGGAGTCCAGGTAACTGATCTCATAGTCTTCGATTACATATCTGCCATCAGGCTGTACCAGTATTTCAAACGGGAGAAGTGTGATATTGCCGTCGGTGGAAATCATGAGTTTTTTTGTTTCCCCGATGTGCTTTAAGAGCGGGCGGAAGAGTTTTTCGTAAAGGGGATGGGGAACGATGATCGTATCCCGGATGACCGGTTTTTCTCGGTGAGACGGTGCACCCAATCCTCTGGTGTCTTCGATGATTTCCTTTTTGTACCGTTCAATCAGCGTGTCTGTCTCCGAAGCATCACCGAGGTCTGCCATCTGAATGTCTTCTTCGGGGTCAGAGGAAAGTATGAAAACAAGGTAGCGGGGCGGCAGATATTCCATCTGTTCAAAGTCACAAGGTTTGTACCAGACAAATTCGATAAGATGTGTATCTTCGGGAAGCAGGTCTGCAATGGCTCTGTGTCCGGCATTTTCCAGCTTTTTCTGTACTTCTATCTGCGGTACCTGTGCGGCTAATTCTCTTTCAAGTGTTTCGATTTTCTGCTCAAGGGCATGGATTTTTTTCTGATATTTTTTCGGAGATGTTTCCCCGGGGCCTTCGGTGATCACGCGGGATATGGCTATCCGGGTATGCCTGAGTTCGTCAAATCCGGCTTTAAGCTCCGGGTTGTTGTCTGAAAGGATGTTGTCCCTTCGTATGGCTGTCAGTTCCAGACCGAGTGCCTTTCGTCTGAACACGACATCAAGAACCGAAGGCGTATATTCTTTTAATTCGGAACAATGCTGTGAAAAATTGGAAAGAAGCAAAAAGTAATTGTCTTGAAATGTTCTGATATACTCCTGTATTCTTTTTTCATCACCGACGGAGAACATTCGGAGTATCATGCGGTCATCTATTCCTGAAGCTTCGAGCATTTTTTCCAATGCGTCTCCGGATCTTCCGGTCCGTATTTCCAGCTCTGCCAGATGGTTCAGGCTTACGGCAAATCTCGGGTGATCTTTTCCCAATACCCTTTCTCTTATCTTTAAAGCTTGCAGATACAAAGGCTCTGCTTTCCCATACTCGCCCGTTGATTGATACAGCGCTGCCAGATTGCCCAGGCTTGTGGCATAATCCGGGTGATCTTTTCCCAATACCTTTTCTTCTATCTCCGTAGCCTTAAGAAATAAAGGCTCTGCTTTCCCATACTCGCCCATTGACCTATACAGCAATGCCAGATTGTCCAGGCTTATGGCATAATCCGGGTGATCTTTTCCCGACACCCTTTTTCTTATCTTTAAAGCTTGCAGATACAAAGGCTCTGCTTTCCCATAATCGCCTGTTGAGTAATACAGCCCTGCCAGATTGTTCAGGCTTGTGGCATAAGAAGGGTGATCTTTTCCCAATACCCTTTCCCAAATCTCCGAAGCCTGCCGATGTAAAGGCTCTGCTTTCCCATACTCGCCCGTTGATTGATACAGCGATGCCAGATTGCCCAGGCTTGTGGCATAAGAAGGGTGATCTTTTCCCAATACCCTTTCTGTTATCTCCGCAGCCTGAAGATGTAAGGGTTCTGCTTTCTCATACTCGCCTTTTGTCTTATACAGCTCTGCCAGATTGTTCAGGCTTGTGGCATAATCCGGGTGATCTTTTCCCAATACCCTTTCCCTTATCTCCGCAGCCTGAAGATATAAAGGTTCAGCTTTCCTGTAATCGCCCGTTGAGACATACAGCGCTGCCAGACCGCTCAGGCTTGCGGCATAATCCGGGTGATCTTTTCCCAATACCCTTTCTATTATCTCCGCAGCCTGAAGATATAAAGGTTCAGCTTTCCCATACTCGCCCTTTGATTTGTAAAGCTCTGCCAGATTGTTCAGGCTTGTGGCATAATCCGGGTGATCTTTTCCCAATACCCTTCCCCAAATCTCCGAAGCCTGCCGGTATAAAGGTTCAGCTTTCCCATAATCGCCCTTTGATCTGTAAA
>JAUCGI010000075.1 GCA_030378035.1 Desulfobacterales bacterium HSG2
ACAACATTGACAATTTAAAAAAAACATATTATAAGCTTTGAACGGATGCATTTTAGAAAATGGGGTAAAGACCAAAATCGGACAATCATTTATTTAAAAGGTGTTATGCTCATTCAGGTTTTGAAAGTGTAATATGAACACGGGCGTTCGGCAGAAATCCAAAAAAATTTATGGCCAGGTACATAATGGAGGGTCAGCATAATGAATCAACAGGTTCATCAAGAACTGCTCGAGGTGATGAAAAGCCGGCGAGGGCCTTACGCCAGCTTGGCTGAAGAACTTTTCACGCCAGAGGAAGCCGAGGTGAATAACGCGCTTTCCCGAAAGCCGTCAACTGCCAACGATATTTCAGGAAAAATGAACCGGGATGAAGATGAAATCAGAGAAATTCTCGAAAAGATGGCTGACAAGGGACTTTGCGCGACATTCACAAGCAATGACGTCCGTTTTTATCAGGGAGTCCCTTTTATGCCGGGTATTTTCGAGTATCAGTTCATTCCCGGAGGAGAAACCGAAAGGGATAAAAAAATTGCGGAGCTGATCCACGAATATAAGAAAGCTTATATGGCTGCAAAAGGTGTGACAAAGATAGATTATCCGGTTACCCGGGTCATTCCTGTAAACAAAACCGTCAAAGCCGGCAACACCGTTCATACTTATGATCAGGTGACAACCTATATCGAGAAGTATGATACTATCGGTGTGGGAACGTGTTACTGCCGGCAGGCCGCAAAATTACGAGGTGAGGATATACATGACATGCCCCTCGACGTCTGCTTATGGTTCGGAAAAATCGCAGACTACATGATCGAGCGACTGGCGGAAAGCGATTGACAAAGCAGGAAGCAAAGGAGATTCTGGATCAGTCCGAGGAAGCCGGTCTGGTCCATATGAGCCGCAATACAACTGAGGATGTTGACTTTTTATGTAATTGTGACCGATGGCACTGTGATGTCGTCACCCAGGTATTGAAGCAGGCGAAGCCCGGGCTGATTTTCAACTCAGGATTTCATCCGAGTTTTAATCCGGAGCTTTGCACGGTTTGTGAAACATGTATTGAACGCTGTCCGCCCGAGGCGCTGACATTCCGCGATAATGATGCGCCTGTCGTCAATCCCGATCTCTGTTTCGGTTGCGCGGTCTGCGCTACCGGATGCCCGGAGAGCGCTATTGAGATGGAAAGCAAACCTGATTTTCCGACACCTCCGAAAAATACTGGGGAATTGGTCGCAGCTTTAAGATCTGTGAGCCAAAACGGATAGAACTCGGATGATCCGTACAAAGCAATGCTTTGCACTCCGGATAATCTTTTTTTTGAAATCATATAAATTTGGAGATATTGCCAATGACAAATCAAACCCAGGCGCGCCTCCCTATTCCCGGTCTGAAAGTGGTGGGACGCGGGATTTATTTAAGACCCTATCAGCCTTATGCGTTAAAGGAGATTCTTTTCAGAACGGATAACACCCTGACATACTACTCCAAAGAGACCGGACAAACCTATATGATTCCGGAGGGATATGAGGTGAATGACAGTCCGCCCATGCCGGCAAAGCAGGCGCTCAATCAGGTCATTATTGAGGAATCATGGGAACGCTTTGACAAACAGATGGGACTGGATGCCAATCTCACTGTCAGCGGCGCTCTGTTCAGTATCGACGTTAACGCCAGTCAGTTACAGCAACTGCGTTGTGAAGAAGAGGCTTATTATGCTCTGAGGAATTCTTTTGTTCCGCTGTGGACTGTTTATCTTCCAACTGTGACAGCGTTTTCTGACATGTCTTTTGATATGGATGTGCCGACCCCCTTTGACCATTCGAACAGAAGTGCGTATGAGAGATTCTTTGAACGATACGGTACTCACTATGTCAGAAGAGCCTGGGTCGGGGGAAAAGCAATGCTGGCTTTTACTGTTACCAAGTCATCCAAGATGACGAAAGATGAAATTCAGGCGGGTATCAAAGCCAGCCTTGTAGGTGTGGGAAGCAGCGGAGCGGATGCAAGTCTGAAAAAGAGCAAGGAGAAACTGCAAAACAATTCCGAATGCACGGTGTTCGGAAAAGGCGGTGATGAGTTAAAGCTCGCGGCGATCAGTTCCCTTGATGAAGCCCATTACAATGAATGGCTGGCGACTATCAAAGATAATCCTCAGGTGATAGAGCTTGAGGTATCCGGGATTTGGACGCTGACAGACGACAAAGAGAAGGCCAAGGCTCTTCAGGAGGCATACAGAGAGGCCACTGCTTTCAAACCGATCTCGGCGGTGTTCGGCATC
Organism: Desulfobacterales bacterium HSG2; assembly: GCA_030378035.1. Lineage (GTDB taxonomy): Bacteria > Desulfobacterota > Desulfobacteria > Desulfobacterales > 4be13 > JAUCGI01. The sequence continues at coordinate 2,276 of JAUCGI010000075.1, forward strand.
GACAAAGAAATCTATTTTGTGAGAGGAGACAAATATTTCTGCTATCATATAGACAAATGCGAGAGTGAAAAACCCAGACCGATCATCGAGAAATGGCCGATCTTGTCTCAGCTCGGATTTGATCGGATTCATGCGGCGTTAAGGTGGGATGGAAAAGATTCGGGCAGAAAACTGTTTCTCTTCAAAAGAGATAAGTATCTCTGCCTGGATATCGACACCGGCAGCATCGGTGACGGTTGTCCCAGACCGATTGCACAAGGATGGCCGGGGGTGACTTTTGAGAGAATTGATGCGGCTTTGAACATCGAACCGGATTCGGTTTATTTTTTCATGGGAAATCGGTATATCCGCTATAGCATGTCTGAAAACCACGCGGATAAGGGGTATCCGGATATCGTCCCCAGGCGCTGGACAGGAGTGACTTTTGACAGAATTGATGCATCCATCTGCTGGGGGGACGGCAAAGTCTATTTTTTCAGGGGGGATCAGCACATCCGTTACGATATGATAACATACCGTGCGGATCCCGGGTACCCCAAGTTCATTATCGGCTGTTATGTGGAAGATTGGAAGTTTTTTGACTAAGGATCGGCAAAAAGAAAGGTTTCAAATGGGAGAGATAGAAACAAAAAAAGTCAAGGCAAAAAGAGCCGAGGCTTATGGAATTGTCAAAAACTACGCGCTGGGCGCTCTGGGTGTGGGCATCATACCTTTTCCGCTTGTGGATATGGCGGCGCTGACAGGTGTTCAACTAAAAATGCTTCACAGGCTTACCCGGTTGTATAATATCGAATTCTCCGAGCATCTCGGGAAATCCTTTGTCGCGTCACTGATAGGAGGCGGAATCCCCTTATCCTTTTCTCTTACTCTGGTCAGTCTCATAAAATTCACGCCGATCTCCGGGCAACTGACGGGCATGATCGGCGTCGCCCTTTTCGGCAGCGCTTCCACTTATGCCATTGGGAGGGTCTTTATCCAGCACTTTGAATCAGGAGGCACATTTCTGACTTTCAACCCGCAGGAGGCCAGAGGGGACTATGTCCGGCAATTTAAAAAAGGAAAAGATGAGGTCAGGAAAAGCTTTGCAGGAATAAAACCTTAGAAAAAACTTGTGTCTGCCCGTGCTTGCACTCTTGCTCTCAGTCTTTGCACTTAAACTTAAACTTAAACTTAAACTTAAACTTAAACTTAAACTTAAACTTGCACTTAAACTTAAACTTGCACTTTAACTTAAACTTAAACTTGCACTTGCACTTAAACTTAAACTTGCACTTTAACTTAAACTTGCACTTGCACTTGCACTTGCACTTAAACTTAAACTTGCACTTAAACCCGCACCGCACTCAGAGTCCGGCCTGAACGTGATCTGTTAATGTCTGAGTGCAAGTGCAAGTTTAAGTTAAAGTGCAAGTTAAAGTGCAAGTGCAAGTGCAAGTGCAAGTGCAAGTTAAAGTGCAAGTGCAAGTTTAAGTTTAAGTTTAAGTTTAAGTGCAAGTGCAGCCTTGATAAAGATAAAGAGCAAGATATCTGAAGTTACGTTTATGAGCGCGGGGAAAACTTATGGAGAGATAATCATGTCTGACAACAATGCAAATGCATGGCGATGTACGGTTTGCGGATATGTGCATCGGGGACCGGTGCCGCCGAATGAGTGTCCGGTTTGCGGCGCCCCTGAAGAACGATTTGAAAAATATGTCGAACACGTTGAGGCAAAGCCCTCGGAAAAACCGAAACAGTGGCGCTGTCCGGTCTGCGATTATGAGCATTCCGGGGATCAGCCTCCGGAACTGTGTCCGGTCTGCGCCACGCCCGGCAAGCAGTTTGAAGCGGTTACCGATATTGAGGAGGCGGATAAGGCGGACGCCGGCAGATCAGATGAAATCATCGTCATCGGTGCCGGCATTGCCGGAATTTCCGCTGTCGAATCGGTGCGCCAGTCTTCGTCAAATGCAAAAATCACGGTTTTGACAAAAGAGAAGCATCCTCCTTATTACCGTCTGAATCTCACCCGCTTCCTTGCCGGCGAGATAACCGGGGATGAGCTTCCGATTCATCCTGAAAACTGGTATCAGGAAAACCGTATCCGCCTTTTATCCGGAGTCGAAGTTTCCGACATTTCCTTGGATAAACGGCAGATATCCCTGACAGACAGGACCACCCGGTCTTATGACAAGCTTATCCTCACGGCCGGCGCACATTCCTTTATTCCCCCCATCCCGGGAATCCATAAGGGAGGCGTGACAGCCCTGCGTAATTTGGATGATGCCCGTTATATTCTTCAGGAGGCAGAGACGGCCAAGTCCGTCGTCATCATCGGCGGAGGCGTGCTGGGCCTGGAAGCCGCCGGCGCGCTGGCGAAAAAGCCGGTAAAGGTGACATTGCTTGAAAGCTTTGAATGGCTGATGCCGCGTCAGTTGAACCGCAAGGCCGCGGGACTGTTGGAAAAGCACATTGAAGGACTGGGCATATCTCTGAAAGTGAAAGTCATTGCTCAGGAGATTGTGGGGGATGAGCGGGTCGCCGGCGTTCTCCTGAAAAGCGGAGAGACCATCCCTGCCGATCTTGTGATTATGGCAGCAGGGATCCGAACAAACAGTTATCTTGCTCGGTTGGCCGGTCTGCGCGTGAATCACGGGGTTATTGTCAACGATTACATGCAGACTTCGGCACCCGATGTTTATGCCGCGGGAGATGTTGCAGAGTATCGGGGAACACTGTACGGGCTCTGGAACGCCGCCCTTTATCAGGGAAGCATCGCCGGTATGAACGCAGCCGGGAAAACGGTTGAATTCGGCGGCATTCCCCGGTCAAATTCCCTCAAAGTGTTAGGCGTTGATTTGCTGAGTATCGGGAAGTTTGAGGCTGAAGACGGCAGCGACATCATCATCGAAGCCGAATGCGAAGGCACTTACAGCCAGTTTCTTTTCCGTGACTCGCATCTTGAAGGCGCGATCCTTTTCGGAAACACGGCCATCAGCGGAAAGATAAAAAAGGCGATTGAAAAGCGGGCTGACTTTTCCGGCCTTTTAAAACGTCAGCCATCTGCGAGCGATGTGTGGGATTTTTTTGTCGGTAAATAGAAATTCACAGATTGCTTTCTCTTTCCCATGCTCTTGTGAATCTACACGGATTGTGGTTAAGGCGTGCTCTTTGGGAGGGCTTCGGTTGCAGTTCTCGTTCCCACGCTCCGCGTGGGAACGCAGGCCGGGACGCTCCGCGTCCCGTGTGCGTATGAGATGATTGAATTTGTCCTGTGGATGTTTCTCGTTCCCACGCCTCACGCAGGCCGGGACGCTCCGCGTCCCGTGTGCGTATGAGATGATTGAATTTGTCCTGTGGATGCTGTGAATCCGCACGAATCAGGCGTGATCTTTGGAAGGCTTGAAGTAATCCTTTCTTAACCACAATCCGTGCAGATGCCTGCGAGTTGTCAGTCACATTTCAATTTCATATACTGCTCACCATCGTATGCAAGAGCCGCCCATTTTCCCGGTTCAATTTCCACCCACATTTCCTTGCCATCCATGTTAATCACATTTACCACATCATCTTTGTACAAATTACCGATTTCTTGATGATCTACACCGGGACCACTGCGAATGTTGAGTGTGCTGACTGTGACAGCGGCTTTTAAACCAGTCGTTGCAACAACCTCGCCTTCGGTGAAAGCAAACAACTTTCTATTCTTGTTACTTTTCGAACCCTCAAGTTGCGGGCTCTGAGGATAACTTGCTGAGGGAAGTAACTGCCGAAGTTTTTTGTGCAGCTCTCCATACGTCTGCCCGGGATTGCTTTTTATAAGGTTGATAGCCGTTGCTGTCATAGCACCGTTATAACGGCCGTTCATATAAGCATCATAGGAATATTCATTGGCATTACATCCTGATAAAAGAATCTCAGGCATATCTGATTCAGGATACATGATTCTCTGACGCGGAGGCAACATACCTACCCTTATAGCATTGATGTCGTCTTTAGGCGGCATGTAGCGAGCTTTCGGTGCGTTTTTTGCGGCCTCCTTATCAGCATCATAAGTTCTTTCTAATGCTGACCTTGTAACTGTTCCAGAGTGACATGAGTCACTGATAATTGCAAGATGAGCGTTCCGATTAATTCTCCGTATGATTTTTCGCACCTCATCATCTGTGATATTACCATCATACGCACAAATAGCTTCGTCACGATTATCAGCCTCATCAAATTTACCTCTGTCGGGAACTGATGTACCATGTCCTGAATAGGTGAATACAACCACATCGCCAGGTCCCGCCTCAGTCACAATATGATTCAAAGCTATAAGGATATTCTGCCTTGTAGCATTCTCATCAGTGATCACTGAAACTCTGCCAAAGTCGAAATCATTTCTAAGTAATTCTTTCCAGTCATTGGCATCATTAATACAACCATTAAGGTCGTTGTATGTGCCTGGGTAATTATTGATTCCCACACAAATCGCACGTTTTTTCATTTGAGTGAATCCTCCGTAATCTTAGATCGTTCATTTCTTGAATGCGTTCAACTGTATAATAACCCTGTTTCTGAATCAATGGGGTAAACAGAGTATTTGCAGGGGAACATTTGCCCCCTGTGAAGGTTGCTGCAATCTTCAGGACTCCGTTCCGATCTTTCAGCAAATCCCGAATGCGTCCGACAGTATAACAGCCCTGTTGCCGGGTCAATGGGGTAAACGGAGTATTTACGGGGGGATATTTGCTCCAAAAGCTCGCGGGATCGGCGGAATTGGCGGGATATCCCAAAGCGGCAGTTTCATATGCGGTTTAATATCTGAAAACGGGCTTTTTCGGAGCGTTTTTTTCGGCATCCTATATATTAAGGATGAACTTCTTTATCGGTTCAAATTGAACGCGGTGTGCAGCTTTTAAAACGCAGAGGGCGCAGACTTCCGCAGGAACTCCGTGAATCTTCTTCGTGCTTTGCCGTTTTGAAAAAGCTGCTTATGGCGCAGTTTCAATTAAAATAAGAATTGCCGAATCTATCTGTTGACAAAGTGTCGGAACAAGGGTATGTGTGAATCTGATGTAGGTGGTAGCCGGAGTTTTTGCTGATACTTTGTGAATCTTCTGCGTACTTTGCGGTTTTGGAAAAGCTGCTTATGACGCAGTTAAATTAAAATCGGAATTGCTGAATTGTCCATAAACCTTGATCTTGATCTTGATCTTAATCTTGATCTTGCTCTTAACCTGTTCGATTAAGATCAGGATAAAGAGCAAGGGCAGGATAAAAATGATGAAGGGGATATGTAAATTTAATGCCGGAGGTTTCGACTAGTTCGCGTCCTCTGTGAATCTTCTGCGTGCTTTGCGATTCTGGGAAAGCTGCTTCTGACGCTTATGGTGTGATTTGAATTAATATTAAAATTGCCGAATTTATTTCCTGACAATGATGAAAATGTATTTTCATGGTAAAAGGATTCGGTCTGCTCAGACATGAAATCCTTTCTACTAAGAAAACAATTCATATGTCGGCATGCCCGCTGTTTTCTTTCAGGGTAAGAACTGACCTGAAAGTCAGAGGGGGAGCTTATCGCCAATCCTTGTAGATACTGCCTCTGCGGCGTTTATGTGGGATATGGAATCTCCGAATCACCCGGTTGCCGTTCAGTAATTTCAGGAGATCAGACGCCGACTTTTAACTTTTAACTTTTAACTTTTAACTTTTAACTGTCCAGAACAAAGGAGCTTGACATGCCAGATGAAAGACGGGAAAGGGATTTGATCCTAGCCCCCAATGAATACGCGTTCATTTTGGATGAGACCAAAGGAAATATTGTCAATTATGTGGGACCGCACAAGACGAGTCTGGCCAACACCGACCAGCCAGTTGTTTTCAATGATCAGACCAAGCGGTTCGGACGATGCAACCTCGAAACAGCGATCAAAGCGTATGCCATCTCGCCCGAAGGATGGTATGTGGTCCTGAAGAACCCGGCCAGAGACGGCAAACCGCCCACCCCCGGCACGGCCAACAGCCTCCCCGAGCTGAACATCGGGCGGAAGGTGAACATTCCCGGGCCGGTGGCGTTTGCCCCATGGCCGGGGCAGATGGTGCGGGTGATTCAGGGGCATCATTTGCGCTCCAATCAGTACCTGATTGTCCGAGTCTATGACGAGGAAGCCGCCAGAGCAAACTGGAAAAAGGCGGTGATCAAACCCCAGACAGGCCCCTCCGCCGAAATGTCCGACGCGGCTGCCGAGGACGGGGATGTGAAGCCGGACAAGGATACGCCGGACCTGACCATGGGAAAACTTCTGGTGATCAAGGGAACCGACGTATCGTTTTACATTCCGCCAACAGGCATCGAAGTGGTTCCGGATCAGAACGGACAGTATATCCGGGAAGCGGTGACACTGGAGCGCCTGGAATACTGCATCCTGCTCAACGAGGACGGCAACAAACGCTACATCCGGGGACCCGCTGTGGTATTCCCGAAACCGACCGAAACCTTTGTGAAAAGAGAGGGGGCGAGAAAATTCAGGGCGATTGAGCTGAACGAAATCAGCGGATTGTATATCAAAGTCATCGCGGCATACGAGGAAGATGACAGAGAGTACAAGGTGGGTGAGGAGCTTTTCATCACCGGTAAGGAACAGATGATCTATTTTCCCCGTCCCGAACACGCGGTTATCCGATACGGGGAGCGGGAGGTCAACTATGCGGTGGCGATTCCCGCAGGCGAGGCCCGGTATGTGCTGAACCGGATGACCGGACAGATCACGCTCAAAAAAGGCCCGTGCATGTTCCTGGCGGACCCCCGCAAAGAGGTGATTGCCCGGCGGGTGATTCATCCGAAACTGGTCGAGCTCTGGTTTCCAGGAAATCAGGAGGCCCTGGAATACAATCGCCGGCTCATGGATATCACCGGCAGAGAAAAGGCCGGCGAGTTTGTCATGGATCAGCAGGTTCAGAAACTGTTGAGAAAAGACGCCCGGACAAAGGAGATGAAGCCGGAGGATCGGATAACGGGAGAGTTTTCAGGCGACAAATTCACACGAAAGCAGACGTTTTCCCGCCCGCGCACCGTGACCTTGGATACGAAATATGAGGGCGCGGTGGCCATAAACGTATGGACCGGGTACGCGGTGCTGGTGATCAGCAAGACCGGAAACCGCAAAGTGATCGTGGGGCCTCAGACCTGTCTGCTCGAATATGACGAAACCCTGGAGACCATTGAACTCTCATGCGGCACGCCGAAAAGAGAGGACAATCTGATTAAGACGGTCTATCTGCGGGTCCTTCACAACAAAGTCTCGGACGTGGTGGAGGCGGAGACCGGGGATCTGTGTCAGGTTCGGATTTATGTCTCCTATCGGGTGAATTTCGAGGGAGAGCCGGAGAAGTGGTTCAATGTTGAAAACTATGTCAAATTTCTGACGGATCACATCCGGTCCATGCTTCGCCATGCCATCCGCCAGTACGGCATTGAGGAATTTTACACCAATGCCATTCAGATTGTCCGGGATACGGTTCTCGGCACAGCCGGCGAGGATGGAAAACGCCCCGGGGCTCTGTTTGAGGAGAACAACATGCGCATTTACGATATCGAAGTGCTGGACATCTCCATCGGAGATGAGGATATCGGGGTGCTTCTGGTGAGGGCCCAGCATGCGGCCGTCGAACAGACCCTGGAAATCGCCGCGGAAAAGAAAAGACTGGAGGTTACGGAGCAGAAGGAATCCGTGAAACAGAATGTCGCCAAGGTCGAAGCCGCAACATCCCAGATGATGCTCAGTTTGCGGGAAGAAGACGTCCGAAGCCGGGCGGCCCTGGATGCGGCAAAAATCGAATCCGAGGCGGAGGCGCAGAGAAAAAGGCTTGAGGCAAAACTGGCGGACCAGCAGATGCTCGATCAGATTTACTCGGCAGAACTGTCCCGAAAAAGAGCCGGATATAATTTGGAACTCAGTGTGGCCCAGCAGCAAATGAACCAGCATATTGAGGAACTCAGAGCCGACGTCGAAGCGGTGGTCAGCAAGGCCCAGGCGGTTTCTCCCCAACTGGCGGCCGCGCTCAGGGACTTTTCTGACAAGACCCTGGCCGGGAAGATGGCGGAGACCATGGCGCCTCTGGCGATCCTCGGCGGAAAAAGCATTGCCGAAGTGTTTGGGAGTCTGCTCAGGGGAACGGCTCTGGAGAAGGTCCTGATCCCGGCCGAGTCGGAGACCGGGGCTGAAGATTCATAATTATGTTCAGTTTCAATTCGCATTGGATGCCGTGTTTCGGTCAGGCAATCCGAAAATTTGGAAGGGAAAATCTTATCTGATGAACGCATTGCAATTAGAAAAAATCGGCTCTTTACAGTTGAAAGAGACGCACACATCTGAGACAAAGCCGGGTGAAATTCTTCTCAAAGTCACCCATTGCGCCGTGTGCAGAACAGATGCCAAGATGTGGGAAAGAGGGCAGCGGGACCTTGTTCTGCCGCGGGTTTTGGGCCATGAGATCTGCGGGATCTCAGAGGAGAGCGGAAAGCGTTTTGCTGTGTGGCCCGGGAGTGCATGCGGGCATTGTGAAGACTGCCGCCGCGGCACGGAAAATCTTTGCCGGGAGATGCAAATCATCGGGTTTCATAAAGACGGCGGATTTGCCGAATACGTTGCCGTGCCTGAATCGAGTCTGATTCCCATCCCGGATGACCTGCCCGGAGAGATCGCAAGCCTTGCCGAGCCTCTGGCATGTGCAATCAACGGGTTGCGGCAAATCCGGGTCAGAGAAGAAGAGCGGATTCTCATTTACGGCGCAGGTTCGGTGGGACTTCTGACGGGACTGGCTGTGAGCGCGCAGAACGCATCTCCGTTTATCCGGGAGATCCGGCCGGACAGGCTGACCCGGAGCGAAGTTTTCCGGGACAGAATCGGCATGACATGCGCTGAGGATTGCAAAGAACACCGGTTTGACGCAGCCATCAACGCGGCACCGTCATCCGACACGTTTTTACAGGGATTATCCGCTCTCAGACCCGGGGGCCGCTTCTGCCTGTTCAGCGGCCTGATCGATGATCAGCCGATTCCGGTCCCTGCAATCAATGAAATCCATTACCGCCAGCTTAGGATAGCAGGCGCTTACGGATGCACCGCAGCGCAGATGAAAGCGGCTTTGAACATATTGGCAGATCACAAAAATGATGTGAAACTGCTCATCGAGGACCACATCACATTAGAACAAGTTCCCCATATCCTGCCGAAAATCCTGGCAGGAGAGGCATTCAAATTTGTGGTTGATGTTTGATGTTTTGTGTTTTGTGTCTGGTATAGTTTTGTGTTTTGTGTCTGGTGTTTGATGGCTGATGGTTCGGCTCAGGGAGACCTCCGAGGTTTTCAAAACCTCGGAGGTCTGGAGGACGGAGGTCTGGAGGACAATCATGACTACACTTCTGAAGAAGGCATTCTCATTGCCTCAGCCCGAACAGGAACGGCTGGGTGCAAAGTGGATTGCCGAGATTAAAGCGGGACAAATTCGGCATCAGTTGTTCAGGGCGTCAGAGGAACATCTGGAAACGCGCCATAAAAATGAGCGGTTACTCGAAGCCCTTAATGCCGCGTACGATGATATGCCGGATGCTGAGGAGCAGACACTTCTCCGAAACATGCGACGTCATCACAGACAATTCATTAAGGAGAACGAGCAATGGTGATCAAGCACCAAGCACCAAGCATCAAGCATCAAACATCAAGCATCAAACACAAGCATCAAACATCAAGCATCAAGCATCAAACACAAGCATCAAGCATCAAGCATCAAGCATCAATTTTTAAAAGGAAAAACTTTATGTCTTCAGAAACTCAGTTGCGTGAATTCGGACGTCAGATTTGTTCGGTTGCCGCGGGCAAGTATCTCTCCAGGGAGGAGGCCTGCGAAGCCTATCGCCAGATTATTTTAAATGAGCAGCCGGAGCTTCAGCAGGGTGCGTTTCTCATGGCCCATATTGCCAGAGGCCCTTCGATTGAAGAGCTTTCCGGTGCCTGGGATGCGCTGGATCGGTACGATACCGCAAAGATAAATACCCGTGCAGAGGGAACGGTCTGCGATATTGTCGGCACAGGATCGGACCCCGTGAAAACGGTCAACTGCTCCACACCAGCGGCCCTGATTGCCTCTGCCTGCGGCATGCCGGTGGCCAAAAAAGGGGCGAGACTCGTCACCGGCGTCTCAGGCGCGTCCGATATTCTGGAAATCCTGGGAATCGATCTCAACGCCCCGCTTTCCCAGGCTGAGAAATGCCTTGAAATGCACGGTATCTGCTATCTTCCGGGAGAGGCGTTTCTCAAATCAGGATGGGCGCGTCTCATACGATTCATGCGTTTCACCTCGGCCTTTAACATCATCGGCCCCCTGACCCGGCCCTGCGAACAGACCAACGCCATTGTTATCGGGGCTTACAGCCCGGAAGTCTGCGACCAGCTCATCGCCGTGCTTAAGGAGATCGGGATGCCGTCGGCCCTCGCGCCTTTCGGAAGGGTTGCGGAAATGGAAAAAGATCAGGGGATGGATGAATTCTCCCTTGCCGGGCCCACACGGGTTGTGGAACTGAAAAACGGCGATATCCGGACGTATGAGGTCACTCCCGAAGACTTCGGCCTGAAAACAGTCGATATTTCAAAGATCGCCAGCAGCCGGACCGCACATGAAAACACCCGCCGCATTCAACATGTGCTTACAGGAAAATACGACACGCCCGAAGCAGATTTCTTCTGCATGAACGCGGGGGCCGCCTTATACATATCAGGCTTCGCCAAAACTTATGCTCAGGGTACGGAAATGGCGAAGGAAGCCTTAGCCAGCGGCATGGCTTATGAAAAGCTGATTCGGCTCAGGGAGATGCAGGGTGGTGAATAACTACAAGGATTACACATAAGAAGGGGATAGTGAGCAATCTCACGGGGGATTGCCAATCCGAACCGAACGGCCCCGGGCAGGCTCGCGGGGGATTGCCAAATCCCCCGCCCTTCACAGTGCTTCGGATTTGACAATCCGAACCGAGCGACCCCGGGCAGGCACGCGGGGGATTGCCAAATCCCCCGCCCTTCACAGTGCTTCGGATTTGCCAATCCGAACCGGGCGACCCCGGTCAGGCTCGCGGGGGATTGCCAAATCCCCCGCCCTTCACAGTGCTTCGGATTTGACAATCCGAACCGGGCGGCCCCGGGCAGGCTCGCGGGGGATTGCTAAATCCCCTTCACAGTGCTTCGGATTTGCCAATCCGAACCGAACGGCCCCGGGCAGGCTCGCGGGGGATTGCCAAATCCCCCGCCCTTCACAGTGCTTCGGATTTGCCAATCCGAACCGAGCGGCCCCGGGCAGGCTCGCGGGGGATTGCCAAATCCCCCGCCCTTCACAGTGCGATCCCGGGCAAGCTCGCGGGGGATTGCCAAATCCCCCGCCCTTCACAGTGCTTCGGATTTGACAATCCGAACCGGGCGGCCCCGGGCAGGCTCGCGGGGGATTGCCAAATCCCCCGCCCTTCACAGTGCTTCGGATTTGCCAATCCGAACCGAGCGGCCCCGGGCAGGCTCGCGGGGGATTGGTAAATCCCCGCCCTTCACAGTGCTTCGGATTTGCCAATCCGAACCGAGCGGCCCCGGACAGGCTCGCGGGGGATTGCCAAATCCCCCGCCCTGTTCGCCGTTTCCTCAGACATGCGGGCGAGAATATCCCTGTGCCAGTGAGAACCTGACGGAACATCGCCGTCAGTTCTCTTGGCAATGATGTGGAATATCTTCTCCAAACCTGTATAGAACGAATGTATCACAGAAGCCAAGGCGGTAAGTTCCACCAAATCAGGCGGGTTCTGTTCCACACGCTCCAAAAGCCCGGCATAAGACTCAAAAAGATGATCAATCTGTCCAATTTCAAAATTTATCTGTGTTATCGATGTGTTATCCAATTTGAAGCAGTTCTCCTTCCTTTTTCAAATAATTTGAAAACGCGTCATCCCTGTCAAGACTAACCAGATCCACAGGGTAATCTAAGTTCCGAAAAAGCCTGCCCCAGATATGAAAAAATTTCCCTCTGGGACATCCCTGGACTGCGATGTCAATGTCCGAACCCTCTCTGACATTGTTTTCGGCAAGGGAACCGAAAAGAAAGATATCGGAACATCCTTCGGATATGAGTATTTCCACAGCCATTCGGATGTTTTTCTTATAGGATTCGGGAAGTCGGATTTTTTTTTATTCATTATCATTTTAATCTTATCCTTTCCAGAAAACTCACTCATCATTTTAATCTTATCCTTTCCAGAAAACTCACTCATCATTTTAATCTTATCCTTTCCAGAAAACTCACTCATCATTTTATTATCATAACATTTGATCCGGGTGCTGTCAAGAAGTCAATAGCAACCCGACCAAGCGGAATTGACAAATCCCCTGCATACCGGCCCAAGCAGGCTCGCGGGGGATTGCCAAATCCCCCGCCCTTCACATGCTTCGGATTTGCCAATCCGAACCGAGCGGCCCCAGGCAAGCTCGCGGGGGATTGCCAAATCCCCCGCCCTTCACAGTGCTTCGGATTTGCCAATCCGAACCGAGCGTCCCCGGGCAGGCTCGCGGGGGATTGCCAAATCCCCCGCCCTTCACAGTGCTTCGGATTTGCCAATCCGAACCGAGCGACCCGGGCAGGCTCGCGGGGGATTGCCAAATCCCCCGCCCTTCACAGTGCTTGGGATTTGCCAATCCGAACCGGGCGATCCCGGGCAAGCTCGCGGGGATTGCTGCTATGTTACCATTATCAGCTTTGAACACAATTCCCTTATCAGCGATTCAGCCGGCCTGTCCCTGTATATCCCGAAATCCGACCCCTTCTCCGGATCCATCCCGCGCAGGAATATATAAAAGACGCCTCCGAAATCCGCATCATAGTCATAGCCCTGTTTTCGCCTCAGCAAATACTGATGCAGCGCAACGGTATAGATATGATACTGAAGAATATAATAACTCTCCTTCATAATCTCAGGCAGCGCTGTCTGATGATAGTCTTCCATACTGTCGCCGAGAAAATTTGATTTCCAGTCCACGAGATAGAATTTATCCCGGAACTGAAAGACCATATCCACAAATCCCTTCATAAATCCTTCCGCGGGCGAAAATTCCAGGCGTCCGACATATTCGGGAAAATCCTCCGGGAATCCCTCACCAGCGTATCTTGCGAATATCTCTTTCAGATTCCCCGGCGAGATTTTGTTCAAGGGAAAGTAGAACTCCAGTTCATTGAGCCGGTCATCATTCCGAACCCGGGATAAGGTGAAATCATCATGCCCGGGCTCGAGAGGAACGGAAAGCACATTTTGGATCATATCGCAAACCGCATCCTGCCATCTGAGATCAAAATTGTATGCTCTCAGTTTCTCCGCTGCCAACTGCTCTGTGATATGCGGGTCTTTTTCGGTAAAGTCGAGATGCTCGAAGAGGTCGTGCATAAATATCCCTGTTCTTGCCCCTTTTGGAAACAGGAAAATATCCGGAACTTTTTCCTGAACAGCCGGGGCTTCCGGTTCTTCCTGAATCTCATGCTCCGGTTGTTGTGCATCATAGTCCGCCAATTCCGCACCGTGAGCGCGGCCGGATGTCAGAGATGAAAAACTCGATATGCGGAAGTTCTGCTCTGTTCTGCCGGAAAATTTCCGGCAGTCAAGGGAATCTTTCGGGGCTGAAAATGGCAGGGACAACTGTTTTGCCTCCTCCGGCATTTCCGAAAGACGGATGCTTCCGCCGGATTTGTTCAGGATCGCCTTTAAATCTTCAAGAACATCCGCATCACTCAGCTCTTTAAAATTTGCAGATGTGGCGCTGACAATATCCTCCCCCGATCCATTGGCCCGCGATCCATTGGCCCGCGATCCATTGGCCCGCGATCCATTAGCCCGCGATCCATTAAAATGATGAAAAAGATAAGCAGGTGCAGACGTCTCTCCTTTATTGATCCGTCCCCAGACAAGATAGCAGCGATGTTTTGCCCGGGTCAGGGCCACATAAAGGAGCCGGAGATTCTCCGCAAGCAGCTCCCGTTTGGCAAAGTTCCGGTTATCTTCCATAGTGTCAGACCCGAGGTCAAGGGTCAGATTCCGGTTGTCATTCTCATCATGAAACAGAAACTCATTTTTTCCGATTTCAGAGCTGTCATACATGAAAGGGCAGAATACGACCGGATACTCCAGCCCCTTGCTCTTGTGGATGGTGACCAGTTTCACCGCGTTCTCATCACTTTCCAGACGGAGCTGATGCTCCTCGATACGCTGGGTGTTGGGGTCTCTCTGCTCCGCAAGCCACTTGACGAGCCACGCCATGCCCGACTTTTTTTCAACAGATATCCGGTGAAGGATTTCCGAAAGGTGCAAAAGATTCGTATCGCGCCTCTCTCCGTCGAAAAAAGCCATGAGCCGGGGCAGCACATTATCTTTGGAGATGAACTGCCTGAACATCTGAATAAAACCGGATGTGTTCCATGTCGTGTGGTATTCCCTGAATTTAACCAGCCATTCTTCATAGGCAGTTTCATTCCGCGTCAGCGCATCCAGCTTTTCACCGCTGAGGCCCAGCATGTCGGTTGCGAGAGCGGTTCTGAGAAGCCTTTCATTGCCGGGCTGCACAATTGCGGAAAGCACCCTTTCCATTTCAAGGGCCTCATGGGAGTCGAAGATATTGGCGGTGCTGTGGAGAACCGCAGGGATTTTCAAGAGGGAAAGCTCTTTCTGCATCAGCTCCGCATCTTTGTTTCGCCGTACCAAAACAGCTATGTCTCCTTCTCTGAGCGGTTCTTTCCCCAAGACGTTTCTGTTTTTCGTGTCCAAAAGTCGTGATATCTCCCCGGCAACCGCTTTGGAAATCTGTTTCCGGGCTGCCCCTTTGGGGATCAGCTTGCCGTCATCTGCCTCAAGAAACCATAACTTCAAAGGGGGAACCGATTTCCCGCCGGTTTTCAGAAATACGGAATCTTTCTTCTTCTTCTCCTTTGGCGCTCTGACCCGTTCAAAGGGAATCTCATCATACACAAAAGCGGGATATCTGTTTTCAAAAACGGTGTTCACAGCGGAGATCAGCTTGGGCTCGGATCGCCAGTTCTCCCCGAGGGTATATCGGAAATTCGCATGTTCTGCCGCGTTCATGTATGTGAAAATATCCGCACCCCGGAATCCGTATATGGCCTGCTTGGGATCGCCGATAAGGAAGAGAATCGTCTCTTCCGTGTCAAAAACGGTCCTGAAGATATCATACTGAATCGGATCCGTATCCTGAAATTCATCAATCAGAGCCGCCTTGAACCGCGTCCTTATATTCTGAGCAAGAGCCGACCGCCCACCACCCACAGACAACTGACCACCGGCCACCGGCAACTGACCACCGACAACTGACCACTGACCACCGGCAACCGGCAACTGACCACCGACAACTGACAACTGACCACCGACAACTGACAACTGACCATCATAAAGAGCTGTGTGAAGATTAATGAGGAGATCGTCAAAGGAGAGGATATTCTGCATCTCCTTCCGCTTCTGAAGCTCCTCTTTCGTGTATTGAAACAGGTCTCTTTTCAGACGGATGAGGCGGTTTTCAAAATCCGCTGTGAGTCTCTCGTGCTTCTCTTTCAAATCTTCGCAAAGGTCAAAAAAGGGATGCTCCGGCGCTGCGCAATTCTTCCTGAGCGAAATTTTAATAAGGCCTGAGGTAAACCTTGCAAAATCTTTAAAGATTGAAGGATTGTTGTTTCCCTGGGCCACATAATCGTCCATCTTGCGAATCCATCCGGGCACGCTTGTTTTTCTGTATCTGTTCCGTTTCAGACTCTCATCATGGGCAAGAATGTTTTCAACCGCCATCTTTGCGGATGGCCAGTCTTTGGAAATCTCATCAAAAACGGCCCGATATTCCTTTTCTTCTTCTGAAGAATCCGGCAGATCGGGCGAGGGAATGATTTTCAGACCCGGCTGGGAAAGTTTGTTTCTTAAAAGGGAGAGAAATGTCTCCGGGCTGATTTTTTTCTCAAGGATATAATTGACAAAAAGCCGGGATTCATCATAGAAATGTTTCCGCCAGAAGTCCTCAACAATCTCCCGTTTGAGATGCTCCTGATCCGCGGCTAGTTCGGTGTCAAAGAGACTTCCGCTTTCAAACGCGTTCTCGTGCAGCATCCGCTTGCAGAAACCGTGTATGGTGAAGATGGCGGCTTCGTCAAAATCCCGGATGGCCTCTTCGAGGCGCAGGAGTCCCTCCTTACGATTACCATTCTTTCTGATGAGCGTATCCAGGAACTTATCCTCCGTCTGTCCGCTGGCAAACGCCTCCGAAGCCTCACGGAGCCGGCTGCGGATTCTCTCCTTCAGCTCCTCAGTGGCCGCCTCGGTGAAGGTGACAACAAGAATCTTGTCTATGGAGAGATGCTTCTCCAAAATCAGCCGGAGGAAAAGGCCGGTGATGGTGTATGTTTTACCGGTTCCCGCGCTGGCTTCTATGAGATTGGTTCCCCTGAGGGGGCTGTCTGAAAGTTTAAATCGTTTCATTTTCAAAGCTTGTATTTCCATTCCCGGTCGGGGCCTCTCAGGAGGCGTTTCCTCCGGGTTACGCAGACGATGCAGTTGCACCCCGGTGTCAGGGGGTGTTTCCCCAGTTTCCGGGACAGTTCCATGGATGCGTCAATCATCTCGGCGATGATGCGCTGTTTTGCTTTTCGGGTTTCTTCGGTCCGATTTGATTTTTTCATAAGTACCTGACCAAAAGTTTTCCTGATTATAACGCCTTTTGGGCCCGGGAATATGACAACGGATTTCAGGATTAAACGGATATTCCCGGATCGGACATGACAGGGGATTCCGGGGATTAAACGGACATATCCGTTTAATCCTCCTATCCGTTGTCATATTCCCCAAAATCACATGTTTTTCGTGGATATCCGCTCACAAAACCACGAAACACACGAAACACACGAAACACACGAAACACACGAAAAAAAAACCATCTTTCGTTTCTTTCGTTTTTTTCGTGGATATCCGCCCGCAAACCACGAAACACACGAAAAAAAAACCATCTTTCGTTTTTTTCGTGGATATCCGTTCACAAACCACGAAACACGTCAGGGACAGGAATAAAAGATGTCAGGGACAGGTTTTTGACCCGAAATCCACCCTGCTCCCCAAAAGGCGTTATAATCAGGAATATCCTAAAACTGCCGGAACAGTGCTGACAGACATTGGAGATTTCGGCATCCTTCATTCGGGGCTGACGGGCATTCAGTTTATGAATCAGCCTGCGATTTCAGACAACGCCATATTTATAACACTTTCAAAAAATCTGCTTACCATAGAAAATATATGTTGACAAGCTTTTTTTTTCAGGATAATTGTAATTTCCAAATTCAGGTTAATCTTGATCTTGATCTTAACCTTGCCGCGTCCGTTCGATCAAGATTAATATCAAGATCAAGGGAACCTGAAACATATTTTTTAATTCAGCCTGAATATGATTCTGACGAGAATCGCTCAATTCAGGTGACAAAAAAAAGGAGGTAAAAACAATCAGTCTCTCGGAACTCCTCCGTGTCATTCAACTGTATAGCAGAGGAACCTATCACTGTGATTCCGAGGGAGAGGACGGATATGCTCTCGGAGAGGGTGACAAAACCTGCGATCCCCATGATTCGGACTACAACCCCGTGATTGGAATTTCGGTCTCACCGAACTTCTGCGTGTTATTCAGATATACAACAGTTCTGGATACCATGCGAGCTCGGACGGATTCGCAGTCGGTCCGGCTCAGGATTAAGATTGCCTATGCCTAACATGCTTCCAAACCTTCGGGATGATCTGCAACTGTTACCCGGCCCGCCGGAAAACGGTTTTCCCACCTGGACCCTGTATGACCCGGTCCGGCATCGTTTTTACCGCGTCGGTTGGCCGGAATTCGAATTGCTGGCCCGCTGGCATCTGAACGATGCGGAGCAGGTGCTTGACCGAGTGCATCAGGAGACCACCCTGGGGCCCGCGCCTGAGGACCTTGAGGCGTTAAAGCGGTTTCTTTCGGATAATTGTCTGCTCGAACCCAGGGATCCAGATATCCTGAACCATTTGAAAGTCAGGGCGGTCCGAAACAGGGGAGGCGTTTTTACATGGCTGCTTCGCCATTACCTTTTCATCCGTATTCCCCTGTTTCACCCGGACCGCTTTTTGGATGCCACACTGCCTGCCGCACGGATATTTGTGAGCCGTCCGTTTCTCTGGCTCCTGACTGCCGCGGCATTTCTGAGTTTTTTTCTGACAATCCGCCAGTGGGAAGCGTTCACCCACACCTTCTCATATTTCTTCTCCCTGAAAGGCGTCTTTCTGTATGCCCTGACCCTCTTCTTTGTCAAAATGTTTCATGAACTGGGACATGCTTATACCGCGAGGCATTACGGACTCAGGGTTCCGACCATGGGGCTGGCCTTTCTGGTCTTCTGGCCCATGTTCTACACCGATAATTCTGACGCGTGGAAACTGAGAGGGCGGACGTCACGAATGGCTATCGCGGGGGCTGGCACACTAATCGAACTGGGGCTCGCGGTGCCGGCGACATTCCTGTGGAGCTTTCTGCCTGACGGCCCCCTGCGAAGCGTCTGTTTTCTCATCGCCGCAACGACCTGGATCAGCTCTTTGCTGATCAATCTCAATCCGTTCCTCCGTTTTGACGGATATTATCTTCTGTCCGATTTTCTGAACGTGCCCAACTTGCAGGCGCGGGCCTTTGCTCTGGGAAAATGGCATCTGCGCAGGTTCCTGGCAGGGCTCGAATCTCCCTGTCCCGAGCCGTCCTTTTCTGACGGAAAAAGACGGCTGCTGATCGGCTATGCGTACAGTACATGGCTCTATCGCCTGATGCTGTTCACTGCGATTGCGCTCATGGTTTATCATCTGTTCTTTAAAATGCTCGGAATTTTTCTCTTCGGAACCCAGATGATCTGGTTTGTCTGCCGACCCGTATATCGTGAACTGTGCGTCTGGCGGCGATTTTGTTTGTCTCAGAATCTCCCGGGCTTTGGAAGTCTGCGGCTTCTGTTGCTGCTGATACTTTTCATTCTCCTTCTGGCAGTTCCCTGGAATTCCCGTGTGAGCATACCCGCCCTGCTCAGACCCGGCACATCTGTCCGGATTTATCCGCCCTTTTCTGCCCGCATACATGCGGTTCAGGTGAAAAACGGGCAGGAGGTCCGGCCTGGCCAACTGCTGTTTCTCCTCAAATCTCCCCAGTTGTTGTTCAGAGAGAGGCGGGCGGAGACCCGGGTCAGACTGTTGGAAGAACAACTGAAACGCCTGATCGGCAGCCGCGACCTGCTTGAGCAGACCCAGGTTGTTCAGCGCAGACTGGCCGGAGCACTCACCGAATTGCAGGGCTGCCGAGCCCGCAAAGAGCAGCTTAGGATCACCGCGCCCACTGACGGCATCATCACCGATATGGCGGACGGGCTGCGGCCCGGTATGTGGGTCAGAAATGATCAGATGTTAACCCTTCTGATAAACCGCGACAGGATGATTATCGAAGGGTATCTCGCAGAGGAGTCCCTTGAAAGCGTCAAATCAGGCGATTCCGGGCGGTTTTACATGGAAAACAGAGATACGCCGGCAATTGACTGCACCGTTCAGGAGATCGATCCGACCGGGTCACGCACTTTAAACACCCCCTGTTTGGCGTCCGTTTATGGCGGCGATATTCCTGTTTCTTATGACAGCAGCAAGATGTTAGTCAGCCGCGAAAGCCTTTACCGCGTCATACTGATCCCTGATAAAAGCTCGTTTTCAGATGGCAAACTGCCCTGTCAAATTGTGAGAGGCAGTGTATATATCAGAGGGAGGCCCCGGAGTTTCCTTGGTAGCGCATGGCGGCGCGTCATAACCGTGTTAATCAGAGAAAGCGGTTTTTAACGCGGCGTTACAAAACCTGTCATTCCGACCCGGAATCCACAAAGCCGTTTTAAAAAAAACTCCGCATTCAGTTTTAACGCGACAACACAAAACCTGTCATTCCGGGCAGGATGTCGGAAGCCGGTTCTTCTCAGGCGTTGGTTAACCCGGAACGAGGCTTCCGGCATTCCGACCCGGAATCCACCTTTAAAAAAAACTCCGCCACATTCAATTTTAACGCGACATCACAACCCCTGTCATTCCGGGCAGGATGTCGGAAGCCGGTTCCTCCCTGACCTTGGTTAACCCGGAAACCGGCTTCCGGCATTCTGACCCGGAATCCACCTTTAAAAAAACTCCGCCACATTTAATTTTAACGCGACATCACAAACCCTGTCATTCCGGGCAGGATGTCGGAAGCCGGTTCTTCCCTGACCTTGGTTAACCCGGAAACCGGCTTCCGGCATTCTGACCCGGAATCCACAAAGCCGTTTTAAAAAACCTCCGCATTTAATTTTAACGCGACATCACAAACCCTGTCATTCCGACCCTGCATTCAATTTTAACGCGACATCACAACCCCTGTCATTCCGGGCAGGATGTCGGAAGCCGGTTCTTCCCTGACCTTGGCTAACTCAGAACGAGGCTTCCGGCATTCTGACCCGGAATCCACCTTTAAAAAAAACTCCGCCACATTTGATTTTAACGCGACATCACAAAAACCTGGCTAGCGGGGATTGCCAAATTCCCTCGGAATATTTCAGTTAATGA
>JAUCGI010000076.1 GCA_030378035.1 Desulfobacterales bacterium HSG2
GACAGACTGGTGTCTGAAGTGGGGGACAGAGCTGTTCCACCCTTTTAACAGGGATATCTGTCCCTTCCTGCAAATCACCCTCAGTAGCAATATCTGCATCTGTTTGGATAACCAACATATCCAAAGCCGGACCGACAGCACCGGAAAGAATCTCCTCTAAACCGAGATCTTCCTGTTGCCATGTTTCTTTGCACCAGTTACGCACTCCTTTCCATCCTTTACCTCTTTTATGAAAGGTTTCTGTCGGTTGCAGCAAAAAATAGCGATGCTTGCCAGGAATGAGATGATTTAAAATTGTTTTTAAGACAAGTTGGTCTGTTGGCCCTTCAACAACTGTTCCAATATTCATAATTTTTTAAAACAAATCAGGTACACCGCCCAGTCTGCCCATTATCCACAGTCTTGACAGAGAGAACCCTTTTTCATCCGTCGATTGCAAAACCTTATCCGAAACCTGCACCCGATGCACTTCCGTCGCGCCGTAATCATTCCGCTCAACTGTAAAAAGCCGAATCCGGTCATCCCGCAAATCCAAGCCGTCTAAGGTAAGCGGATTGTGTGTGGTCAGAAGAGCCTGACGCGGGGGGTCTGTTTTAAGCATCTGATCGCAAAAGGCTCGCGTTGTCGCTCGCGCCAGACGAGGATGCATGGCATGATCAAAGTTGTCAATCGCAAATAACTCCGGTGAGTCGGGGTGCATTGCCAGCGCCAGCGCAAATAATACATATAACGCCCCTTCACTGGCATTATAGGCTGAAAACTGATTGCAGCCTTCAGATATTCGGCGGTCAGTAAAGCGGATAATACTGCGAAGAGCCGGAACATTGCTGTCGAGCAGCTCATGCGATGGTCGAACAACTGCGATTTCATCAACCCAGTCAAGCAGTTCAAACAGATCGTCCAACTCAATCGAGCCGAACATCCCTCTTTCATTATCAAGCAAATCTTCGACAGCCTCAGCCAGTTGTCCGCCCGATAACCCCACAGGTTTTCGTTGTCCGAAATCAGACATCGTACCGCATAAAACAGATGTATTCGGGGAAAAAACCGCATAATCCGCTATTGTTGAAAAAAACAGATACTCGGAGTCCGTTCTCCATGCACTGAGGGATATATTTAAGTCTGTTTCTGTTGTTGCTTTTATGCTCAGGACATCCTTATTTACAATTTCGTCAAAAGAAGAAAACGACGCATCCGGTCGAGCACCGCGTTCTAATATTGCCCGACTGTTAAACTGTGCGGGATTTCTGGTATCAAATACGGCGCTTAAAAGCGCGACAGATTCCAAAAAATTGGTCTTGCCGCTCCCATTGGCACCGACAAACACATTCACCTGCCCCAGTTCCACCTCAACATCCGCAAGCGATTTGAATCCTTTGACAGAAATTCGGGTCAGCATCATTCATCTCCGTTCAGTGGCTACACCTTTTGCGTTGTGGAACGCCCCAGAATCCCTTCAGGCCTGAATATCAGAATCAGAACAAGAAGGACAAAGGCAAAAACGTCCTCATAGTCACTGGAAACATAGCCCGTTGCAAAGCTCTCTGTCCATCCGAGGACAAATGAGCCAAGCACGGCTCCCGGGATGCTCCCGATACCACCGAGTACCGCGGCAGTGAACGCCTTGATCCCTGCAATAAAACCGATATAAAAATTGATCATGCCGATATGGGAGGCGATCAGCACCCCGCCGATGGCAGCCGTTGCCGATCCGATAACAAATGTGAAGGAAATGATCCAGTCCACATTAACCCCCACCAGCATAGCCATGTTTCTGTCTTGGGCTGTCGCTCGCATGGCCTTGCCGATTTTTGTGAATTTGATCAGAAACGTCAGCAGCACCATGACAACTGCGGTGGTGATGAGGATGACGACCTCTGCCGAGCCGATAATATGGGCATAAGGATCCATAAACTCAAATTCGGGAATAAGGCTCGGAAACGGCAGAAAATCGGATGTCTGAGCCAGAAGGACATAATTCTGAAGGAAAATTGACATGCCGATGGCGCTGATAAGAGGGGAAAGACGCGGCGCTTGGCGCAACGGTTTGTAAGCCAGCTTTTCGATGGTAAATCCGTAGGCCGCCGAATAGATGACCGCCGCGACTGACGCCAGCACAAGAATTGCAATGCTGTTCAACCCCGCCAGCGTCAGGATGCTCGCGACGATCAGGCCGGTAAACGCGCCGATCATGTAAATTTCACCGTGGGCAAAGTTAATCAGTTGGATAATCCCATATACCATAGTATAGCCCAGAGCAATCAGAGCATAAATGCTTCCGCGGGTCATCCCTCCCAGAAAAATCTCAAGAAAGTATTCCATTTTATTATTTGGTGTTTTGGTGTTTGGTGTTTGGTGTTTGGTATTTGGTATTTGGTGTTTAGTGTTTGGTATTTGGTGTTTAGTGTTTGGTGTTTGGTATTTGGTGTCTGGTGTTCTGCACTAATTTGGATACCAAACACAAAACACAAAATACCAAACATAAAATACCAAACACCAAATACCAAACACCAAACACCAAACAACTATTTCAATTCAACATAGACGCCGTTCTGCACCTGATAGACAGATATCCCCACACCGATGGCATCCCCGCGTTCATCAAAACTGATTTTTCCGAGCGGGGTTTCAACAAATTCGGTTTTCAGCGCCTTTGAAAGCGCGTCATAATCTGTTGAGCCGGCTTTTTCAATGGCATTGGCCAGGGCCAGGGTTGCTGCATACGCGTTGAGAAAAAACGCTCCCGGGTCGGACCCATAAGTCTTTTTATGGGCTTCAGTTGCAGCAATGGTCATGGGATTTTCTGAAGTGTCTTTGGGGCCGGTGGCATATACGCCCTCAGCATACTTTTTGGCCACCTTAATAAAGGTATCATCCTTTACCCCGTCATCGGAAATAAGCACGGTCTTCATCCTCTTTTTGCGCATCCCCATGACAATTTTGGATGCTTCGGGATGATAACCGCCGAATATCACCGCTTCAGCCTTTGATCGTCTGATTTTCTGAATCACTGCGGAATAATCGACTGCACCGGGGGTAACCCCTTCGTATAAAACCACCTCTGCCTTGCCGGAGTCTTCCAGGAATTTTTTGGCAAGCTCGGCCAGTCCCTTGCCATAATCCCCCTTGTCATGGATCACGGCAATTTTTTTGAATTTCATTTCATCAAGCGCAAAGTCAACCTCGACCCTTGCCTGGACGTAATCAGAAGCAATGGTCCGGTAAAAGTTGGGATAATTACCGCTATGGGTCAGGGCAGGGTTGGTTGCCGAGGGGGACATGACGATTATTTTTGAGTCGTTATAGATGCCAAGCGCAGCTTTTGTCGCGCCGCTGCATATATGTCCCAATACCACATGAACCCCTTTGGATACCAGTTTGGTCGCTGTGTTGGTGGCGACTTCCGGCTTGCACACATCATCTTCGGGAAGGAGTTCAACCTTTCTGCCGAGTATCCCCCCTTTTGCATTGATATCCTTGACAACAAGCTCGGCAGCCTTTATGGATGGGATTCCATAAGACGCGAGATCGCCGCTATGTGCGCCGGCCACGCCGATTTTAATGGTCTCAGCAGCAATGCCGGTCCCGGTCATTGCAAATACGGCAAACATACAGATGATTGCCACGGCAACCGATTTTCCCCAACTCTTCTTTTTCATAGCCAATCTCCTTTGATTTGAAAGTTTGAAATAACATAAAATTTATAATTCCCTTTTATAAAAACAAAAAGAAAAAAAGTCAAGACTCGATCTTTCATTTTCTGGATGTGTTCAAATTAAATTTACCAGTTTGGCAAAGTGTCGAGAATGACAGTTTGTCATACTTTCATTTTCTGGATGTGTTTCAAATTAAATTTACCAGTTTGGCAAAGTGTCGAGAATGACAGTTTATCATAATTTGCTCGGTTCGGATAAATCCGAACTGTGGCAAAGGAAATGTTGTCGTTCATGCTTGACAAATATCGGGAAAGAATGTAGAAAGAACGAAATTGGAAACGAATTGACACCATCCAAACAACTTCCCCGCATAAAAGGGAATGATACATGCAAATCCCATCAAAAAAAGAATGCTACCAACTGATACATGAAATGGAAATGAAGGACCACATCGCGGCCCACTCCATCCAAGTTTATCGCGTGGCCACACTTCTGGCGGATCACCTGATGAATCAGCACATAAATCTGAACCAGGACTTGATTCAGGCATCCGCCCTCCTTCATGACATCACCAAAACCAGAAGCTTCCAGACCGGGGAAAACCATGCCCTCACCGGCGAACATCTGCTGACCCGCCTGGGTTACGCCCAAGTCGGGAACATCGTCAGACAGCATGTCCAGTTGGATAAGTACACCTCTTCAGGGAGTCCGACAGAGCCGGAGATTGTCAACTATGCAGACAAGCGGGTGCTCCATGACAAAGTGGTCCCTCTCCGCGATCGGTTAAATTACATCCTGGAAAAATATGGAAAGAAGCTGAAAAAAGAGGAGCGTATTCGCCAGATCTGGAAGAATACAGAAGAGCTGGAGAATAAAATTTTCAGGAAGTTGCTGTTTCTTCCCGAAGAAATCAGCGCGCTTCTTCCCGAAGATTTTTCCGAAGAAATCTCAGCTTATCATAAGGCATGTTCGCAAGCAAATCCCTGACTTTAAAACATCCGTCGATCATAAGTGTAAACTTGGAACTTGCTCTTAATCTTGCTCTTAACCTTGCCCATGTCTGTTCAATTAAGATCAAGAGTAAGATCAAGAGTCTTAAGTTTACACTTATGATCCGTCGATAATCAGATCAGGCGCATTAATATCTGAAACTGCTTTGTTTTGGTTACTGAAACCCCGCCAAAAACCAGTTCCCATATAGTAAATGCCGTCTTATGCAAACCACAGAGAACAGAGGCCGCGGAGTCTCCGCGGAACTCTGTGCCTGTCTCTGTGTTTAAAAGTTGCACATCGCGTTAAATATTTTATCTGTGAACAGGACAAAAAAGTTTCAGATTTTCGGACAGCCTTTAATACCGGACGGCGTTTTTATATGGAATGCCCGCATTCGGTAATATTCAGAAGCTATGGATGAGTGCTGAAATGAAATTTTAGCACATTTTTCCAGAGGTCGCGAGTGCCAGAATTTCATTTCGGCACTCTGTCGGCCCGGTCTGTGCTGAAATTTCATTTCAGCACTCCCCCCAAATCGTAAATGCACCCTGAAGAGGGTTTCTTTTTATACTTTGTATTTCCCGAAATCTTCCGGAGAAAGTTTTTCAAGATACTCAGCCCACCTTTTTCCATCTTCACTGGTATCCAGAGCTTCGCCCTTTACGGCGTCGGGTATTCTCGATTTTTCGATCACCTTTTCATCCACATAAATGGGCGCGCGGAACCGGAGGGCAATGGCAATGGCATCACTCGGACGGGCATCTATGTCGAAATTTCTTTCCCTGGAAGTAAAATATATCCTCGCGTAAAAAGTGTTGTTCTTTAAATCGCACACCTCAACCTTTGCTACCGAAATATTCAGCATTTCCGTAAAATTCTTGAAGAGGTCGTGAGTCATGGGACGGTCAAAGTTGATATTCTGAAGCGCTGAAGCGATGGAAGTGGCTTCAAGCAGACCAATCCATATCGGGATTGCCTGGTCATCGTTGTCCGATTTTAAAATAATGATCGGTGTGTTTGACGCCGGGTCCATGGTCATGCCTGCTATCGTTACTTTATGCAGCATAACTTTCTCCTTTCAAACCGGAAGGTTCGATTTTAATCGGTTTTCCCCGGAGGGAGTGGGAAAATGCTCTGTCAATTCTGACATGAATCATTTCACCTGTAAAAATTTTATTGCACGCATCACCCTGAACAAAATTTATAATTTTATTTGTTGATGTCCGTCCTGTCCACTGGATATCCTGACTTCGGATTTCGGATTTCGGATTTCGGATTCCCGAAGACTGTTTTTTGCTGAAACCGTCAACAAGGACCCTTTCGGTTGATCCGATCATGGCCTGATTTTTCTTTATTGTAAAATGTTCCTGTAGGTCCAGCAGTATCCGCAACCTCTCTTTCTTTTCCTCCTCCGGAATTTTATCGGGGAAACGGCCTGCCGGCGCATTGGGGCGGTCCGAATACTTAAAAGCAAACAAGCCGTCATATTCCACGATTTTCATCAGTTCCAGGGTCTCTTCAAAATCAGCCCGCGTCTCTCCCGGAAAACCGACAATCATATCAGAGGTGATCGCAATTCCGGGACATACGGCACGAAGCTTTTCCACTCTTTCAAGATAGAGTTCCCTGGTATATTTCCGATTCATCCTTTTTAATATCCTGTTCGATCCTGACTGAACAGGCAGATGGATATGTTTGCACAATTTGTCCAGATTTTCAAACGCGTAAATCAGGTCTTCCGAAAGGTCTTTCGGGTGGGATGTGGTAAATCTGACGCGCCACAGTCCCTCAATCTCATTGATACGCGCCAGCAGTTCGGGGAATGAACAGAGTCCCTCTTTTTTCCCGTAGCTGTTCACATTCTGCCCCAGCAGGGTCACTTCGCGCACACCGGATTTTACAATCTCCCGGATTTCCCTGATGATACTCTCGGGCGTCCGGCTCATCTCCCTGCCCCGCACATAAGGAACCACGCAGTATGTGCAGTAATTGTCACATCCCTGCATGATGGTTACAAAGCTCGCGGTCTTCCCGTTATCCTGGGGAATTGTTGCGGTCTCATGCGCCTCAATTTCATCTGACATTTCAATGTCAACAACACGGTAACCGCCGGATTCGATCCGCTCGATCATCTGCGGCAGTCGGGGGATGGTGTGCGTCCCGAAGACCACATTCACATGAGGCGCCCGCTTCAGAATCTTTTTGCCTTCCTGCTGTGCCACACATCCCCCGACAGCGACAATAAGCCCGGGTTTCTTTCGTTTCAGGCCTGAAACACGCCCTAAAAAACTGAAGACCTTCTGCTCCGCTTTTTCCCGAATGGCGCATGTGTTCACAATAATCAGGTCCGCTGCCTCAGGGGATGATGTCATCCGGTATCCCAGTGGTCTGAGTCCTTCTGCAATCCGCTCGGAGTCATACACATTCATCTGACATCCGATGGTCTGAATGTAGAGTTTTTTTTGCATTGTTGGTCGGTTGACGGTTGACGGTTGACGGTTGACGGTTGTCAGTTGCTGACTTCTTCTATCATAATGTCATTTTTAAGGTCTTGTAAAACCATTTCCACATCTGCCTCACATCCGGGAGGGATACTGAGTTTCACAATACCTGCATCCTGATCAACTGTTGTTATTACCACAATACCATCATACGCTTCAAAAATAAACTTTAAAAAGCAAATTTCCCTTCGGTCAATACGGTAATATTTTTTTATCGTTTTCAAAAATGAACCTTAACCAATCGGAGTTTTTGAAACTTTGGAAGACTGAAACTTCAAAAGTTTCGGAAACTTTTAGAGTCTGAAATCTGAATGTCGATTACTAGTAAAAAACATTTTTTCGGTTTTGTCAAATAAAGCTGACCATTTTTCTGAAATTTTACTGATGTTCATCTACGCGGATTGTGTTCACCTACACGGATTGTGGTGAATCTA
This sequence comes from Desulfobacterales bacterium HSG2, assembly GCA_030378035.1. Classification (GTDB taxonomy): domain Bacteria; phylum Desulfobacterota; class Desulfobacteria; order Desulfobacterales; family 4be13; genus JAUCGI01. Next base: position 7,585 of record JAUCGI010000076.1, read on the forward strand.
CACGGATTGTGGTTAAGAAAGGATTATGCCCAACCTGACCATGTTGAGCCGTAATCCATAAGTGTAAACTTAGGGCTTAATCTTGCTCTTGCTCTTGCTCTTGCTCTTGCTCTTTATCTTTATCCTGATAAAGAGCAAGAGCAAGAGCAAGAGCAAGATAAAGAGATTTGGAAATCTTTACCATGAAAATAGATTTTCATCACCGGGGTGAAAAGTCCTTTTCATGGAAGTTTCTTACACATAATCCGTGTAGAAGGGGCATCTGCACGGATTGTGGTGAATCTGCACGGATTGTGGTTAAGAAAGGATTATGCCCAACCTGACCATGTTGAGCCGTAATCCATAAGTGTAAACTTAGGCTTAATCTTAATCTTGCTCTTGCTCTTGCTCTTGCTCTTGCTCTTTATCTTTATCCTGATAAAGAGCAAGAGCAAGAGCAAGATAAAGAGATTTGGAAATCTTTAAGTTTACACTTATGACCCGTAATCCTTTACCATGAAAATAGATTTTCATCACCGGGGTGAAAAGCTCTTTTCATGGAAGTTTCTTACACATAATCCGTGTAGATGGCATGGGGTTAAGAAAGGATTATGCCCAACCTGACCATGTTGAGCCGTAATCCATAAGTGTAAACTTAGGGCTTAATCTTGCTCTTGCTCTTGCTCTTTATCTTTATCCTGATAAAGAGCAAGATAAAGAGATTTGGAAATCTTTACCATGAAAATAGATTTTCATCACCGGGGGTGAAAAGTCCTTTTCATGGAAGTTTCTTACACATAATCCGTGTAGATGGGGCATCTGCACGGATTGTGGTGAATCTACACGGATTGTGGTTAAGAAAGGATTATGCCCAACCTGACCACGTTGACCCGTAATCCATAAGTGTAAACTTAGGGCTTAATCTTGCTCTTGCTCTTGCTCTTTATCTTTATCCTGATAAAGAGCAAGAGCAAGAGCAAGAGCAAGATAAAGAGATTTGGAAATCTTTAAGTTTACACTTACCATGAAAATAGATTTTCATCACCGGGGTGAAAAGTCCTTTTCATGGAAGTTTCTTACACATAATCCGTGTAGATGGCATGGGGTTAAGATTATGCCCAACCTGACCACGTTGACCCGTAATCCATAAGTGTAAACTTAGGGCTTAATCTTGCTCTTGCTCTTTATCTTTATCCTGATAAAGAGCAAGAGCAAGAGCAAGATAAAGAGATTTGGAATTCTCTGAAGAGGACGAATTTCCAAGTTGCCATACTTATCGGCCCATTTTGCCATATTGTTCAGAGAGCGGATTCATATCCGTTCCCCGAGGGCACCCGATCAGATACCCTTTCGGATGGTGCAAATCTCCGTCCAGAGCAATCTGAAACGGAGATACGCGTATCATTCCGTCATCAACAGGAATGTATGCCCGAAAGATTTTAACGCCCGGAAAAAGCCCGTTCTTCACATCCAGTTCCCGCATCATCTCCTCTCTGCCATTTTCAAGAACAACGGATGCCTGCCTGCATTCCCCATATACAACCGCATCAATAAGAAAGTCCTCGCCCTGAAAGCGCAACTGCTTCGATCCCTCGCCCATCAGCGGATGTGTCGCCATGATGCGGGGTTCTGCCGGGTTCCGGAACTGTTTCTGAAAAGAATCTCTTTCCCTCTTCTGAACAAGAAATTTTATCAGCGAGACCGCGCGGGATACCCTGTCATTCCTCTTCTCTGACGGATGACCCTCTGCCTCGCAAAGCAGTTCCTCTATTGTCACCGGCGAACGGGCCGTCCAGAACCCGGAATGCCCCGGCATGTTAATAATCCCCTCATCACCCGAACCGAAAAGATTCGACATCATTATCACAGCGTCCCGCGCCTGTGAATCCGCGGCCGAGTGCAGAACCGCCCCGAGCAGATCGCTGTTCAGCGTATCCGGCTCAGTTTCAGCATCCTCGGAGAGATAGCCCTGTCCCACAAGCCAGTCAGTGACCGCGTGTTTCTGCTTGTCATTTTTGAAGTAATACTTCTTTTTCGCCCATTTCTCCTTCCCTTCCCACCATCCCCGGATCGTGATCGTATCATGGGTTGAGAAGCATATCAGAGAGTTTTCGGTAATCCGGTCCAGCCAGAATTCATTGGGATCTCCGATGAAATACTGATATCCGAAAAAGAGCGGTTTGAATTCGGCAGCCCCGAGCTCACACAAGGAACGGGTAATCCTTTTGGGAACGACTCCCAGACTTTCAAAAACCAGCATTTTACCCTGTTCCTGGGCAATCTGCATGAACAAAGAGATGATCTCCTCTCCCGGACCCGTGTTAAAAAATCCGACCCGGATACTGTCAGACGGCCCCAGAAACATCTCCTTCTCTTTTATGATTTTCTCCAGATAATCGATATTCGTAAGCGGATTCGGACTGAGAAGCGTATAAAGCAGGTCTCCGCCATGTTCGGCAGAACTTTGGCGATACCAGCCACACTGACTCTGTTCATATTCTCCCTGGTCCGGTGACCGGCGGGCCGCGAGAATCACATGGGCATGTCTGAGATCGCCGGATTCGTCAAATAAGCGGCTGACCACATCTTGGGGAAATCTGTCCTTAATTCCCTGTGTGACAGACGCGAATATCTTCTCCCTTTTCTCTTCCAGAGGACGATCCCCCTTAAACACGTCATTGATATCATGCCATATCCCCATCTTCTCCAACGTCATCTCCCAACCCGTGTCCTCCGTGATATAGTAGAGCCGATAATACCCTAACAGATGGTCAATCCGCAACAGATCGGAGAACTGGAGAAAGAATGACAGCCTGTCCGTCAGGAGGCGTTTGGACGCGGGGTTCCGCATGTTCATCAGATAAAACTGCCAATGCTGGGGAATGTCTAACCGATGGGGCGGAGCGCCCTGGGTATATTCCCTTCTGAGCGTCTCCGGATCGATCACAAAAGCGTCCAAGTTGCACCAGACATCCGCATTGCCGAAGGCAAAGGGCTGATCCAGCATAAGGTCAGCCCTGAATTCTCCCTCATCGGCTTTCATCCTGACGAAATTGAGTTGTTCCGTCAGAATCCACTGCAAAAACGCTTCAAACATGATCTCTTTCCCGTGTTTCCGCTTTAAATCAAAAATGACTTGCGGATATCGCAGGGCAATCTCTCTCGGCCATGAGCGAAAATCTTCTGCTTCAAACTCTCTTGCAAGGATAAAGAACAAAAGGTGATCGCCCAACCATTGATTAGAGAGACAATAGGCTTTGAACCTGCGTGCTCCGGCACTCCCGCGGGTCAGATCCGGGTCTTGGACCGAACCGGTCAGGAGACCGATGATTTCCGAACTTTCATCCTTTAATTCATCCGCCTCGAATCTCCTGAAGATCGCCCTCAGAACTTTATATTTGCATTCCCGTATCTCCCGGTTTGCAGATGTTTCACCGCGCCTGAAATCGGCGATTTTCTCACCCATGGATGAAATCAGTTCCGCTGTTTCCGGATATTCTTTCCCGATTCCCGGAACATCCGACAGCAGATTCAGTCCGATATATACCGGGTCAAAGATGTATGCGCTTGCATTGGCATACGGACAATTATCATGTAGCGGGAAATTCAGAGGGAGCATTGAAAGGATGGATATGCGGACCTTTTTCGCAAATTCAGTCACTTTTAACAGAACATCCAAGTCACCGATACCCCAGTCGTCCCGGCTCCGCCAGTAAGAGAGGGGCGCAAATAGTCCCATTGAACGAATGCCTGAAAAGGCTTTGGATACTTTTTTAACAGAGAATTTTTTCATAATGTAACCACATGGATTTCACATAAGAAACTTCCATGAAAATTTTTTTCACCCCTGTGATGAAAATGTATTTTCATGGTAAAGGATTTCCGGTGCTGATGACTCCGCAAACCAGAATCGCTCATGAACGGTTATCGCCTCGGCTATCAACAGGCGTATATTTACGATTTTGGGGAGGAGGAGTGCTAAAATAAAATTTTAGCACAAACTTCCTAACCAATTACCTACCTGATTGGTCTTTGTATTACAGTTTTTCCCGGGTGTCAATTAAAAACTAAAAACGAACAAAAAAATAACCTGATTATAACGATTTTTGGGGAGGCCGGGAATATGACAACGGATTTCAGGATTAAACGGATATTCCGGGTCGGACATGACAGCGGATTCCGGGGATGAAGCGGACATGTCCGTTTCATCCTCCCATCCGCTGTCATATTCCCGGGCCTCCCAAAATCCGTTATACTCAGAAAATAACTTTTAAACTTACTCAGCGGGAGCATTCCAAAAAAGTGGGTAACATTGTGATCCGGCCGGCAGATGACCACGAATGACACGAATGATCCGCGGCCGGATTCTCCGGAAAGTTTCGGAAACCTGATCTTTTTCCGTGTGATTCGTGTGATTCGTGGACGGACACCGGCAGATGACCACGAATGACACGAATGACACGAATGATCCGCGGCCGGATTCTCCGGAAGGTTTCGGAAACGGGCGTATTTGCGATTTGGGGGATTGAGCCGCCAAAGGAGTGCCGAAATGAAATTTTGGCACTGACTGAGCCGGCTGGAGTTCCGGAATGAAAATTATAATGGATTTAGGGGAGCCTTGAACTTGAGCTTATAGACAGACACTACAAAAGCCGGACAGATTAAAGACTGTCCGGCTTTGCAATGAAGATTTGACCTTCCACGGTCAGTGTCGGAAGATTATGTTTATCAGTTAAATCAGGAGCGGCAGGCATATCCTTCCAAATCTGATCGTTTATCGGCGAGGTCCACCCATCCCCCTGCCTCTGTCTTGCTGATCGGGGGCTCCTTCGCCTTTCCCGGGATACTGGCCCCTGTTTCTGAGTTCAACGAGTTCGGTCAACTGCTCCGGGGTCAGAACCTCGCGGACAGCCAGCCTGAAGTCCGTGTGTTTTTCGTGAATCTCTCCCTTCAGCTCATGGATTTCCGTTTGCAGAGCCTTGATCGCTTCAACGTCAGGGGTCGTCTGATTCCACAAATCTCTCATTTCCGAGTGCTTTTCAGTTACCTGGGTCCTAAGCGGTGTGATGTCGTCTTCAAGGGATTCGCGCATGGACAGGATCGCGTCTGTCTGTTCCGGTGTCAGGTCCAGGCCCGAGAGTCCTCTTAAACTCCGATTCGCAATGAGCTCGGAGAGTTGATCCGAAGTCAGAACCTCACGGACAGCCAGCCGGTGGTCCGTATTTTTGTCCTGGATTTGTCCCTTCAGAGCATGGATTTCCGCCTCTTTGGCTTTGACCGCCTGGGCGTCAGGGTTCGTCTGAGTCCACAACTCGTTCATTTCCGCTCTTTTTTCAGAGAGCTGGGTCTGAATTGCTGCGATATCCTCTTCAAAGGAGTCGCTCAGTACCCCGATCTGCTCCGTCTGATCCATGGTCAGGTCCAGTTCAGAGAGAATGAAAGGATTGATTTCACGTCCGTGTCCCATTTCGCCTTTCATGCCATGATGTCCCGCTTCGCCTTTCATGCCATGTCCCGCTTCGCCTTTCATGCCATGTCCCGCTTCGCCTTCCATGCCATGTCCCGCTTCGCCTTCCATGCCATGATGTCCCGCTTCACCTTTCATACCAGAATGACCGCCTGCCATGACCAAAGCGGCCGATACGGTCAGAATGACCAATGTTGCAAAAAAACTGATTTTTTTCATGACGCCTTACCTCCTTGTTTAAAATGTTCTGTTTTGTAAATACTACCTGCCGCACTTCCTGCCATTACTAATATGCAAGCGCCATGCCAGACCATGCCAGAATACGGATAATGTTTTTAACTCGTTGAAATTAATATTAATAAAAAAATTTTTATCATCTGAAAACCGGAATTTCATCCTCCCGGAATCCGACAATTTGCGTTCCGACCCGACAAAATTGTCGAAGCTGAGTATCTTAAAAGTTTTAAAGAAATTCGGGTACCCTTCACTTATAGGTTTACAGTTTTTTAAGCCGAAAAGTTCATAGTACAGCAACTTGTAAATTCGTCCCTCCCTTTTCCTTTATAATAGAGGGAGGATGTCGGGCGCATTTACAAATTGGGGAGAGGACGCAGATAAACGCAGAGACACGCAGATTTTTTTTATTATCAGCGTGTTTCCGCGTTCATCAGCGTCCTGATCGGGGGAATTTGAACATCCTCCCCCAAGTCGTGAATGCGCCCTTGGATGTCTTTGTTACCTCACACAAAGGCACAAAGGCACAAAGACAAGGCACAGAGGAGCAAAGCAGGCACATAAAAGCTTTCATATCTCCTTTGTGCCTTTCTCTGTGCCTTTGTGCCTTTGTGTGAGATATAAAATCCCGGAAAACTCCTGTCTGTATCTCACACAAAGGCACAGAGGCACAAAGACAAGGCACAGAGGAGCAAAGCAGGCACATAAAAGCTTTCTTACATATCTCCTTTGTGCCTTTCTCTGTGCCTTTGTGCCTTTGTGTGAGATACTGAAGTTAAGAAGTTAATTTGGCGCGAAGGATGATCCAGAACGCGCCTGTGACAAACAGGAATTCCGACATTTCCTCCCAGAATTCCGCCCATAGCGGATTTTCCGAATATCCCCAGAAAGTGACGAACCTCATCAGGCCAAAACCGAGAGGCCCCAGACCTGCTGCAAAAAACACTTTTGAACTTTCAAAGCCTTTTTCTTTTCGGAAAAGGAGTATGATAAATGACAGCACAAAGAAAAGCAGGGATATCAGCGGACACACACGGACTTCAATGACCTGCTGAAGCACTGTGTGGCCGAAAATCACTTCGCTGTCAAAAACACTGCCCACATAAAAATAGCTGCCGAGGTCCGCTGTCAGCGGCATAAACGTGATGACCGCGGTCGCCGGGATGAAAAATAAAAACAACATGCGCAGATTACACGAGACATTCCGATATTTATAGCATCCTTTACACAGCGGTAGCAAAGCGCATTTTTCATCCGGACTGGAAAATTTCATCACCCGTATATCCGCAGCCCTCATCAGGGCGTAGCCGGCCAGTCCGAAACAGACCAGCATGCCGTAAATATGAAAGAATTCCATCAGAACGCTTTGCTCATTAAAGAAGAGGTAGTTAGCCGCGCACGCGTTTTCACCGATGAAAAAGGCGAGCATTGCGCGGCGCAGCGCGGCCAGGTCCGGTTCAGCGCGACGCCAGAGCCATATCACCAGAATCAGGGAAATGAGTTCATAAAGCGGCTTGATACCAAAGGCTGACACGCATATAGCCATCTGTTCCAGCAGCGTGAATTCAATTCTCGGCACAGCATCCGCCTCGCCCTGTCGCGTTTTTACCCGGATGACATCAAACTTCCGGATTTGTTTGCCGACAGCCCGCCACGCGTCAAGACCGCCAGCCACATTTAACGCGCCGGCAAAACCGAGGTCATGCAACTGATCTGTCGCTAACGCGCTCAAAATGCCGGAATTGCAGATCACGAAAACATGTTTCCTGTCTCTAAGCATCTCGCGCCATGATCCCTGCGGCTGAGACGATATTGTATCTATGGGAATATTAACCGATCCTTTAAGACTGAATTCCTCATACTCCGATTCCGGACGCACGTCAATCAGCAGGACATCTTCATTTGAAGCGATTACCTCTCTGACCATTTCAGGCATGACAGACGGCGTTCTCAGAAAGAGTAACCAGAAAAGGACCGGCGGCACGACCATGCCGATCAGAATCAGCATACTCATCAGACGGAAATATTTGTTCTGTTTCATTATTCAAATCCTATAAAATCAAGGAGAGTCCCGGAATTTCAGCACTGGTTGTGAGATCATCCGGAATTTCTCCCCAATGTTTCAATCCTCCGTTTTTTTATCATCCTTATCTCCGTTTTCAAACCATATCAGCGGACTCGGCTGCCAGTCATCGAATGCGGTCGGGACAGCGTCCCGTCCTTTTATCACAAAGCGACTCGTCTTTTCCCCGGAACGGGCCGCGCAGGGCGTCTTCATCCACCGGGCCGCGTCGAAGAAGGTCTCCGGCAGAATGACCAGCTCGCTGCTGATGTCCGTGTCCGGGGCCTCGATCCGCACGGTCCCGTCATTGCCCCGCCTGGATGTGGCGGTGACGCCGCTGTCCGAGGATTTGACATAATTGCCGGTGCGGATGAAGATGGCGCCGCCGTCCCCCTCATCGGCATTGGCAGTGATGCCGCCCCGATTCAGAATGACGAATTCCGAACCGGTTGTCACATCCCCGCCCTGGCCCTGGCCCAGCCTCACGCTGCTGGTGATTTCGCCGTCGATCAGATAAATTTTGTCGCCGGCGTTCACAAAAATCCTGCCGCCGCCCGCACCTCTGGCCTCGGTCGTCAGGGTGCCGTTACCCGTCAGCCTTACCGAACCACCGGCATTGACGGTAATCGTACCCGCGTCGCCGCCATTTTCTGTGGCACTGCTTTCTGAAGAGACTGAGGCGTCGTTGTTCAATTCCAGGTGAGTGACTTCCAAATCAATTTCACCCGCATCCCCCCGGCCCTCACTGGATGTGGACATTTCCGCGCCTTCGGTGAGACGGAGACGGTCTGCTGTCAGTTCAATTGTGCCGCCGTTTCCCGCCTGTTCAGTGGTTGTGTAAATACCACTGCAACCCGACGTGCCTTCACCGGAGAGAGTGACTGTGTCGTTTACATGAACTTTTATGTCACCACCCCGGCCCGGCCCGACAGTACTCGCAGTAATCTCCGCGCCTCCGTCAAGATGCAGTTGTTCCGCGTCCAGTTCAATGGTGCCGCCGTTCCCAGCCAGGTCTGTTTCGCCCTCTGCGTTTGAAGCAATTCCACTCACATGACCATAAATGCTCTCTCCGGAGAGAGTGGCAGAATCGCTCACCTGAATTTTTATGTTACCACCCCGGCCCGGCCCGAAAGTGTTCGCACCAATTTCCGCGCCTCCGTCAAGAAGTAATCGTTCCGCCTCCAATTCAATCGTGCCTCCGTTCCCGGCCGAGTCTGTTTCGCCCTGTGCATTTGAAGAAATTCCGCTCGCATTCGGCTTGCCACCCATGAGATCACTGGACTCACCAGAGAGGGTGACAGCATCGCTCACCTGAATTTTTATGTTACCACCCCGGCCCGGGCCGAAAGTGGTGGCACCAATCTCAGCGCCTCCGTCAAGATGCAGTTGTTCCGCCTCCAGTTCAATGGTGCCGCCGTTCCCAGCCAGGTCTGTTTCGCCCTCTGCGTTTGAAGCAATTCTGCTCACATAACCGTCAGCGGACTCACCGGAGAGAGTGACGGGTCCGTTTGCATGTATCCTTATATTGCCGGCCTGCCCGGGTCCCAAGGTGCTCGCACCAATCTCAGCGCCTCCGTCAAGATGCAGTCGTTCCGCCTCCAATTCAATCGTGCCCCCGTTACCCGCCTGATCTGTCTCGCCCTGCGCATTCACGAAAATGCCGCCGCCGGAAAGGCTGACCGTGTCACTTGCTCTGATGCTTATATCCCCGCCCCGGCCCGAACCGTTGGTGATCGCTTTTATCTCCGCCCCCTCATCAAGATATAATCCTCCTGCTGTCAGTTCAATCGTACCCCCGTTTCCCGCGTGTTCGAATTCCCCTTCCGCGGTCGTGGAAATTTCACTGCCAAAACCGTAACTGTCCTGACCGGAAAGAGTGACAGCATCGCCTGCCCGAATTTTTATGTCGCCGCCCCGGCCGGGCCCGAACGTATGGCTGGCAAATCGCCCGCCATGAGTGATTTCCACCTCATCCGCGCACAAATCTATGCCCCTGCCGTCTCCTGTTCCGTGCGTGTCCGCCTCCACTACGCTGCTGTCCAGCTCAAACCGGCCGGCACGAATGTAAACCGCACCCCCTCCGCTTCCGCTGACATTCAGGCGTGCCCCCTCGGAAACCGTTATGTTCCCTGATTTTTCAAAAGAGGAGACATCCAGACCGGACGGGGTCGGAACCGCCTCACCCGCGCCCGAAACGCCTGCCAGATTAATCCGTCCGCCAGGCGATCTGATCTCTCCCGGGTATGTCGTTTCCGTTGCGGGCATGGGATTGCCGTCCTCATCAGACACATACAGCGGGATAAGATTGCCGTTCTCATCAAGCGAATATACCGGCCCTCCGTCCTCATCCAATACCGGCTCGCCGCTCTCATCAAGTTCTGTCTCATACACGGGATAACCCAGTTCGTCAAATTCCTGATCAAAGACCGGATCCCCGTTTTCGTCAGCTTTCCGAATCATGTAGGACGTGCCTTTTTTTATCTCAATGTTTCCGCCGATCAGGGATATTGTTTCGCCTTCGGAAACATGAAGGCCGCCGGGATTGTCGTTCCACTCCTCCTCTGTGATCTCTCCCCGTCCTTCGACGGTCAGAGATCCGGGGTTTCCGGAATCTCGGAGGTCCTCATTGTCCAGAAAACCGAAAGCCGTCAGCGCCGCAACGGACAGCAACTCATTCTTAGGAGGCATGGCGTAAAAATGTTCGTTTTCCCCCAGGCGCAAATAGTCCGCGGTGCTGGCATGAAACGAACCGCCCAGATCCAGAGCGGCATTCGGCCCGAACATCATGCCTGCCGGGTTCAGCAGATACAAATCCGCGCCGCTGATTGCGGAACGGAGCGTTCCGTCAATCCATGACGGATCCCCGCCGGTGACACGGCTGATGATGTTCTGAACCGAAGACGGTCCGCTGAAGGTCGCGGTCTCATCAGAATGGATATTGAACTGATGAAAGCTGTGGAACAGGTTTGTTCCGGCCTGCTGACCGTATTCGGCCTTAATATCATAATTCGGGCCCGGCAGATCAAGTTTTCCGGCATTGCCGAGTGTCCCGTCCAGTTGAATGCCACGCGGGTGCATCCCGTCAGAATGAACCGGAATGGCGGTGATTGCCAGTACAAAAATGATGATGACTGATTGTAGTGCGAATTTCATAATTCTCCTCTCGTGCGTGTAAAGGCGTGTAAAGACCTCCGAGGTTTTTAAAACCTCGGAGGTCTCTCTATTCCTTATCTCTGTTTTCAAGCCACAGCAGAGGACTCGGCTGCCAGCCATCGAATACGGTCGAGGCGGCGTCCCGCCCTTTTATCACAAAGCGGCTCGTCTTCTCGCCGGAACGGGCCGCGCAGGGCGTTTTCATCCACTTGGCCGCGTCGATGAAGGTCTCCGGGAGAATGACCAGCTCGCTGCTGATGTCAGCATCCGGGGCCTCGATTCTCACAGTTCCGTCATTGCCCCGTGCTGAGGTGGCGGTGACTTCGCTGTCCGATGATTTCAGGTAATTGTCCGTCACGATGAAAATGGCCCCGCCGTCCCCCTCCTCGGCATTGGCGGTGATATCCCCGTGATTCAGGATGACGAATTCCGAATTCGTTGTGACGTCGCCGCCTTTTCCCTCGCCCTGCTTCACGCTGCTGGTGATTCTGCCGTTGAGCAGATAAATTTTGTCTCCCGCGTTCACGAATATCTTGCCGCCGCCCGCGCCTTCGGCCTCGGTGGTCAGCGCGCTGTTTTCGGTCAGTCTGACCGAATCAGTGGCGTTGACTGTGATCGTACCGGCCTCGCCGGCGTTTTCCTCGGAGTGGCTCGCCGAAAAAACAGAAGCACCGTTATCCAACTCAAGCTGATCTGATGTCAGACGGATATCGCCCGCATCTCCTCCGCCCTCGGTTGAAGCGGATATTGCCGCTTTGCCTGAAAGGGTGACTGTCGCCGCGGAAATATCCATATCGGCACCCGAGCCTGACTCGGGGGATATGCCGTTCGACCTGGTAAATATGCCGCATGTAGTGATAAAAAATAAACTCGTGTCAGAAGCTGAAATTTCCAAAGTGTCATCCGCACTGACGGTAATTGTTCCGCCTTTGCCATGCCCCCATGTGGTACTGGAAATCTCCAACCAGTCCGTGATTGTTATCTCACGGGCGTCTATCTTAATGTTCCCGGCACTGCCTCCGTCGCCTTCCTTAAAGTTCGAGTTGGCAAGAATACCGCCCTGCGTCTCATCTTCTGATCCCTCTGAAAAAGTCAGCGTGTCAGCTACTTTGACGGTGACGGTGCCGCCTTCGCCGTGTCCCCATGTGCTGACGTTAATCTGGGAGTTGTCTTTCAGTTCCATCTGGCGGGCCTCTGTCTCAATATGCCCGGCATTGCCGGGCCCATAAGTGTTACTTCTGACTGAGGCCCCGTCTGTCAGGGTTATCTGGCCGGCTTCGATCTCAATCCGTCCGGCATTGCCTTCCGCACGGGTCTCATTGCCTCCCGAATCGCTTGAAATGATCGTCCCGTTACCCGCTTCATTTCGTCCTGAAATCATCAGCGTATCAGCCGCTTTGATGACAATATCGCCACCTTGCCCGGGCCCATAGGTGTCGCTGCTGACAAAGGCCCCGTCTGTCAGTATTATCTGGCCGGCTTCGATGGCAATCCGTCCGGCATTGCCTTCCGCACTGGTTACCTTGTCTCCAGAATCACTTGAAATAACCGTCCTGTCACCCGCTTCATTCTGTCCTGAAATCATCAGCGTATCAGCCGCTTTGATAACAATATCGCCGCCTTGCCCGGGACCATAAGTGCTGCTGCTGACAAAGGCCCCCTCCGTCAGGGTTGTCTGCCTGGCTTCGATCTCAATATTTCCGGCATCCCCTCCGTTTTGTTCATCAAGTGAGCCCGCGTAAACAAGGGTATTTGAAACTTTCAGCGTATCAGCCGATGTAAGGACGATGTCACCGCCTTTTCCGGCACCCTCGGTATCAGCGACGATTTCCGAGTTCCGCACGTCCGAATGATCCGCCTGAATCTCTATCACTCCGCCATCCTGATCTCCCCGGGTGTAGCTCGTGACCTTACTGTCGGTCATCTCAAATCGTCCGCCGCGGATAAAAATACTTCCGCCTCTGTCTCCGCTGACATCCGCAACCGACTTGTCGGAAATCTTTATATTTCCGCCTTTTGAAACCTGAAATTTGAAACCCGAAACTTGGGAACCAGTCTCCACCTCACCCGGAGAGGTGACGCTGGCAATCCTGATCTCTCCTTCGGGCGCGCTGAGATTTGCCCCCGCAGATGTGTAAGGATTTCCATATTCATCTTCATAAGGGGCATGCGTCCCCTTTGTTATCTCAATATCTCCGCCTGTCAGAGAGATGGTTTCACCTTCCGGGACAGCAAGGCCGGCAGGATTCTCTTCCAGCCAATCATCCCAGTTGTCATACGCCTCGCCCCACACCTCTGTTGTAAGTTCTCCTTTCCCCTCGGCAGAGATCGGTGCGACATCGCTGTCCAGAAAACCGAAGGCCGCTGGAGCGGCAACAGAGAGCACGTCATTCGCATGGGGCACGGCATAAAACCGGTCACTCTCCCCCAGGCGCAGATAATCCGCCGTGCTGACATGAAGCGACCCGCCCAGATCCAGGGACGCATTGGGCCCGAACATCACGCCCGCGGGATTCAGCAGATACATGTCCGCCCCGGCAATGTCGGAACGCAACTGCCCGTCAATCCACGACGAATCCCCGCCGGTGACACGGCTGATGATGTTCTGAAGCGAAGGTGGTCCGCTGAAGGTTGCGGTCTCATCGGAATGGATATTGAACCGGTGAAAACTGTGAAACAGATTTGTTCCGGCCTGCTGACCGTATTCGGCCCTGATGTCATAATCCGGGCCCGGCAGATTAAGCTTTCCGGCATTGCCGACGCTCCCGTCCAATTGAATGCCACGCGGGTGCATCCCGTCAGAATGAACCGGAATGGCGGTGATTGCCAGTACAAAAATGATGATGGCTGATTGTAGTGCAAACTTCATAATTTTCTCCTTTGTAAATCGGTTGACGGTTGACGGTTGACGGTTGACGGTTGACGGTTTTCAGTTGACGGTTGACGGTTGACAGTTGACGGTTAGCAGTTGCCGCTTGTTAGTTGAGGGTTAATCCTTCCAACAACCGTCAACTGGAAACCGTCAACCGGAAACCGTCAACCGGAAACCGTCAACCGTCAACCGTCAACCGGATTATTTGGCAAGCGTCCGAAGGATATAAATCACCTCCTCCAGTCCGATCCTTTTGTCTCCGTTGACATCCGCCTCTTTGAAAGCGGCCGACGAAGACTGCGTGCAGACTTTCAGAGCCTGAATGGCGTCGTCCAGTCCGACGGTTCCGCTTTTGTTCACATCACCCTTTTCCACATCACCGGTTGGCGCGGCGGATCGCGTCGCGGCCAGTGCCCACACACCGAAATGATCCGCTTTGAAGTCGATCCTGAATGTCTTGTCCTCCGTATCCTCTTTGATGGTAAAACTCTTGAGCGACTGCCACGCGTCGGTCGAATCCATAAATGACGCGGGACGGATATCCTGACTTTGCACGTTCTGCCCGTTCAACTGGGCCTCGGTGCAGCGGAAGGTGATCACCATCTCCTTACCCTTGTTCAGCGTCAGTATCTCCCTGCGGCTTTTTTTCTCATAAACAGATATGGAATAGCCGTAACCCACAACAATGTCCTCGGCATTGTCAGGCACACCTTCGACCCGGGGTTCGATCAGGACATTCACCTCTTTCTCTTTGGTGGGGATGGCATTTCCGGGAATCCGGAACTGAGCCCCGTCGGACAGGGTGTATGTCCAGCCCTTTTCCACGTTGAAGTCGCCGGTTTCCGCCGCGGGCAGGGATATGCCGGTGTCCTTCAGTGCCAGTTCCGGAGTCACCGAAACCGTTGCCGGCGAATCGGCAGTTCCGGCTGAGTCTGAGGGTATGTCAGCCTGAACTTCGTCACTGCGGTAGTAATTGCTTTCGCCGATCGGTTCGCGCACCGCTCTCACTTTCCATGCATTGTCTTTCTCCTCGACGGCCCGGGCCACATCCAATCGGAAAACACCGTTCGCA
>JAUCGI010000077.1 GCA_030378035.1 Desulfobacterales bacterium HSG2
AGGCAATGTCATGCAACACTTCATCAAAGGCAAAAATGTGGGATTGGTTTTCAGAAGACAGCAAGTCCCGGAAAGACAAACATATTATTTTATTTCAAACAAAATTATTGGAGATGGATTAATTCGTTCAGATAATAAAGGTGGAGAAAGTATTGGTCCCCTCTATCTCTACCCCGAAACCAACGGACAGCAAACCTTTGACGACAATAAAGAACGCAAACCCAATCTTGACACAAACATAGTCAGACGAATCGCAAAATCTCTGAAACTGACCTTTGCTCCTGAGAAAGAAGACAGAAGAAAAAACACCTTTGCCCCCATGGACATCCTTGACTACATTTACGCCGTGCTCCACTCTCCGACCTACCGTGAGAGATACAAGGAATTTCTGAAAACAGATTTCCCCCGTGTTCCGTATCCCAAAGATAAAAAAACTTTCCGGAAGCTTGTCAGACTCGGAAGAGAGCTTCGCACCATCCATTTGTTGGAAAATCCTAAGGTGGAACAGTTTGTCACAACTTATCCCCGGGACGGCGACAATGTCATAAGCCGTAAAATCGTTAAAAAAGATTTTGAAATCACAGACAAAAATAATAAAATCGGTCGGATATGGATAAATGACGGGCAGTATTTTGACAAAATCCCTGTGACAGCATGGGAATTTTATATCGGCGGTTATCAGCCTGCTCAGAAATGGCTGAGAGACAGAAAAGGACGTGAACTTACTTTTGATGATATTCTGCACTATCAGAAAATAATCGTCGCATTGAACGAAACAGGAAAACTAATGAAAAAAACAGATACGATTGATTTCATGTAAAAAATATCTGAGGATTTAAAAATAAACAGCAAAAGGAGTTATAAACATGCAATACCCCCTACCCGAAATCATCGGCAATCCCGACCTTCTCGTGGGCCGGGAAAAGGAGTTCGGCCTTCTTGACAAATGGATCAGCCGGATACCGGACCGGCTCTCCAAGTCCAGGGCCATCCTTGCCCGCAGAAAGAGCGGCAAGACCGCAATTGTCGAACGCATCTTCAACCGGCTGTGGAGCGAGAACGGGCAGGTGATTCCGTTTTATATCAATATCAGGGAGCGCAAAATCTGGTTTCCGGATTTTGCCGTGAATTTTTACCGGACATTCGCGTCCCAGTATATCTCATTTCTGGAACGGGATGAGTCGCTGGCAACGAATCCGCTGACACTCGGGCAGATCAGGGAATACGGATTGTCCAAAAATCTCAGGCAACTGGCGGAGGATTCCGATTTTCTCATGACATATTATGAGAAAAGAACCGGATTTGACATGATGTGGGATACCGCCTCCAGCGCGCCGGGTCGTTATGCCCAGCTATATGATCGGCGTTTTCTGGTCATCATGGACGAGTTTCAGAACACCGGCGAATATGTTTACCGGGACCAGGAATGCCGGACCGCTCAGGACAAAACCATTCCCGGCACCTGGCACGACCTTTCCGAATCCAAACTCGCGCCCATGCTGGTCACCGGGTCCTATGTGGGCTGGCTGATCAACATTATCGACACCTACCTGGAGGCCGGCGCATGTTTCTGAATCCGTACCTTTCGCCGGAGGACGGCTTGCAGACCGTCTATAAATATGCCGAGTCTTACAGGGAGCCGATCACCAATGAGAGCGCGCTTCAGATCAACCGGCTGTGCATGTCGGACCCGTTTTTTATCTCCTGCGTGATCCAGAGTGACTACGAAGGCAGAGACCTGACCACCGAAGAGGGCGTGATCGGCACGGTTCATCATGAAATCACATTCCGCAAATCGGAGATGCAGATGACATGGGGCGAGTACATCGAACTGTTGCTGAAACGGATCAACACGGTCAGCGCCAAGCATATCCTGCTGCATCTCAGCAAACATTCGGAGCGGGAATGGACGCCCGGGGAGCTGAGAAAGGAACTGGGGCTGGAGATCAGTGAGAAGGATATCCGGGAACTTCTGAAAACCATGGTGAGTGCGGATCTGATCTGTGAGGGCAGCTCGGATATTCAGTACAGGGGGCTGAGTGACGGCACCCTGTGCCTGATTCTGAGAAACCGGTTCGAGGATGAGATAGCGACGTATCAGCCGAATCTGTAGAAAACGGATCTGAGGAGGAGCTTTCATGAGGAACTCAGAAAACTGAGGGAAGAGAAAGAATCCCTTCAGGGAATGATCAGCCATCTCACCGGGAAGATGGCGGAATATCAGTTGACGACGGAGTTCAGGAGCAGGAAGCGGTTCTCCCCGTCCCGCTACTTTGCGAATGTCGCAGATGACACGAGGCTGAATGTCACGGATGTGAGAATGCGGGTGAGATTTCAGAGACCCGACGGGAAGAACATGGAAATGGACGTGCTCGCCGAGTCGGACTGCGGCAGGGTGCTGGCGACGGAGGTCAAAAAGACCAAGGCCCCCGTCGATCACACACTGACAGAGGATTTCATGGAGAAACTCGCTGTCTACGCGGCGCAGCATCCGGATAAGCAGATGATTCCGGCGTTTTTTTCCACAGGCGGGTTCACCGGCAAGGCGCGGAAGTTCTGCGAGGAGAACGGCATTGCGACAGCGCGGGAGATCAGTGTGTTCTGACCGTCTGAATGGAGGGGGTTGTGGATAACTTGGTGGTAGGCGTATTGGCTGACCGTCGGGGGATAATCTTATATGAATTTACAGATGATTGTCTGTGGATAAGTCGGCGGTATTGGCTGACCCAAAGCGTGTTCACACAGATTCTTACGGATTTTTTGCCTGAATTTGTTCGTAAACCGATTTTCTGCTTGACAAACATTTTATATTCAGATTATAATCCTAATGTTTTCATGTCAGACTGTCGTGTTGCCGGCGGCTTCTTACTCCGACATGCAATTTATCGGGAAATCCCATTGAACGAAACTGATTCTGACGGATTTTGTGGTCCGAATCTGTTTTTTAACGCAGAGGACGCGGAGACCGCGGAGGATCGCAGAGTCTCATCCGAATTTCTGCGGTCCTCCGCGGTCTTCGCGGTCTTTGCGTTTTCCTGACCGCCTGAAATGATACGGAACCACAAAATCTGTTGGAACCAGGAACGAAACCATGCAAAGGATTTGTTTCATGATCAATGTTGAAAATCTGATTTATGAATATCCGGGCAAACGTGCGCTGGCCGATGTGTCATTTAAAATAAAAAGCGGTTCGGTCACAGCGCTTGTGGGACCCAACGGGGCCGGAAAAACCACGCTGCTGAAATGTCTCGCAGCCTTGACAAAACCTTTTGGCGGGAGAATATCTGTCAGAGGGGTTGACATATTGAAAGAGCCGAGGAAATGTCATCAGATGATGGGATTTCTTCCGGATTTTTTCGGATTGTATGATTCGCTCACGGTTCGGCAGTCGCTGACCTATTTTGCCATGGCTCAGAAGCTGGAAAAAAAACGGATCCCCGACAGAGTTGAATCGCTTGTTGAAAAATTGGATATGAAGGACAAATTCCGTGAAAAAGTCGGGAACTTGTCAAGGGGGATGAGGCAGCGCCTTGCAATCGGTCAGGCGATGATCCATGATCCAGAACTTCTGTTATTGGATGAACCCGCGTCGGGCCTGGATCCTGAATCAAGAAATGCCTTATCGGAACTGTTTCTGGAATTAAACCGGGATGGAAAGACCCTGATTGTCTCTTCCCATATTCTGTACGAGCTGGAGCAGTATGCAGGCGATATTCTGATTCTCAGGGATGGCAGAATTGTTGACAGGGACATATCCGCGGGCAGTTTTGAAGCAAGGCGGATCCGTATCCGGGTGCTGAATATTCCGGATAGCATAACAGGACTTCTTGAAAAAACAGGTCATGTTGAAAACGTGAGAATTCATGACAGTGAGATCACCCTGGATTTCACAGGGGATGGAAAAGAACAGCATGATTTGCTGAAATCTCTGATGAATGCGAATGTGACCGTGAAGGAGTTTTATGTGAAAAAACAGAGCATTCAGGATCAATATCTTGAAACGGCGGAGTTGCGGGCATAGCCTCCGACAGCGTTGATTAGGAAAACGCGGAGGCCGCAGAGATTCGGAATAGAGACTCTGCGATCCTCTGCGTTAAAATGTGGTTAGAAAAACGCGGAGGCCGCAGAGGACCGCAGAGATTCGGAATAGAGACTCTGCGATCCTCTGCGTCCTCTGCGTTCTCTGTGTTAAAAAGCAGATTCGGGCTACAAAATCTGTTAGAATCAGTAACGATTAACTGGCATCGGACAAAAAACATGTTAAAAGAATTATTCATCAGCAATCCTGAACTTAAAAGGAATATATGGCTGGAACTCACTCCCGGCAGACTGATCATCATGCCGTTAGTGCTGGGGGCGATCTTTTTTGTGGCAGGTTATCCTTATCTTGCAGAATCTTACCTGACCTGTTTGATAATATTACGGTTAGTATCAGTGCTGATATTCGGAGGCCTGGTATTTGTATGGGGAACCAAGCTCTGCTGCGAATCCCTTATTGACGAGGTGAATCAGAGGACATGGGACAGCCAGCGGGTAACCTCATCGTCCCCATGGGAAATGGTAATCGGAAAACTGTTCGGAAGCACAATATACCCCTGGTACGGAGGAATGTTCTGCATTGCCGTCTGGTTTGTATCTTCTCTGTATCTGTTTAAAACGGTCACCCACATTAAACTTTTGGTGATAACGATCTGTGCGGGTGTGCTTATCCATGCGGTGTCACTCCTGCTGGTTCTGATAGGAATCAGAAGAGGCAGAGACAGGAAGAAGATCAACAGCTCGTTTTATTTCCTCGGGCCGCTTATTTTGCTTCTCCTCTTTATTGGACCGAAGGCAAAATACTTTGATAATATATATCACTCTATAAACTTATATGGCTTAAGCTCAATCTTTCAAGAATCTGAAATCACATGGTATATGTTTGAATTCTCATATCCTGATTTCGTCATGTTTATGCTCCTTATCTTTCTGATCTGGGCGTTTGTCGGATTGTACAGAAATATGAGAACCGAATTCCAGTTCTCAAACGGCCCCTGGGTATGGGTATCCTTTCTGATGACGCTTATGATCTGCTGTTCCGGATTCACGGCCAATATCAGGGGGCTGAAATTCACGGATTACTTAATGGCGGGTCTGTGTCTTTCCCTGGGAATCGGCATTGTCATCACATATATCACGGCGTTTTGTGAGCCGAAAAATATTGTCGGTTTCAGATTGCTGGCTGATAACATCAGGAAAAGAGATTGGAGGGAATTTCAGCGGAATCTGCCCCTCTGGATGATCACATTCATTGTCACGTTTGCCCTTTGGGTGATAATATTCACTGTGTTACTGGTAAAAAACAAGACAGCCCTGCCGGAAGAAATCGGTGTGCTGTCTGCCATATATTTTTTCAATCTGTTATGTTTCTGGTTAAGAGATCTGTGTCTGCTGATTTATGTCAACCTGAAAAAAGCATCTGTCAGAGCCGATATTGCCGCGCTCATATACCTGCTGATATTTTATCTGCTGCCGGCAATACTCTTGTCAGAGTCAGGAAATGACGCGCTGTTAGCCGTGTTTCTTCCGGTTTTCAGAAGCAGTCTGATAAACGGAACCCTGCCGGTGCTTGTCCAATTTCTTTTTATTTTCCTGCTGTTGTCAAGGTGCTGGAGAATTAAGAGTCGCATCCCGGATAACGGGGCCGAAAATAAAACCGCATAAGGAAATTAGCAATTATGAGACCATATACTTTCTTCAACCCTCTTTCTAAAAAGGGATCCGAAGACCTCCGAACTTTTGGAAACCTCGCAGGTCTTGTCTGCTTGGTATTTGTATTTGTCTGCCCGCTTCTTCTGACCGCGTGCCCGCGATTAGATGATACAGATCAGTTGATTGAATGTTTGCAATATAAGCATCCGGATGACCGCATAGTAGGAGTAGATACTCTGGCGCTGATGCGAAACAAACCTCTCCGCGCGGTTGAACCTTTAATTGCCGTTTTGAAAATGGATAAGAACCCGGATGTTCGCATAGAGGCTGCGTGGGCGCTGGGTATGATTGAAGATTCCCGTGCGGTTGAGCCTTTAATTGTCGTTTTGAAGAAAGATAAGTACCCACAGGTTCGCATAGCCGCAGCTCGGGGGCTGGGGCTGATTCAAGATCCTCGCGCACTTGTGCCTCTGATGGATGCTTTAAAGAATGACAAAGACCCGGAGGTTCGCGGAGAAGCTGCATGGGTGCTGGTGCAGTGCCTGATTGAAGATACTCGCGCACTTATGCCTCTGATGGATGCTTCAAAGAATTATAACGACCCGGATCTTCAAAAAATGGCATCACGGGAGATCGGAGAGATTAAAGCCCATGACGCGGTTGAACTTTTAATTGATATATTGAAGAATGAAGAATTCCGTGTTCGCGTTCGCGCTATGGCGGCAAGGGCATTAGGGAAAATCGGAGACATTCGCGCGGTTGAACCTTTAATTGCTGCCTTAAAGCATATTATCACAGTTAAACTTCATGGAAAAGGCAGTTGGAATCTGGGAACAGAAGCAGCAGAGGCTCTGGCGAAAATAAAGGATTCCCGCGCGGTTGAACTTTTAATTGATGCCTTAAAGAATGATAATGTGCGTGTTCGAAAAAGAGCAACAGAGGCTTTGGGGGAAATAAAGGATCCCCGCGCGGTTGAGCCTTTAACTGATGTATTAAAAAATAATGATGAAGAATTCAGAATTCGCGCCGGGGCAATAGCGGCATTAGGAGAAATCGGAGACATTCGCCCGGTTGAGGTTTTAATTGATGTCTTAAGGCATGATGTCTCCCATAGAAGAATTAAAAAGAAAAGAAGGAAGAAAGGAAGGAAATGGAAGAAGAAACGGCAGTTCTTCCTTCGCGGGGTAGCGGCAAGAGCTTTGGGAAATATAAAAGATATTCGTGCGGTTGATCCCTTAATTGCTGCTCTGAAAAGCGATAAATCCAGCCATGTCCGAGAAGAAGCGGCAAGGGCTTTGGGAAATATAGAAGATATTCGTGCAGTTGACCCTTTAATTGCTGCTCTGAAAAGCGATCAATCCAACATTGTCCGAGGAGAAGCGGCAATAGCTTTGGTAAAGTTTAAAAATGCGCCCATTGACATCCTGATCGCCATGATAAAGGATGAACAAAACTCACGGACTCTCGGAAAAGTAGCAGAAGCGTTGGAAGAGATTAAAGGCCCCCGCGCCCTTGCCCTCTTAATTGCCATGTTAAAGAATAATGGACCGGAGTCAGGCAATACAGACGACTTGGCAAGGTCACTGATAAAGATCAGAGGCCCGGACGCAGTTGATCTCCTAATCGCCATGTTAAAGAATGAAAAAAGCTCACAGGTTCGCAGCAATATGGCAAAAGCATTGGGAGAGATTGAAGATATCCGTGCAGTCAGGCCCCTGTTTATCGCTTATATGAAGGATAAAGACAAAGGTGTTCGTGAAAGTGCATCAGAAGCCCTGGAAGAATGCCTCGAACCTGTTTGGAAAAAAATAACATTGTCGCCGCGATAACTTCGTGGTTGATATGCTATAAAAGCATATGGCCAATATATGCGGGTTTGTGGCCGAAAATGGAGCCAAGCCCGATTTTTTCATACATGCGGACACGGAAAAAGAAAGATTTAAAAATAAACAGCAAAAAGGAGTCATAAACATGCAATACCCCCTACCCGAAATCATAGGCAATCCCGACCTTCTCGTGGGCCGGGAAAAGGAATTTGGCCTTCTTGACAAATGGATCAGCCGGATACCGGACCGGCTCTCCAAGTCCAGGGCCATCCTTGCCCGCCGCAAAAGCGGCAAGACCGCAATTGTCCAGCGTATTTTCAACCGGCTGTGGAGCGAGAACGGGCCGGTGATCCCGTTTTATATCAATATCAGGGAGCGCAAAATCTGGTTTCCGGATTTTGCCGTGAATTTTTACCGGACATTCGCGTCCCAGTATATCTCATTTCTGGAACGGGATGAGTCGCTGGCAACGAATCCGCTGACACTCGGGCAGATCAGGGAATACGGATTGTCCAAAAATCTCAGGCAACTGGCGGAGGATTCCGATTTTCTCATGACATACTATGAGAAAAGAACCGGATTTGACATGATGTGGGATACCGCCTCCAGCGCGCCGGGTCGTTATGCCCAGCTATATGATCGGCGTTTTCTGATCATCATGGACGAGTTTCAGAACACCGGCGAATACATCTATATGGATGAAAACCATCAGTATGTGGACAAATCCATCCCCGGCACCTGGCATGATCTTTCCGAATCCAAACTCGCGCCCATGCTGGTCACCGGATCCTATGTGGGCTGGCTGATCAACATTATCGACACCTACCTGGAGGCCGGCAGGCTGAAGCGCATGTTTCTGAATCCGTACCTTTCACCGGAGGACGGCTTGCAGACCGTTTATAAGTACGCAGAATGTTACAGGGAACCGATCACCAATGAGAGCGCGCTTCAGATCAACCGGCTGTGCATGTCGGACCCGTTTTTTATCTCCTGCGTGATCCAGAGTGATTACGAAGGCAGAGACCTGACCACCGGGGAGGGCGTGATAGAGACGGTTCATCATGAAATCACGTTCCGCAAATCGGAGATGCAGATGACGTGGGGCGAGTACATCGACCTGTCGTTGAAACGGATCAACACCGTCAACGCCAAGCACATCCTGCTGCATCTCAGCAAGCATTCGGAGCGGGAATGGACGCCCGGGGAGCTGAGGGCGGAACTGGGTCTGGAGATCGGTGAGAAGGATATCCGGGAACTTCTGAAAAACATGGTGAGTGCGGACCTGATCTGTGAGGGCAGCTCGGATATTCAGTACAGGGGGCTGAGTGACGGCACCCTGTGTCTGATTCTGAGGAACCGATTTGAGGATGAGATAGCGACGTATCAGCCAAATCTGGAGAAAACGGATCTGAGGAGGAGTTTTCAGAAGGAACTGGAAAAACTGAGGGACGAGAAGGAATCCCTCCGGGGAATGATCAGCCATCTCACCGGGAAGATGGCGGAATATCAGCTGGCGACGGAGTTCAGGAGCAGGAAGCGGTTCTCCCCGTCCCGCTACTTTGCGAATGTCGCAGATGACACGAGGCTGAATGTCACGGATGTGAGAATGCGGGTGAGATTTCAGAGACCCGACGGGAAGAACATGGAAATGGACGTGCTCGCCGAGTCGGACTGCGGCAGGGTGCTGGCGACGGAGGTCAAAAAGACCAAGGCCCCCGTCGGTCACACACTGACAGAGGATTTCATGGAGAAACTCGCTGTCTATGCGGCGCAGCATCCGGACAAGCAGATGATTCCGGCGTTTTTTTCCACAGGCGGGTTCACCGGCAAGGCGCGGAAGTTCTGCGAGGAGAACGGCATTGCCACAGCGCGGGAGATCAGCGTGCTCTGACCGCTGACGAAACTCGGGCACTGACGAGGGAAATGTCATGAGTGACAGGAAGAGACGGAAGCCGAAGTCGGGAAGACCAATTTCCCGGTACCCGAAAACTTGAAAACCGGGGCAATCTCCGAGATTGCTCCGTCAGGAGGTCTGTGAAACGAATTTGACGATACGGGGCTGTGCGCACATGCGCATCAAGCTAAGACCTCTTTCTCTTTCTCTTTCTCTTGCTCTTGCTCCTCCTCCATCCGCCTTCGACAGGGTTGACTAGTATGCAGGATTAAGAGAAAGAGCAAGAGCAAGAGCAAGAATCGGCCAGACAACGGAACTGGCTGAGGACGGACGAAGTGACGCCTGTTATTTTGAGGCGTTTGGAATAAAAAAGAAAGATTTGAAAACAAACAGCGAAAGGAGTCATTAACATGCAATACCCCCTACCCGAAATCATCGGCAATCCCGACCTTCTCGTAGGCCGGGAAAAGGAGTTCGGCCTTCTTGACAAATGGATCAGCCGGATACCGGATCGGCTCTCCAAGTCCAGGGCCATCCTTGCCCGCCGCAAAAGCGGCAAGACCGCAATTGTCCAGCGCATCTTCAACCGGCTGTGGAGCGAGAACGGGGAGGTGATCCCGTTTTATATCAACATCCCGGAACGGAATGTCTGGTTTCCGAATTTTGCAGTCGGCTATTACTGCGCTTTTGCGTCCCAGTACATCTCTTTTCTGGAAAGAGACCAGACCCCGGTGGATTCTCCGCTGACAATGGAACAGATCAGGGAATACGGCAAGTCAAAATCACTGAGACAGGTTGTCATCGATGTGGATTCCATGTTGCATTATAAGAAAAACAGAGATCATGATCTTCTCTGGCAGACGGCCTCGAGCGCGCCGAAACGGTATGCCCGTTTATACGATCAGCGTTTTCTGGTCATCATGGACGAGTTTCAGAACACCGGCGAATATGTCCATACGGATGAAAACCATCAGTATAAGGACAAAACCATCCCCGGCACCTGGCACGACCTTTCCGAATCCAAACTCGCACCCTTATTGGTTACCGGTTCCTATGTGGGCTGGCTGATTAACATTATCGACACCTACCTGGAGGCCGGCAGGCTGAAGCGCATGTTTCTGAATCCGTATCTTTTGCCGGAGGACGGGTTGCAGACAGTCTATAAGTACGCAGAATTTTACAGGGAACCGATCACCAATGAGAGCGCGCTTCAGATCAACCGGCTGTGCATGTCGGACCCGTTTTTTATCTCCTGCGTGGTTCAGAGTGATTACGAAGGCAGAGACCTGACCACCGAAGATGGCGTGATAGAGACGGTTCATCATGAAATCACGTTCCGCAAATCCGAGATGCAGATGACATGGGGCGAGTACATCGACCTGTCGCTGAAACGGATCAACACGGTCAACGCCAAGCACATCCTGCTACATCTCAGCAAGCATTCGGAGCGGGAATGGACGCCCGGGGAGCTGAGGGGGGAACTGGGCCTGGAGATCGGTGAGAAGGATATCCGGGAACTTCTGAAAACCATGGTGAGTGCGGACCTGATCTGCGAGGGCAGCTCGGACATCGACTACCGGGGGCTTACCGACGGAACGCTCTGCCTGATTCTCAGACACCGGTTTGAGAAGGAGATCGCGACATATCAGCCGAATCTGGAGAAAACGGATATGAGGAGGAGCTTTCAGGAGGAACTCAGAAAACTGAGGGACGAGAAGGAATCCCTCCGGGGAATGATCAGCCATCTCACCGGGAAGATGGCGGAATATCAGTTGGCGACGGAGTTCAGGAGCAGGAAGCGGTTCTCCCCGTCCCGCTACTTTGCGAATGTCGCAGATGACACGAGGCTGAATGTCACGGATGTGAGAATGCGGGTGAGATTTCAGAGACCCGACGGGAAGAACATGGAAATGGACGTGCTCGCGGAGTCGGACTGCGGCAGGGTGCTGGCGACGGAGGTCAAAAAGACCAAGTCCCCTGTCAGTCACACACTGACAGAGGATTTCATGGAGAAACTCGCTGTCTACGCGGCGCAGCATCCGGATAAGCAGATGATTCCGGCGTTTTTTTCCACAGGCGGGTTCACCGGCAAGGCGCGGAAGTTCTGCGAAGAGAACGGCATTGCCACAGCGCGGGAGATCAGCGTGATCTGACCGCTGATGAAATTAATTTTTACTGTTGCATTAAATTTCCTGCTCCAGCGAGTATTCGGCCAAAAGACTCCCCCTCCAATAATCGCTTTCAGGGGCCTCAAAAAAGGCTTTGAAGAGTTTCAGGCTTTCGTTGCGTAATATGTTCGGGACAATTGAAATCTGGCGGTCTCTGTACAGGGGAGGGAGTTTGCTCAGATCACACCGGGTGCCCCCTCCCATCACGTCCTCATACGCATAGACGATTTCTCCGATGCCACTCAGCAGAATCGCGCCGTAACACATCAGGCAAGGCTCCAAAGTGCAGAAAAGGCTTATCTCACGCTTCTCCGTCGCTTCTTTCCGATCGGCAAGTTCTCTTAATGCAATCATTTCCGCATGATCCGTTTCATTAGCGGAATCTCCGGATGTGCCAGTCCGCGCGCCAGTCACAATGACCCTGTCCTGATATGCCAGCACGCATCCCACAGGAAACTCGCCCCGGGACAGGGCTCTGTCAGCCTGTTCCAGTGCTTTTTCCATGAAATATTTATAGTCCATTATTTTCCACCTTAGTTTTTTTCAAGTACCTTATCAACCGCCGCTTTTTTAATTCCCGGGACTGGCAATAGACCTGGTCCAGTTCTCTGCATGTTTTATCAAAGCTTTTTCCGTAAAAATGGGCGAGACTTACCCTCCGGGCGGCTATCCATCCCACTTCCAAGGCGATTCTCCAGGGGGAGATTTTTTGGGCCAGTTGGTAAACTTTTATGGGCCATTTCAGCCAGCCGTAGCTTTTGAAAGCGGTTCTGATAAAACTGCGGAGAGGTTTCGGAAGGGCATCTGAGAGGTTTTTCGCCCGGTACAGCGTATCCAGACGCATTCTGTAAAAGCGGCGGAGAAGCGGGTATTCCTCTCCCCTGCTGAAAGTGCTTATCCAGGAGCGGGTCTTTTCCAATAAAGGACCGATCGCCGCCTCTTCCAAAGGAACCTCTGACTCCGGAAAATGTTTTTCTGAGATAATCACAGCAGCTTCATGGACCGCATTCTTCCATTCACCGAAACCGGGGGCCGCAGTCAGGAGAGTCGGAAACCTTGTCAGGCGGTTCCGGATATCCTGAATTCGGGGATCATCATGGGACTCCCTTTCTTCCAGAGTCCCGAGTTCTTCCAAGGTCTTTTCCAGTTCCTCTTTCTCTTTCTCCTCCTCTTTCTCCTCCTCTTTCTCCTCCTCTTTCTCCTCCTCTTTCTCCTCCTCTTCCTGTGCGGAAGGCCCTTCATCATCGTAAGCATCCAAAGCCAGTTTTCCGAAGAAAAGATACAAATCCGCCATCAGATACTTGGTAAAGACCAGGATCGTCAGATGATGGGAGAGATAGATCAGCCAGGTAAAAGGATCCGGAAACAGAAGAACACGGAACCGAAAGATTTTCCTGAATCTTTCTCTGTATCGGAAATACCATTTGTACACACGGGATTCTGAAAGCCGGAGGTACCGCTCCCGTGAATAGCGGATATTACGGATACTGACGGAACGGAGTCTCTTCAAACCCGGCCGCTGAAGAATGCGGTCAAATCGTTCCAAAGATTCTTCAAGGCTCCGGAGAAAGGCACCGATTTTAATCTGAAGTTCAGGACGGTCCGAACAGGGATAATAACACGCGGCGATTGAGGTAATGAAGCGGGGGAGGTCCCTGAGCTCGCCGAATTCCGGGGAAAAAGCATGAAGCACTTCCCCGCACCGCTTTTCAATAATCCGGATCCCTTCTTTTTTGGAGGGGGACGCCTCTTCAGCGGTTCTCTTTAACGCTCTCAGTTCCCCTTTCAAAGACCGCTTCCAAGTCAGAATCCCCCTGCTCCTCCACAAAATAAGAAAGGTTGCACCCATAAGTATGAGCGCGATCGCTGCCCGGAGTATCTTTAAAAAAAACCACCAGTCCACTTTCTCTTCCGATCATAAGAGAAACCAAGTCTTTTCAAACTTGGTTTCTGAAACTTTCCGACCATGAGAAACCATGTTCTTCCCAAGAACCCGGTTTCTGAAACCTGTCCCTTCATCTCAGATTAATTCCTTTTCAGCCCTTTTTTTACCATGCCGGACGGGATTTGCAATCCCGTCCGCAATTTTTCCGACCCACACATAACGGTTCGGACGGGATTGCAAATCCCATCCGGCATGTGTTCTTTCCAAGAACCCGGTTTCTGAAACCTGTCCCTTCATCTCAGATTCATTAGTGTAAACTTAAGGATAAGGACCATGCCGGACTGGATTTGCAATCCCCTCCGCAATTTTTCCGACCACACATAACGGTTCGGACGGGATTGCAAATCCCGTCCGGCATGTCCGGCATGGGTGAAACCTGTCCCTTCATCTCAGATTAATTCCTTTTCAGCCCTTTTTTTACCATGCCGGACGGGATTTGCAATCCCGTCCGCAATTTTTCCGACCACACAGAACGGTTCGGACGGGATTGCAAATCCCGTCCGGCATGGGATCTCAGATTAATTCCTTTTCAGCCCTTTTTTTATCTAAAAGTTTATCCGCTTTTTTATACCCTAGCCCGGATGCTTTCCTCAGGTCACTTTCAGCCGCGTCTCCGTCGCCGACCTTATAATAAACGACTGCCCGATTATAATAACCAAGTGCATAATCCGGTTTTAATTCAATCACACGGGTGAAAGCCTCTGCTGCTTCCCGGTAATTACCTGAACGATAAAATTTTTTCCCCATCTGATCCAGGATTTTGACAGACCGCACGGAGATTGCATTGAACTCGTGTCCGCAATGTTTACGGACATTGGCTTCCAGAACCCTTTTCGTACATTTCGGGCAGGTCTTCATCCGTTTCGGATTATTCCTTTCCTCTGTTTTTTTATTAAGGATTACGATGTACTGATCCATTATTCTCTGCAAAAACATGGAAAAGGGCTTTTCATCGATCTGATAGATGGCAATCTGATGGATGATTTCCCTCTGGACAATCACCCGATTTCTTCTGATGTCCCCGAGGATCAGGGAAAAGTCGGCCATCAGTTCGATGATCTGACCGTATTTGTCCAGTTGGAGATCGGCTATCGGGGCAGAATCCCCCATTTCATTTCTGATATTTTCAAGCTTGAAATAGTCCAGCGCGTTTTTGATGAGCGTCTTAGTCCCGTCCCTGATCATTTTTTCAAGGGTTGCCATGTTAATTTCTCTTTCCAGCTCGATCATCTTTTTTTCATATTCCTCTTCCTTATCACGAATTTTGTCGCCATGTTCTTTATCCAACGACTTTTTTGTGATGATAAAAGTAAAGATCAGAGAGATAGCTGTAGAGAGAATTGCCAATACAACGGATGGATATTTGCCGGGCAACTGAGAAGGCAGATATGCTGAAAGTCCAATGGCCACAGCCCCTACGATAATCAGATTGGCATAAATATTCATAGCGTTACCCGGCATCCTTCATTTATGGGTAAACTACTTTTCAGGCAAAATGAAGGATGCCCGTTACCCGACGTTTTTTTATTATCCACAAAATTATGGATCTGTGACCGAACAACTTCCCCGTTCCCGCTCCTGCCGGACTGACAAATCCGGCAGCGGCCCGGATTTGTCAGTCCGAGCCGAGCATGCATGGGATGTTATTTGGTCGCGATTACTATAAACCTTGCAAACCCCGTCCGACGTTCATCTCAGATTAGTTCCTTTTCAACCTTTTTTTTATCTAACAGTTTATCCGCTTTTTTATATCCTAACCTGGATGCTTTCCTCAGGTCATTTTCAGCCGCGTCTCCGTCGCCGACCTTATAATAAACGACTGCCCGATTATAATAACCAAGTGCATAATCCGGTTTTAATTCAGTCACACGGGTGAAAGCGTCTATTGCTTCCGGATAATTACCTGAACGATAAAATTTTTTCCCCTTTTCCATCTGATCCAGGATTTCGGTTTCAAGGACAGGCTGTATGGAGATTGCTTTGAAGTCGTGTCCGCAATGTTTGCAGACATTGGCTTTCAGCATAACCCTTTCCGCACATTTCGGACAGGTCTTCATAAGTCCCAGGTTGTTCTGGCTGGTCCTTTCCTGTATTTTTTTATTAAGGGTTACGATGTACTTGTCCATTATCCTCTGCAAAAACATGGAAAAGGGCTTTTCATCGATCTGATAGATGGCAATCTGATGGATGATTTCCTTCTGGACTATCGCCCGGCTTTCACTGATATCCGGAAGGATCAGGGAAAAGTCGGCCAGCAGTTCGATGATCTGACCGTATTTGTCCAGTTGGAGATTGGCTATCGCGGCAGAATCCCCCATTTCATTTTTGATATTTTCAAGCTTGAAATAGTCCAGCGCGTTTTTGATGAGCGTCTTAGTCCCGTCCCTGATCGTTTTTTCAAGAGTTGCCGTGTTAATTTCTTTTTTCAGCTCGACCATCTTTTTTTTATATTTCTCTTCCTTGTCACGCATTTCGTCGCCATGTTTCTTTTCCAACGACTTTTTTGTGACGATAAAAGTAAGGATCAGGGAGAGAGCGGTAGAGGGAATCAGCACAATGAGTGTATATCTGTCGGGTATTTGAAGAGGCAGATATGCTGAAAGCCCAATGGCCACAGACCCTACGATAATCAGACTGGCATAAAGATTCATAGCGTTACCCGACATTTTTTTATTATCCACAAAATTATAACCTTGCTTTCCGAAAAAAACAGACATATCCAAAACACTCCGGCCGGATTGACAAATCCGGTTGTGTCAGCCCGAACTGGGCGTATCCGGGGCTTTCTGCCAATTTTCAGTTCTGTCATGGTATCAGCCATCTTCACGACCGTCCTGAATTGTCGGTGCAGAATTTTCTGACTTCCAAGTCTGTTCGGCCTTTAGTGACATTCCTGCTGATTTTACCATGAATATGATTCAGACCCGAAGTTTCGTAAACTTTGAAAGCCCCTGCCATTCCGGGTCCAGTAAAAGTTACATTCCGAAGTTTCGGAATACAAACTGGCCCGGCACATTTAATTCATTGAAATAATGCCGCTCACAGCATTTATCAGAGTTTCTGAAATGTTCATACAGGCGGCTAAAAAATTTTCCAAGTCACCCAATTTTTATTCTGTTCATTTCAAAAACAGAGGGGAAAGTCAATAGGGTGGAGACAGTATTCAGAGGTAGCAATATCCTACCTTCAAATAAAACCTCCTGTCCAAAAACATCCGTTCGGATCGTTTATTATGATATCGGGATGAATTTTCCAAGTTGTAGTCAGGAGATTGGTAATTTTTGCCGATTATCCAGCGGCTTTGGCATTCGCTTCAGTTTCCGTGGACACACGGTGAATTGTATTCTGAACGGCTTGCAGGATCACCTTGGTAAGCCGGAGCTTGGGTATCGCCATTTCATCCGACCAGATTGACAAATCCGGATGTGTCAGCCCGAACCGGGGCTTTCTGCCAATTTTCAGTTCTGTCATGGTATCAGCCCTCTTCACGACCGGCCGTCCTGAATTGTCGGTACAGAATTTTCTGACTTTCAAGTCTGTTCGGACACATCGGCCTTTACTGACATTCCTGGTGCTGATTTTACCATCATAAGTGTAAACTTAAGGATTCCCAATCTTAATCCTGCTCTTGCTCTTGCTCTTGCTCTTGCTCCTGCTCCTGCTCCTGCTCTTTATCTTGCTCTTGCTCTTTATCTTGCTCCTGCTCTTTATCTTGCTCCTGCTCTTTATCTTTATCAAACGGACACGACAGGATTAAGATTAAGAGCAAGAGCAAGATTCAGACCCTAAGTTTCGGAAACTTTGCATTCCAAGTCCCGTAAAAAATTACAAACAGGCCGGCACATTTAATTCATTGAAATGATACTGCTCACAGCATTTGTCAGAGTTTCTGAAATGTTCATACAGAACAGGCCAAAAAATTTCCTGAGTCCCCCAGGGCAATCGCATGAAAGTGTTAAATCTCAATTAAATCAATAAGTTAAATTTTTATCGATTTTTAGCAAACATACTTAAATTATTGATGATATCGATTTTCATGCGATTGCCCTGCCCCCAATTTTTATTTTATTCATTTCAGGAACAGAGGGGAAAGTCAATAGGGTGAAGACAGTATTCAGAGGTAGCAATATCCTACCTTCAAAGGGGATATCGTGAACTTAAACCTGAACTTAAACCTAAACTTAAACTTAAACTTAAACCTGAACTTAAGTACCTGGCCAAAAGTTTTCCAGTATTTTCCATTATAAGAGGATACCCGAAAATTTATGGCCAGGTACTTGAACTTGAACTTGAACTTGAACCTGAATCTGTCCCATAGTTAACATATAGGCTCACGTTCACGTTTAAGTTCACGTTCACGTTTAAGTTCAGTCAGCAAAATAATTAAAATCTTGTCCAAAAACGTCCGGGGTGCTATGAAAAAAGTTAGTATTAAAACCAATGACGCAAACGGACAGTC
Source organism: Desulfobacterales bacterium HSG2 (assembly GCA_030378035.1). Classification (GTDB taxonomy): domain Bacteria; phylum Desulfobacterota; class Desulfobacteria; order Desulfobacterales; family 4be13; genus JAUCGI01. The sequence continues at coordinate 17,984 of JAUCGI010000077.1, forward strand.
TATGAAAAAATCGGATAAAAAAATTTTTGCCACACTCTGCTTTTCCCTGTTTGCCACAATAACAGGTGTCGGAATCGTCGTTCCCCTGCTCCCGGTCTATGCCCATGACCTCGGTGCCGGCGGTCTGTATATCGGGATGATATTCGCATCGTTTTCCATTTCAAGGACATTCTGCTTACCCTATTTCGGCAGGCGTTCGGACAGGAAAGGCCGGAAACCCCTTATTGTGGCGGGTCTTCTGGGATACTCACTGGTCTCCGTCGCCTTTGTGTTTTCAGACACAGTTGAAGCCCTTATTACAGTAAGGTTCATTCAGGGCATCGCGTCCGCCATGATTATGCCGGCAGTTCAGGCGTATGTGGGAGATATCACACCGGACAGGCAGGAAGGCACTGTCATGGGACTCTTCAATATGTCGTTGTTCTCAGGACTGAGCTTCGGTCCGGTGATCGGCGGAATGCTCAACGATTTTGTCAGTCTCCGGTCATCCTTTTTATGTATGGGAGCGCTTTCTTTTGCAGCCTTTCTTTTAAGCATTCTTCTGCTTCCGCCCGTAAGATCGGAACGGGCAGCATGCCGCGGGGAATATCCGACAGAGTGGAAGCAACTGCTCAGGGACAGGGAGATCAGGGGACTCTTTCTTTTCAGGCTGGCTTATACCGTTTGTATCGGGATGATATGGAGTTTTCTGCCTGTTTTTGCGGATGTGGAATTTTCACTTTCCAGTTCCCGCATCGGTATCCTTGTCATGCTCGGTGTCTTTGTCAGCGGACTGACCCAGGGGCCCATGGGCGTTCTGGCAGACAGAGCCAGCAAAAAGGCGATGGTTGTAATCGGAGGACTGATCGTCAGTAGCGCGATGATATCGTTCAGATGGGTGACAGGCTTCTGGGGGCTCTTTTTCGCCAATCTTCTGTTCGGAATCGGGGGGGGAATGTCCACCGTCTCCCATTCCGCAATGACGGTACGGAAAGGGAACAGCACCAAGGCCATGGGGTCTGTCATGGCGCTGATGAACATGTCGCACAGCATGGGAATGATGTCCGGAGCACTGATTGCCGGCCTGATGATGGAACTTCTTCAGCTCCGGCAGGCATTTGTCTCCGGATCGTTTATTATGATATTGGGGGTATTTTTGTTTATGATTTGCACAGGAGGGTGTACCATGGGATCATCTTACAGGGAAAAGAAGGCTGAATACGATATTCAGGAGGTAAAAACGAACATGAAGCCGCTTTGTTTTGACACTGAACCGGAACACCATTCCCCGACAGTCGATTATTTCCGGTATTACGGAATTCATTTTGAAAATGTTTCCGGGCAGGATAACGCGATCAGGCATCTCTTCGGATCATTCGATTCGGGGAAATATCGTCTGGCCGGCCACATCTTTCTGCCCGACGACCCGAAAGGGACCGTCTTTCTGCTGCACGGCTATTTTGACCAGACCGGCATATTAAGGCATCTGATACGCTTCTGTATGGAACAGGGGTTTGCAGTTGCGGCTTATGATCAGCCCGGGCACGGACTTTCCACAGGTGAGCGGGGTGAGATCGGGGATTTTTCCGAATATGTTTCCGTGCTTGATTCGTTTGTCGGTATCTGCCGGCCCGCTCTGCCAGGGCCGTATTTTATGATCGGTCACAGCACCGGCGGGGCCGTTGCCATTGAGTTTATGTTTACCGCCCGGGAAAAGCAGGTCTTTGAAAAAATCATTCTTCTGGCCCCCCTGGTCCGCTTCGCGTGCTGGATGCCGGCCAAAGCTGGTTATTATCTGATAAGACCTTTTGTCAGAACGGTTCCCAGTCGTATCCGGGCCAGCTCATCGAACCCGGATTTTGTCGAATTTCTGAAAAATGATCCCCTTCGAATCCGGCATGTGTCTCTCAGATGGTTGGGTGCCCTTTATCAGTGGGATAAGCGGATCAGAGCTTGTGAGCCGATCTCAAAACCGGTTCTGATTATTCAGGGGACGGATGACGATGTTGTTGACTGGAAATATAACATGCCGTTTGTAGAGAAAAAGATCAGAACAGCGGAAATAAAATGGATTAAACGCGCAGGACATCAGTTGCCGAATGAAAGTCGGGAGATCCGGTCGGAGGTTTTTGATTGTATTAAAGGGTATATTGATGCAGAATAATCTTAATCTTGCTCTTGATCGCGACAAAAACAGAGCAAGATTAAGGTTAAGAGCAAATTGTTCAATTGCCCAGACAGGTAGCAGATAACTGATACGGAAAACTGGATGCAAAGGATCGCGGAGGTCAGAAGTTTTATAGGATTTTATATTCCACACAGAGGCACAAAGGCGCAGAGAAAAGGCGCGAAGGGTGTGGGAAAAATTTGTGGCCAAGATATTAGCTCTGTGTGACTCCGCGGATTCTGTGTTTCCCCCAGAGATTTCTGACGGTCAGGCAAATTTGAAAACTTGATCATCGAGTGTAACGGATGTAAAATTCGGATTTCCATTAAAAGTTTCGGAAACTTTGGAGGTCTGAATCGAAATTTCAGAGTTTTGGAAACTCTTCCGGCGTGTAAAAAACTGACACTCGATCATCAGGTTTTTTTGAAACCGCAAATGTACGGGATTATCAAAGGGCAGTGCGAAAACATGGAAAAATCTGCGCCTTCTTTAACAAAATTGGTTGCTGCTTATGAAATCAGTGTCGGCAATGTCGGCCTGTTTACATTATGAACAATATGGTGCAAGTATCCACCGTTTTGCATAATATTTATTAATAAGGTATGTAATGTGGATCGGAGAGGGTTATGCTTAATAATTGCAATTTTAAAAAAGCAGGGGATGTGGAATTCAGGTATTATTTTCAATTAGAAGAGAAATTGGAGCCAAACCTTGAATAATTGAATTGAATAATGAATTATCTGAATTATCTTGACACGATAAATTTTATCGTGTAACATTAAAAGCATGGCATGGGGCAATGGATAATCGAATTTTTTCGACCTGTGCAGTTAAGAGGCAGATGGCGGTTGTAAGCGGATTTTTCAGGAAAAAATCCCCGTTGAGACTACCGAACATGAAAGCTCGGACGCGGAATCCGAGGCTAACTGCACAGGCCGAATTTTTTGGCATACTATTTGGAAGACATGCTGATGCCGGGATCGGTTCATGCTGAAATTCCTGTTAGGGATATTTATGGCAGGGTCTCTTTCAACTGCTGACGCTGTTTTTTACGGGAAATAAAATCAGAACCGCAAATTTGGCGGGTTACAGCGATTCCGCAGATTGGCAAGGGGAAAAATCTGTGAAAATCTGCGGTTCGGACACTTGCCAAGATTCTTGAAGATACACGGAGGCCAAAAGGCATGAAAAAACGATTTTTTACGATCATATTCGGCGTATTTATGGTACTGGTTTGGGCGGCGGGTGTAATTGTAGAGCTTTCCATAGAGGAATTTATCAGGCAATTCACAGAGGCGACGAAAAAGGAAGATAAAGCCGGAATAGAGAAGCTTATTCAGGAGAATCCGGAAACAGCCATACAGATAATGCAGACGATGCAGAAGGAAAATAGCTCTAATATAACTGAAATGGATCGCCTACTGGAGGAAGGAGGAAAAGCATTTTATGATGCAAACTATCCCGAAGCCCTTGCTAAATGGGAAAAAGGGCTGTACCTTGCGAAAAAAGCAGATAGCAAACAAGCTATCACTATCTTTCTTGGCAACATAGGCGTAGTGTATCAAAATTTCGGCCAGTATGACAAGGCATTGGGGTACCACAAGTATGCTTTGGCGATTCATAAGGAAATCGGTGACAGAAGGGGCGAGGCTGGCGACCTGACCAACATGGGCGTGGTGTATGACAAGCTCGGCCAGTATGACAAGGCATTGGGGTATTTCGAGCAGGCTTTGCCGGTTCATAAGGAAATCAGCGACAGAAGGGGCGAGGGGAATAACCTGACCAACATGGGAAATGTATTTCAGAATCTCGGCCAGTATGATAAGGCATTGGGGTACTACGAGCAGGCTTTGGCGATTCATAAGGAAATCGGTGACAGAAGGGGCGAGGGGAATAACCTGACCAATATGGGAAGTGTGTATGGCAATCTCGGTCAGTATGACAAGGCATTGGGGTACTACGAGCAGGCTTTGGCGATTCATAAGGAAATTGGCGACAGAAGGGGCGAGGGTTCGGACCTGGGCAACATGGGAAATGTGTATGGCAATCTCGGTCAGTATGACAAGGCATTGGGGTACTTCGAGCAGGCTTTGGCGATTAAGAAGGAAATCGGCGACAGAAGGGGCGAGGGTACGGACCTGAGCAACATGGGAAATGTGTATCAAAATCTTGGCCAGTATG
>JAUCGI010000078.1 GCA_030378035.1 Desulfobacterales bacterium HSG2
TCAAAATCAATGAAATCCTGTACAAGAATGTCAGCGAGCGGCTGAGGGAAAGGCATTTCATGACATTCAACGCCCTGAGACACCTGGGTGACGGGAAATTCGAACATGCCGGCGCGCATCTGAGAATTATTGTTCACCGCCGGGAATCGGATCAGTGCGAACTGATCAGGACAAGGGGCGTCTATCTGAACTTCAGGAAGGACATTTCCAAACCCACAAAAAACTCGTATTTCGAGCTGGGAGAGGGGGATGTCATGGTTCTCTACACAGACGGCCTGACCGAGTCGGAAAACCCGGACGGCGAAATGCTCGACATCGGCGGGCTGATCAGAATCGTGGAGAAACATGTCCGCCTGGAACCCGAAGCCATGAAGGAGAGCATCATGGCCGATGTTCTGGAGTGGTGTGACAACAAAAGGGAGGATGACATGACTTTGGTGATCGTGAAGAGAAAAGAACATTAGAACCTGTTCTTCATCTTGCTCTTGCTCTTTATCTTGCTCTTGCTCTTGCTCTTTATCTTGCTCTTTATCTTGCTCTTGCTCTTGCTCTTGCTCTTGCTCTTTATCTTGCTCTTTATCTTTATCTTTTTTATCTTGCTCCTGCTCTTTATCTTTCTCTGTCTTTGTTGCGAGCGAGAGCAAGGGCAAGATAAAGATAAAGATAAAGATAAAGATAAAGAGCAAGAGCAAGATAAAGAGCAAGATAAAGATAAAGAGCAAGAGCAAGAGCAAGATAAAGATAAAGAGCAAGAGCAAGAGCAAGAGCAAGAGCCTCGTAACGAGTGAAACAAGCCTCTGGCTTTGCCGGAGGCGATATAACCTTAAAGGAGGATTAAAGATATTGAAACAAAACAAAACAAAAAGTATCATCAGCAGAGTCATGGAGCATGGAATTGGCTTCTGGTCCGGGAAAATCCTGTTCCTGGCCTTTCTGCTGCTTCATCTGCTGATTTGTGTCGAGAAAAGCTATGCAGATGAGATATCGATCAAACAGTTCGATATCGAGAAGGGCACAACAGCTTTTCTCAAGGACCAGGAAGGATTTATCTGGATCGGCACCCTGAACGGACTGCTGATTCGTTTTGACGGGTATGACCAGGTTACATACAACCTGAAGGGTGGGAATATTCAGCACATCATTGAGGACGAGGAAGGCAATCTGTGGATATTCGTTGACAACAAGGGCCTTGTCAAGCTGAACAAACGGACAGATTCATTATCGACATTCGGAACTGATCAGGGCCTGAGTTCGGATGGTATTACAATAAGCAACGCACTCCTGGCCTTTGATAATGAGAAGAACCTCTGGATCGGTACCAAAGACGGATTGAACAGGTTCAATCCCGGGACTGAATCCTTCACTGTTTTCAGGCATGACAGCAGCAACAGCAACAGCCTGAGCAATAATGAAATCTATGCTGTGGCCAAAGGGCCGGATAATACGATATGGATCGGAACCGGTGACGGCCTGAGTGTGTTCCATACGGAAACCCGGACATTCGACGTATATCGGTTCGGGCAGGAAAACGCAGATAGCACACTCGTTTCCTCAATCTATCTTGACAAGGGGATTGCCTGGCTCGGATGTGATGCGGGAATACTTGTACGCTTTGATCCGCAGTCTGGCGAAACCGTTTCATACCCAGTCAAGGATATGGCGGCGCGGATTTTGGGCATACAGCCGTACAAAGGGGAACTCCTGCTCTATTCGAACCTCGGAGTGAAAGTGTATCGCTTCGATCCGGAGGAGAAGACATCTTCCCTTTTCATGGAAAAAGTAGGCATTCACGCCATATCAGTCAGCGAAAGGGATGGTTTGTGGGGCGCGGGAATAAACACAATTTTCAAGGAGGAAGTCCCCAAATTCATGAATTTCCCTATTGATCCCGAAGGGAAGAACACCTTAAAAAATGAAAAAGTTTTTCCCCTGCTCATCGACAGAGAAGGAATATTGTGGTATGGCTACATCACCCACGGGCTCGGAAGCTATGATCCCCGGACAGGCAGGCATACCCATTACGGATTTGATCCGAAGGATCCCGAAAAAGCAAGCTACAGTTATGTATCCGGGTTGTATGAAGCGGAAGACGGAGAACTGTGGGTCGGGACTTATGGGGGAGCACTGGGGATATTCGACAGAGAATCCGGACATTTTGTCTATCACGATCACAGGATAAAACCCATCTACAGCATTGTGGAAGATCCGCACAATTCGGATATTTTCTGGATGACCGGATGGCAATCCGGATTCTGGAAATACGACAGGAGAAAAAAGGAGATTCTCGGCCATTACCGTCATGAAGATGGAAAACCGAATTCACCGGCAGGCAGTTCCTCATTATCGCTCATAAAAGATCCTGAAACCGCTCTTCTGTGGATTGCCTATTACGATGGCGGAGTAAGCCGTTTCGACCCTGCCACGGAAACCTTCACCAATTATTCCCATAATCCCGAGGATACGGCATCTCTCAGCCATAACGCCGTGAACAGTGTCTTTCAGGATTCTCACGGATCCGTCTGGGCAGCAACAAATGACGGAATCAACAAAATTGATCGCAACAGCGGAGTCATCAGGAGGTTCACCCGGGCAAACGGTTTTCCTGCTGATATTGCCTTTTGCATGGAAGAAGTGGATGGTTGTCTGTGGGTTGCCACAGACAAGGGGGTTATCAAGTTCAGCCTGACCACGGAGTCCGTTGAGAAGGTATATACCAAGAGCGACGGCCTGCGGAGTCATGCTTTTTTCGGCAGCAGCCATACCAACTCATCTGACGGTTGGATATATTTCGGCGGATTCAAAGGGGTGAACTTCTTTTATCCCGGAAACATCAGGGAAAACACCACACCGCCGCCTGTCGTGGTCACAAGCCTGACCCAGGCCGGAGAGCCGATCCCTCTTCAGGTGCGAACCGATTTTGCCGATACAATAACCCTTCCGTGGAATGAGAATTTTTTCGAGTTCGAGTATGTGGCTCTCAATTATGAGAACCAGGACAGAAATCGCTATTTGTACAAGCTGGAAGGATTTGACAATGACTGGTATGATGCTGAAAACCAGAGGAAAGGACGATACTCCGGACTCCCCGGCGGGAAATATCTGCTGAGGATTCGGGGATCCAACAATGACGGCGTATGGTGCAATCCCGAGGATGAAGTGGCGCTCACTGTCATTGTAGGGGCGCCTTTCTGGAAAACATGGTGGTTTTACACCTTCTGCATTGCCGCTGTTTTAGGTTTCACCGGATACATATTCCGGTCGCAGAGAAACAAACTGAGACATCAGCGCGAAACCGCCGAGAAACTGCGGCGTCTGGACAGGCTCAAAGACGAGTTCATGGCAAACACCTCTCACGAACTGAGGACCCCGCTCAACGGCATTGTCGGCATCGCCGAGTCGTTAATTGACGGCGCGGCCGGACCGCTTTCCGAGGTGATGATCCGTAATCTTTCAATGGTCGCCTCCAGCGGACGCAGGCTCACCAATTTGGTCAACGACATACTGGATTTCTCAAAGCTGAGGCATCACGAGCTTCAGCTTAGGACAAAGCCTCTGGACATGCGGTCCGTGACCGACGTGATTCTCATGCTGTCACAGACGCTTGTCGGCAACAGGGAGATTCAGCTCGTCAATCAGATTGAACCTGACATCCCCGGTGTGCTGGCCGATGAGAACCGGGTGCAGCAGATTCTGCACAACCTGGTGGGCAACGCGGTCAAATTCACCGAGACCGGAACGGTCTCCGTGTCTGCCGAGGTTCGGGACGAACATCTCGCGGTCACCGTCTCCGACACGGGAATCGGCATTCCGGAAGAGAAGCTTGAGAGCATCTTCAGGTCCTTTGAGCAGGCCGACGGTTCGACTGAGCGGGAATACGGCGGAACCGGTCTGGGGCTGGCGGTTACGAAACAACTGACAGAGTTGCACGGCGGACAGATCCTGGCGGAGTCGGAACCGGGAAAGGGTTCGCGCTTCACCTTCACGCTTCCTGTCTCCGGAGACAAAGCCGAACCGGCACGCGCGGCGGGCATTATCGAGAGAGACACCCGGGTGGCCGGAATATCGGCAGAGCCGGCGGAAACCGAACAGACCGGGGAGCCGGACATAGCGAACATCCCTCCGGAAAATCTCTGCAAAGGGAAACTGTGCAGGATTCTGGTGGTGGATGACGAGCCGGTCAATCTCCAGGTTCTGAAGAACCAGCTCGCCTCGGGATACTATTCGGTCACCCCGGCTTCCGGCGGCAAAGAGGCGCTCGATGCTGTCGAGAGCGGGCAGAAGTTCGACCTCGTGCTTCTGGATGTCATGATGCCCGGAATGTCGGGCTACGAAGTGTGCCGTCATCTGAGGGAGCGTTACAAGCCTGACGAACTGCCGGTGGTGATGCTGACAGCCAAGAACCGGGTCGAGGATCTGGTTGCGGGCTTTGATGCGGGGGCAAACGACTATCTGGCAAAACCGTTCATGAAGGATGAGCTCCTTGCCCGCGTCGAATCCCATATCGAGATGAAAAGCCTTGCCGCACAGGTCAGGGATCTGGTGGAAAATCTGGAACATAGAGTCGCGGAACGCACCCTGCAATTGCAGGAATCGCTGGAGAATCTCAGAAAGGCCCAGGACCATCTCGTGCAGTCGGAAAAGATGGCCGCGCTGGGCGGTCTTGTCGCGGGCGTGGCACACGAGATCAACACTCCCGTCGGAATCGGCATCAGCGAGGCGTCATTTCTTAAGGAGGAGACCAAGGGTTTTTCGGAATCCTACAGTTCCGGAAGCCTGAAGCGTTCCGATTTTGAAGAATACATTAAGGATGCAACCGAGTCCGCGACCAGCATTCTCACCAACCTGGGGCGGGCGGCCGACCTGATCGCAAGCTTCAAGCAGGTGGCGGCGGACCAGTCGAGCGATGAGCGGCGGAGATTCGCACTGAAACCGTACATCCGCGAGATACTCGTCAGCCTGAGTCCCAAATTCAAAAAAACCTCGCACGCGATCACGCTGAACTGCCCGGAGGATCTGGAGATTGACAGTTTCCCCGGGGCCTTTTCCCAGATCATCACCAATTTTGTCACAAACTCCCTGCTTCACGGCTTCGAGGGAATCGAAAGCGGGGAGATCCGCTTTGATGCGACCACAAAGGGGGAGGAACTCCTGTTCCGCTACAGTGACAATGGCAGGGGAATGAATGAGGAGAGCGTCGGACAGGTCTTCGATCCCTTTTTCACCACAAAGCGCACCAGTGGCGGAACAGGACTGGGGATGCACATTGTCTTCAATCTGGTGACACAGACCCTGGGCGGGGAGATAAAATGCGATAGCACTCTGGGGGAGGGGACAAGCTTTCTGATAAGGATGAAGGCTGAGGATCCGGGCTCGGGTATCATGAGGCTTGATGCTTGATGCTTGATGCTTGATGCTTGATGCTTGATGCTTGATGCTTGATGCTTGATGCTTGATGCTTGATGCTTGATGAACTCCGTCCGGCGGAGGCAACTTTTAATTTTCGACAACGTCCTGAAGAAACGGGGTTTTCTGAAAGAACCCGGTTTCTTCAGGACAGAACACGAGGTGACAGATGACCGAACGAAAACACGAACAACGAGTCAGTGATAAAGACAAATTCACTTTCCCGGACGAAGGAGAGGATAAATTCACTTTCCCGGACGAAGGAGAGGATAAATTCACTTTCCCGGACGAAGGAGAGGATAAATTCACTTCCCCAGACGAACGCGGAGATAAACCCGTTTTCACGGACGAACGCGGGGATAAACCCGTTTTCACGGACGAATGTGAGGATAAACCGGGTAAACCCGTTTTCACGGATACGGATGAACAGGATGCATGGACCGTCATGATTGCCGATGATGAGAAATCGGTTCACGACATGACGCAGAGGCTTCTTAGAAAGTTTTCCTTCGAGGGCCGGGGGATCCGTTTCCTGTCCGCCTATTCCGGGGAGGAGGCAAAGGCTATGATCAGGGAACACCCCGAGACCGCCCTCATTCTGCTTGACGTGGTGATGGAGACGGACCATGCGGGTCTCGATGTGGTACGCCACATTCGGGAGACGCTCGGAAACGACCTCCTGCAGATTGTTCTCCGAACTGGTCAGCCAGGGCAGGCACCGGAGATGAGCGTCATTGCGAAATACAGCATCAATGATTACAGGTCAAAGACGGAAATGACCATGGAAAAGCTTTTTACCGCTGTCACCACTTCGCTGCGCGCATATCGGCTCACACAGAATCTCAAAAAGGAAATGGCGGAACGTATGAAGGCCGAGACCGAGGCAAAACTCCTTGCACAGGAAATGGAACTGGCGAGGCATATTCAGAGCAGCCTGATACCCGAAAAACCCGAACTGTCCGGATATGACATCGCGGCCAGCATCGATCCTGCCGACGAGGTCGGCGGCGATTATTACGATGTGATATCCGTTGCGGGACACAACTGGATCGTCGTCGGGGATGTCTCCGGACACGGCGTTACCGCGGGTCTGGTGATGATGATGGTTCAGACGGCGATACACACCGTGCTGGCCGGAAATCCCGAGACGCCGCCGTCCCTTCTGCTCTCCGTCATCAACAGGACAATCTTCGAGAACATCGAAAAGATGGATGACTCGAAGCACATGACCATCATTGTCCTGGCCGGGGGAAAGGACGGAAAATTCTCCTTCGCCGGCCTGCATGAGGACATCCTGATCCGGCGTGCGGCCACGGGAAAGGTCGAGGCGGTTGAGACGGATGGCATGTGGATAGGACTAGAGGACGACATTTCCGAAATGCTGTCCGACGACACGCTGATACTGGAACCCGGGGACTGCATGGTTCTTTTCACGGACGGCATAACCGAGGCGCGGGGCGGGGAGAACAGCCTGTTCGGTGACGAGCGTCTGATAAGGATAATTGAGGAATCCGGGGACGGTCCCGCATCCCAGGTGCACAGAAACATAATCACCGAGCTGGAACCTTGGAGAAAGCCGGATGATGTGACGCTTGTTGTTGTGAAGCGGGTATAGTTGGAATTTCTCAGCCGCTCCGCCATTTTTTCTTCGGGGCCATTGAGGGCATTGGCAAAGCCTGGAAGCAGGAACCCGAAGCCATGAAGGAGAACATCATGGCCGATGTTCTCAGGTGATGCGACAACAGGAGAGATGATGATATGACTTTGGTGATCGTGGAAAACACGCCGGCCCGGGAACCCCAAGCCATGAAGGAGAGCATCATGGCCGATGTTCCGGACTGGTGTGACAACAAAAGGGAGGATGATATGACTCTGGTAATCGTGAAAAGGAAAAGGGGGTTCGGATGGATGAAAAAAAAATTATCGTGATCGGAGATTTTGTTGATCCGAAAGAAAACGAAAGGTTCGACCTTTCAAGCACGCTGAGGCTGAAAGCCAAATCAATTGACCAGAAAAGACTCTGGGCATCAAAGGACCGTTCTGCGGAATTCATGGGAGATATCTGGTCCCTGTTTGTTGATTCGGAAAAGGAGGAGCGGATAAAAACGGTTCTGCACTCTGTCTGTGTGGAACTGATAGAGAACTCGGTAAAATACGGCTTCCAGGATCAGGATTATACCATCGTCACAGACTTATACCTGAAAAATGACGAACTCCTGGTTTATGTGATAAACAAAAGCGACCCGTCACAAATGCCGGAGCTTGAAACTTCCGCCAGCCAGATTCTGGGCACGGATAACATCAGAAAACTTTTCAAGCAGAAAATGAAGGAGGCAAAGGCGGCCAAAAAACAGGGAAAGAGCAAGTCACAACTCGGATATATCCGGATTCTGATGCAGAATGTCAGGCTGGCCTGGCGGATAGAACTGGGATCAGAGTCCGCTTTTGTGACAACCCTGGCAAGAATTCCACTGACAAAAAAGGATGCGTGACATGAATATCGAAGGAAAAGACTACAAGGTGAGTTTTGACGGCAGAGGAACCCTGACAATGTCAGGGAAGCTCGCCGCGATGACCGAGGAATACGAAGAGATCGAGGATTTCTTCGAAAAGGTGATCGAGGCGGTCTCGGAAGCGAATACGACGGAACTGATTCTTGATCTGAGAGAGCTGACCTTTCTCAACAGTTCGGGCATAAAGACAATCTGCGTCTCCCTGGTGATGGAGGCTGACGACGTGGACGGGCTTTGTCTGAAGGTTCTGTGCAGGAATTCGCTGACCTGGCAGGTCGAAACCGTTCCGACCTTTAAGGATCTGATGGACAATTTGGAAATTGTCTTTGAATAAATCTGGTTCTGTAAAGTTTCAACATGTCAGGAAACCATTCGTGTAAACTTGGGGATCAGGCCGTCAGGCCGGTCAGGCCGGACGTCAGGCCGGACGGGATTTGCAATCCCGTCCCCCGTCACCAGGGTGCAGGGTGTCGGAACGATCCGGACGGGATTGCAAATCCCGTCCGCCCCGACTGCTTCTAACGGATTTTGTGGTTCCAGTTGATTTCAGTCGGCCGCGCCCCTGAAAGCCGGCCCGGAAGCTGACATCCGGACATCTGACATCCCGTGAACACGGGTTTCCCGGTTTCCGGATTTTCAGACCGCACATCCGGAAATATGACAGCGGCTCGGGGAATGAGACGGATTTTCTGTTATCCGTCCAGTCCCGAAATCCGATGTCATATTGCCTGAGATCACAAAAAGCGTCAGGACCGGTAATATTCCTGATTCTAGCGGTTTTTGTGGTTCCGAGAAATATGACAGCGGATCAGAGGATGAAGCGGATTTTCCCGCTCCGGCACAGGCCGGAAATATGACATCGGCCCCGTCGGACCGGGGACGGATATCCGTTTCATCCCCCGGTCCGGCGTCATATTTCCGAAGACCACAAAAAGCGTTAGAATCAGGAATATTCTTTACGGGAAAGTTCAGGTTCAGATAAGTTCGGGTTCGGGTTCGGGTTCGGGTTCAGGTTCACGGGCTTATGGGGTAAGCAAAATGATGAATGATAAAGACAAAACGACAGAGAAGCTGCAAAAAAGGATAAGAAAATTAGAAGCGGCTCTGAAGATAGTTTCACGTCATTCCGGAAAGACAGAGGTTCGGCTGAGAAATCAGTTTGAGGTGGTCTCCGTAACTATTCCCGCTCCGATGATTATCTCAAAGGAAAACGGCGAAATTATTTTTGCCAATCGGAATGCACAGAAAACATTCGGCTACTCTTGTGAAGAGTTTGTCGGACTTGAAGAAACATCTTTGTATAATAACTCTGATGACAGGCAGTTATTTTTGGAATCTTTGTCAGAGAGCGGACAGGCAGACTGTTTTAGCGTTGAGCTCAGAAAGTCGGGAGGTTCGGTGTTTCCTGCCACACTCTTTTCTCAGCAGATTTATTTTGACGGTCAGGACTGTATTCTGACAATCGTACATGATCTGACCAGGGTAATGGCTTTGGAAAAACAACTCTGGGAAAACCGGAAGTTGGAAGCTGCCATAACGGGCATATATGATGAATTGGAAAGTCTGAGAAAGAAGAACAAAAAACTTAAAAAGAGGAACAGAGCTCTTGAGGCGACTATAAATATCACCTCTCAGCATGGTGACGCGACAGCAAAGAGCTTGGAGGAACAGTACAGACAAACTCTGGACATAATGCCTGTTCCGGTTGTAATTTCCGTGCGGTCCGGCAGGCTTATTCATGTAAACCGGCGTGCATGTGCCATGTTCGGATTCTCTTATGAGGAATTCCTAAAACGGACAGCACCCTGTATCTATGAAAATCCTGAAGACAGGGAGAGATTTTTACATATGCTGACAACGGACGGAAAGGTGAACGACCTTGAAATGAATGTGAAGAAATCTGACGGTTCTGTGTTCCCGGTATCCCTGTTTTCCGAGCCGCTCACTTTTCAGAATGAGCCGTGTCTGCTCACTGTCATGTATGACCTGAAGGAAAGGAAACGGGCAGAGGCAAAAATCAACGAACTCCAAAAAGTGCTGACGGAAATGGAAATCGCGGTCAGCATTCAGGCCGGACTGCTCCCGAAAGAGCCGAAAATGGAGGGATATGAAATATCGGCGTATATGAAGCCCGCGGAATATATGGGCGGGGATTACTATGACATCATAAATTTCGGGGACAGGGACTGGATCGTCATCGGAGATGTGAGCGGTCACGGAGTGCCTGCCGGCCTTGTCATGATAATGGTGCAGACGGCGATACATGTCGCACTGAGTCAGAATGCGGAGATTCGTCCGTCAGCCCTGCTGACAGTCATAAACAGAATCATAGAGGAGAATATCCGGAAGATAGGCGAAAACAAATACATGTCAATCACCGTTTTCTCTGTGCAGAAAACAGGAGAGTTCACATTTTCCGGTTTGCATGAGGACATCCTCATATTCAGGGCCGAATCGGGGAATGTGGAACGGGTCGGGACAAAGGGGAATGTGGATAGGACTTGTCGATGATATTGAGGAGATGCTGGAAGACGAGGTACTGGCTCTGAATCCCGGAGATGTGATGCTGCTTTACACTGACGGCATTACCGAGGCAACGAAAAGAGGCAGAGGAACGCAGTTTGAGATGTTCGGCGATGATCGTCTCAGAAAGGTTTTTCGCAAACTGGGGAACCGTACAGCAGAGGAAATCAGAATCGGCATAATTGAGGCAATACAAGATTATAAATGGGAAGATGATGTTACGATCCTGGTTGTGAAGAGGTCGGAATCTTGCCCTTAATCTTGCTCTTGCTCTTGCTCTTACTCTTGCTCTTGCTCTTGCTCTTTATCTTTATCTGTTTTTGTTGCGATCAAGAGAAAGAGGGGCAAGATAAAGATAAAGGGCATCCTTCATTTGCCAGAAACGAAGGATGCCAGATAAAGAGCAGGATAAAGATAAAGAGCAAGATAAAGATAAAGATAAAGATAAAGATAAAGAGCAAGATAAAGATAAAGATAAAGAGCAAGAGCAAGAGCAAGAGCAAGATAAAGATAAAGAGCAAGAGCAAGAGCAAGAGCAAGAGCAAGATAAAGAAGTTTAAGTTCACGGCTTTATGGGGTAAGCAAAATGATGAACAATAAAGACAAGATGACAGAGAAGCTGCAAAAAAGGATAAGAAAATTAGAAGCAGCTCTGAGGATAGTTTCACGTCATTCCGGAAAGACAGAGGTCCGGATGAGAAAACAGTTTGAGGTGGTCTCCGTAACTATTCCCGCTCCGATGATTATCTCAAAGGAAAACGGCGAAATTATTTTTGCCAATCTGAATGCGCAGAAAACATTCGGCTATTCTTGTGAAGAGTTCGCCGGGCTTGAAGAATCATCGTTGTATAATAACCCTGATGACAGGCAGTTGTTTTTGGAAACTTTGTTAAAGAGGGGGGAAGCAGAAGGTTTTCGCGTTGAACTCAGAAAGTCGGAAGATTCGGTGTTTCCTGCCACACTCTTTTCTCAGCAGATTTATTTCGACGGTCAGGACTGTATTCTGACAATCGTGCATGATCTGACTGAGGTAATGACTTTGGAAAAACAACTCCGGGAAACTTGGGAACTGGAATCTGTCAGAACGGACATATACGATGAATTGGAACGGCTGAGAAAAGAAAATAAAAAACTTAAAAAGAAGATCAGAGGTCTTGAGGCGACTATAAATATCACCTCTCATCATGGTGACGCGACAGCAAAGAGCCTGGAGGAACAGTACAGGCAAACTCTGGACATAATGCCTGTTCCGGTTGTGATTTCCGTCCGGCCCGACGGCAGGTTTCTTCATGTAAACCGGCGCACATGTGCCATATTCGGATTCTCTTATGAGGAATTCTTAAAACTGACAGCACCCTGTCTCTATGAAAATCCTGAAGACAGGGAGAGATTTTTACATATGCTGACAACGGACGGAAAGGTGAACGACTTTGAAGTGAATATGAAGAAATCTGACGGGTCTGTGTTCCCGGTCTCTCTGTTTTGCGAGCCGGTCACTTTTCAGAATGAGCCATGCCTGCTCACTGTCATATACGACCTGAAGGAAAGGAAACGGGCAGAGGCAAAAATCAACGAACTCCAGAGAGTGCTGACGGAAATGGAAATCGCGGTCAGCATTCAGGCCGGACTGCTCCCGAAAGAGCCGAAAATGGAGGGATATGAAATATCGGCGTATATGAAGCCCGCGGAATATATGGGCGGGGATTACTATGACATCATAAATTTCGGGGACATGGACTGGATCGTCATCGGAGATGTGAGCGGTCACGGAGTGCCTGCCGGTCTTGTCATGATAATGGTGCAGACGGCAATACATGTCGCACTGAGTCAGAATGCGGAGATTCGTCCGTCAGCCCTGCTGACAGTCATAAACAGAATCATTGAGGAGAATATCCGGAAGATAGGCGAAAGCAAACACATGTCAATCACCGTTTTCTCTGTGCAGAAAATGGGAGAGTTCACATTTTCCGGTTTGCATGAGGACACCCTGATATACAGGGCCGAATCAGGGAATGTGGAACGGGTCGAGACAAATGGGATGTGGATAGGAATTGTCGATGATATTGAGGAGATGCTGGAAGACGATGTACTGGCTCTGAATCCCGGAGATGTGATGCTGCTTTACACTGACGGCATTACCGAGGCGACGAGGAAAGACAGAGGAACGCAATTTGAGATGTTCGGCGACGATCGTCTCAGAAAAGTCTTCCGCAAACTGGGGAACCGCACAGCAGAGGAAATCAGAACCGGCATAATTGAGGCACTACAAGATTATAATTGGGAAGATGATGTTACAATGCTGGTTCTGAAGAGGTCGGAATCCTAATCTTGCTCTTGCTCTTGCTCTTGCTCTTGCTCTTTATCTTGCTCTTTATCTTGCTCTTTATCTTTCTCTGTTTTTGTTGCGAGCAAGAGCAAGATAAAGAGCAAGAGCAAGATAAAGATAAAGATAAAGAGCAAGATAAAGAGCAAGAGCAAGAGCAAGATAAAGAGCAAGAGCAAGATAAAGAGAATGTTATCTCAATCCGGAAATCGCCTGCATGATACAAATGGCCTCGGCCAGACCTGTCTGCCCGTCTCCGTTTATGTCGCGGGGGATATCTGTGTTGTCAGAATGAACACTAACCATAACCTGTAACGCTGAAATCGCACTTTCCAGCCCGAGGTCTTGACAACATGCCACCCTTGCCCACTTCCAATCGCTTATCCCTCCGATGATCTCATATACAGAGGTAAAACCGTTGGCACCGAGGAACTTTGCAGCGTCACGGCTTTGGTTCTCGATTTGGCTGACCACCAGGATATCGCCGCTAACAGATATCTCGCCATATCTCTCTTCAAGAACGCCCGATATCCAGGGATAATTCAGTGAAGAAAGAATATGCTCGTCGCAAAATTCATTCGCTTCTCTTACGTCAAGAATAATCATCCCCGGTTGAGCGTCAATCATATCTTTTGCTTCTTGCGGGGTAATAACGAAACTGAATGATTCGGCCGGGTATCCGCCATCAGCCAGCGCGCTTTTCATCTCTTCCACGCTGGTTTTTGTATCGTCAAAAACCGTTTTTGCATTATCGTTAGCCAAGTCAACAGCCGCACTCGCCACGCCATCAATGCTTTCCAGGATAGAACTTATCCGGTCTGAAACGCCTCAGCCACACCCGGGAATAACGAATCGCACCGTTTTTTCGGCTGCCAGAGCCGACGCATAAGCTGTTAAACATAGAAAGAGGCCGAATAGCAGAATGAATCTTTTTTTCATGATATCCTCCATGGAAGCTTTTACTCTTGCTCTTGCTCTTGCTCTTGCTCTTGACCTTTCTTCTACCTTTGCTTCTGTTTCCAGTCGGGAAAGATCAAGATTAAGAGCAAGATTAAGAGCAAGATTAAGAGCAAGATTAAGAGCAAGATTGAGATTAATACTTATCTTTTCCATCCGCCGATAAGATGCAGATGCAGGTGAAAAATAACCTGCCCGCCGCCTCGTTCCACATTGAAAAAAAGCTTGTATCCGGATTCTGACACGGATTCCTTTTTTGCCATCTCTTTTCCGACCATGATCAGTTCGGACACGATTTCATTATCCGCTTCTGTCAGATTATTGATGCTTCTGATGTGTTTTTTGGGAACAATCAGAATGTGAACTGGCGCGTGGGGATTAATATCCCTGAACACGACGAGCCTGTCATTTTCATATAAAAAATCGGTTGGGACATCTTTGTTTGCAATTTTGCAGAAAAGACAGTCATTTTCCATATAAATCTCCTTTAATAAGGGTTAAGGGTTAAGCATTAAGGTTCAGGGTTCAGGGTTTTTGATTCCTTTATTGCAATACCCCAAAATTGGTATTATGTTACAGAGATAATGGTTGAATGTCAAGATTTATGATAAAAAAAGGAGGCTATGATGTTCAAAGTGCTTATTGTCAGTACGTCAAACACTCACAAAGGACCCATGGCAGAAGGGCTTCTGAAAAAAAAGATGCCTGATGAACTGAAAGATATCGTGGAAATCACTTCCACAGGAATATACGCGTCAATAGATGCGCCCTGCACCATCGAAGTTCATTGGGCAACCAAAGAATTCGGAGTCGATCTGAAAAAACACAAGGCCCGCCGGATTACGAGAGAGATGATGGAAGAGGCGGACTGTATTCTGTCGATGGACAAAGTCAATCATGAAATTATGCAGCGGTCTGTTCTGTTAGATGAAATCCTTCTTTTAAGAGATTTTAGTTCGGATAAGACGCTGGATGATATTCCCAATCCCAAAAACCATAATACCGAGTTTTACAGAAACGTGATGATGATGATTGATGACTGCACCAATAATTTCATTCATTATCTCAGAGACAAATTGCTGTAGATGCTGAAAAAGGGGTGCGAAAAATGGGGTGTGTCCCATCTGCCCCATCATGTCAAATTGAAAGACGGACATTTTCCGACTTGGGCAGCGGTGGATTCCGGGTCGGAACTGAAAAAATGTCCCATTTTTTCAGTTCCGCCCGGAATGACAGGTGCCGGAACTGAAAAAATGTCCCATTTTTTCAGTTCCGCCCGGAATGACAGGTGCCGGAACTGAAAAAATGTCCCATTTTTTCAGTTCCGCCCGGAATGACAGGTGCCGGAACTGAAAAAATGTCCCATTTTTTTCAGTTCCGCCCGGACTGACAGGTGTCGGAACTGAAAAAATGTCCCATTTTTTCAGTTCCGCCCGGAATGACAGGTGTCGGAACTGAAAAAATGTCCCATTTTTTCAGTTCCGCCCGGAATGACAGGTAGAGTGGGACACACCCGAAAAAGGCCATGATCTTCGTTTGGGCCGCTTCGCTCGGCTTGGATTGGCAAATCCAAGCCCGCCGACGGATTTGCCAATCCGGCGGGAGCAGAGTGTTGCGGCTGGCCGAAACGAAGATCAAGACCCCCGAAAAAATGATTTTCGCACTCCGGATCAGTATTCCCGGGCAATTTTGAGCAAAACCCTGGTGCTGACGGTTTCAGTCATCTCCTGTCTGCATTCTTCAAGTGTACGTCTGCACACGGATATTTCAGGCATTCCGGGGATTTTGCCTGAAAAGAAATCTTCCCATTCCTCATATTGCGCGTGTCGCAGCAACTCATCGGTCTGTTTCCGGACAACAGCCTGATAATTTTCTTTGTTTAAAAACGTCACCCATTCACGCGGATGGGCAAGCCTGACGATCTCTTTCAGACCGAAGGTCATCATCAGCATGCCCATAACCTGCTGTGTGGCTTCATAGCTGCAAATGACCATTCCGAGGCCGTAGCTTTCAAATTTGGCCTCCGGACACCAGGATATGAATTCCTCAAAGCGAATCCGCACGGGTTCCAGAGCGGTTCTCGGGGTAAAAGGTATCGAATTCCACCCCAGTGCGTCGGAACCATATTCAAGCTTGGGCAATGGTTCCGAGTCTCTGTAATCACACGGCAAAAACGGCAGATGCGGCTCTTTCCAATTCGTATCCCTCATTTTCTGCAAATGCGGGACAGACAGAGCCATATCTTTTACCGCTGATGAATGGTAAATCCCATGACTGTCCGGATATGCTTCATAATAGCGGCCGTCAGATCCCAGTCTCAGGAAAACGCACTCGAAGCTGTCTGATTCAATAATCCAATATTCGGGAACCCCGCCCTGCTCATAATAGCTCCGTTTGATCTTCCGATCAACATCGGCGCTGCTTCCGAGGGTGATCTCAACGGCCAGAGCCGGCGGGCCATCCAAGTAGTAATAATGCAGATTCTTCAGGCGATCCCGGTCAATGAAAATCAGATCAGGGGTGAATCCGTTCTCTCCGAGACGAATGACAAAGTCCTTGCCTAAGAAACAGCCACGAGAACTTACGCCCGCGAAGTGATATAAGCCGTGCTGAAGCAAGCTGTAAATCCGACGATGTTCCGAAGAAACGCAGGGACCTGCCGGGGCCGGTTCAGGAGGAACTGGCACATCCGCGGCCCACTCCGTCCACTCGGAGCGGGTTCGGGGCAGGGGCCTGGGATTGAATGCCTGAATCAGAGCCTCCCACCATAAATCTTCCGAAGCCATGGACAAGGCTATATCGGGGCCGTAATCCTGAAGCAGATACCATGCAATCCGCCGGCTGCCCTCAGATGTGCCTACAATTAACTGCCCGTCAATTAATTCCAACTTGTTTTCCGGCGTGTTATCGAGCCAGGTATCGATTGAATTGTTCTTTTTCTGATCCATTTAAGTGTTAAGTGTTAAGGGTTAAGGGTTAAGGGTTAAGGGTCCTGATCGGGAAAAAGTGCAAACTTTCGGCTTTTCTGAAGAATGCCACATTCTGAGTTTCCAAAGTTTTAAAAACTTCGGCAACATATATAAAAATGTTGTCAATTTGTTAATGATGTACTATATTCATATTTATTGAAGTTGTCAAACGAAATCCAGCAATTCCAAATTTTGGAAAAAATCAGTGCCAACATCCGTGGAAAAATGGTTTGGGCAGATGCAGTTTCAACACATTGCGGCTTCATCAGAATCTGTTTGCGGCCAAAATTAGAATTGCTGAACGAAATCAGATTGTCTCTCGGAAAACGCGGAGCCACACAGACCGGTAGTAACCTCCGCGGGAACCTCTGTGGTTTTAAAAAAACTGATTCTGACAGTCCAGAGTGCCAAAGTTGCACTTTGCAAGCCGGATACGGGAATCCTTTAATTCTTAACCATCAACCATCAATACTTATAAGTTTGAATTTAAAGATGGATGACACTTTTTTTCCTTTACTTTTTTTCCATTTTTCGATAAAAAGAGTTTCTGATTATAATGGATTTAGGGAGGCCGTGAACTTGAACTTGAACTTGAACCTGAAGTTGCCCGTAAATGAAGGTTCACGTTTAAGTTTAAGTTTAAGTTTAAGTTTAAGTTCAAGTTCAAGTTTAAAGGGCATGTTCACAGGGCTCCCTAAATCCGTTATAATCAGAAGAGTTTTAAAAGTTCGGAAGGGCCAGTGAACTGTCTGAAATTTTCCCACGCTGATTCAAATAAAAAAAGTCGGAAATTCAGCAGCTTTACTGATAACTGAAGAAATGATGAAATCGCCGGGCATTCGTTTCGGCGATGAGGTCGAGGTAATTTAAAAAGGAGGTTATGTATGCGTTGGAGAACAGGACGTAAAAGTGACAATGTTGAAGACCGCCGAGGTACGCGCCGCGTAGCGCGGCCCGTGGTCGGCGGCGGGCTTGGGATCGTTGTGATTGTGGTGGTAGCCATGCTTTTCGGGGTTGATCCACAGGTGGTTCTGAATATTATTCAGGTCGGCGACTCCCCGGTTGCCCATTCGCCCCAGACTTCATCTCATCCCCCGCAGGATGATGAATTGGCGAATTTTGTGTCTGTGGTGCTGGCTGATACGGAAGATACATGGAAAGAGCTTTTCCGGCAGGGAGGGAAGCAATACAAGGAACCGAAACTGGTCCTCTTTACCGGACTGGTGGAGTCCGCGTGCGGACGGGCCCAGGCATCCACCGGGCCGTTCTATTGCCCCGCGGATCAGAAAGTCTATATTGATCTGGACTTTTATCGGGAATTGAAGGAGCGATACAAGGCACCCGGTGATTTTGCACAAGCTTATGTGATCGCTCATGAAATCGGGCATCATGTCCAAACCCTGCTTGGCATCTCGAAACAGGTGCATACATTACGCCAGAAGATGAATCAAACCCAGGCGAACAAACTTTTGGTCAGGCAGGAGTTGCAAGCCGACTGTTTCGCAGGCATCTGGGCGCATCATGCACACAAGGCGCGGCAGGTTATCGAGCAGGGTGACGTGGAGGAGGCGCTCAACGCGGCTTCCAGCATTGGCGATGACAGGCTGCAAAAGCGGTCAAGAGGTTACGCGGTGCCGGAGACATTCACGCATGGCACATCAGCCCAACGGATGCACTGGTTCAAAACGGGCATCCAGACGGGTGACATAAACGCGTGCAACACGTTTGAAGCCGACATTCAATAAGGAACAGAATTGAAAACTTTGCTCGGCTTCGGTGTCAGGCTCCCTTGAACCTGAACCTGAACCTGAACTTGCACTTGAACTTATACCTGAACTTGAACCTGCACTTGAACTTATACCTGAACTTGCCGTATAATGAATGTTCACATCAGGTTTCAAGTTCGCGGACAGAGCGACCTCCCGGAGTGCCAAAGTTGCATTCTGCAAGCTGGATGTGGGAAGTTCTTAACGACAGCTTACACCATAGGAGTTGTCGAGAGTTCTCTGAAAGAACTGCAAGCAGAACTCCGGATTCAACTCAATTCCTCTGATGACAACCCGGCAGTTGGGCCATGATCTTCGTTTGGGCCGCTTCGCTCGGCTTGGATTGGCAAATCCAAGCCCGCCTCCGGATTTGCCAATCCGTCGGGAGCAGAGTGTTGCGGCTGGCCGAAACGAAGATCAAGGCCCGGCAGTTGTATCAGATGCTCGTCGCAGATATATGAAGAAGTATCTCACTATGTTGCGGAGGGAGAAATAACAGGACCTGCCTCATCCGCCTTCTTGATATTTCACGGGAGTTCCGATCCAACCAGAAAACAAACCTGACGATCTGAGTACAGGACAAAAGGTGGATTCCGGGTCGGAAATGCCGCCGATTCCCGACCCTTAACACCTACAAGTTTAAACTGACAAGTGAAGGATATCCATTTTTTCCTTTTTTCCCTTTACTTTGTTTCCATTTTTTGATAGAAACAGTTTTAGGAATGTGGAAGGATAGCAAACGGTCTGAGATTTTCCCCACGCTGATTCAGACTTTGCACTCCGAATTTACCTGAAATGATGAAATCAGAAGGCAGGAACAACAAAAACATAACTTTTAGAAAGAACAGGAATGGAAACCACATATCAGACATGGCTGTGGCAGAAATTAGCCGAAAAATGTGTCAAAAACCTGAAAAAGCATGGATTTGATGCCCATTTTTTTCCCACTGTGGAAGAGAGCCGGTCCGGGATACTCAGCAGGGTGTCCGATTATGAAACCTTCGGGTTCGGAGGGTCGGATACCACGCGCAAACTGGGTGTTCTTGAGGAACTCAGAAGCAGGGGAAAGACGATTTACGACCACTGGCAACCCGGACTCGCCAAAGAAGAAGATTTGGATATCCGGCTCCGGCAGGGGCGCTGCGACTGCTTTTTCTGTAGCGCGAATGCTGTTTCCGTCACCGGGGAGATTGTCAATGTGGATGGCGTCGGAAACCGGACCAATGCCATGACTTTCGGACCTCGGAAGGTTGTGATCGTCGCGGGGATGAACAAGGTGACATCGGACCTTGACTCCGCGCTGAAAAGGATCCGGGAAATCGCAGCACCCATGCGCGCAAAAAGTCTCAATATGGAGACGCCCTGCGCGGAGACCGGCATCTGCAATGACTGTAATGTCCCGCAGCGAATCTGCCGCGTGACAGTCATCCTCCACCGGAAGCCGATGCTGACCGATGTATCCGTAATTCTGGTGGGAGAGTCGTTGGGATTTTGAAGGGTTAAGGGCTAAGGGTTAAGGGTTAAGGTTAAGGGTTAAGGGTTAAGGTTAAGGGTTAAGGGTTAAGGTTAAGGATTAAGGTCGTATGCGGGGTTCCTTAACTCCTTAACTCCTTAACTCCTTAACTCCTCAACTCCTCAACTCCTCAACTCCTCAACTCCTCAACTCCTCAACTCCTTAACTCCTCAACTCCTCAACTCCTTAACTCCTCAACTCCTTAACTCCTTAACCCTTAACCCTTAACTCAAGGAAAAAATTGAATGAATGTAAAATTTGGAAGATGGTTTTGGTCAATAGTAATATTTTTTACGCTGGCAGGCATGGCTTTGCCTGTTATGGCGGAAGAAAAGCTGACTTCTGAGGATAAAACCGCAGGCGTTAGCGAAAAGAAGACTTCGGAGGATAAAGTCGCAGGCGTTATCGAAAAGCACGCTTCGGGCAAAGTCGCGGTGGTTAACGGAACAGTGATCCGCCAAGACACGTTTGACAGAGAACTGGACGCAGTCCGCCAGCGGTTTATGATGCAGGGGCAAAAGCTTGATGATTCCCGGCTTCCGACAATTAAAAAGAATGTTCTTGAAAATCTGATCCACCGTGAACTGCTTTACCAGGAAAGCCAGAAAAGCGGTGTCAAAATTGAAAATAAGGCAGTTGATGAAAAATTCGGAGATTGGAAAAAGCAGTTTCCCGATGAAGCCCAGTTCAAAAGTATCATGGGCATGATGAATCTCACTGAGGAAGTTGTAAGGTCTCAGATCAGGCAACAGATGGCGGTAGAGGAATTCATCGATAAAAAGTTTGCCGATAAAATTGCGGTCTCTGACAAAGAGACAAAAGATTATTATGACGCGAATCCCGATTTTTTTAAGCAGCCTGAACAGATAAAAGCCAGCCACATTCTGATCAAAGTGGATACCAAGGCGGATGATACAAAAAAAGCCGAAGCGCGCAAAAAAATGGAAGGCTTCCAAGAGCAGTTGAAAAAAGGAGGGGATTTCGCCGCGATTGCCAAAGAATCCTCAGAATGCCCCAGTAACGCCAAAGGCGGTGACCTGGGCTATTTCAAACGCGGGCAAATGGTGAAACCTTTTGAAGATGCGGCTTTCGCTCTGAAAACGGGTGAAATGAGCGACATTGTCGAAACCCGGTTCGGATACCATCTGATTAAAACCACCGACAAAAAAGCGGAAACAACGAGTCCTTATGAAGAAGTCAGGGAGAGACTCGCAGATTATCTGAAGCAGGAAAAAAAACTGAAAGAAGTCAATTTATACGCCAGCAAGCTGAAAGAGGAATCTAAAATAGAAAGGTTTATAGAATAGTTCGGTTTACGGTTTACGGTTTACGGTTTACGGTTGACGGTTGACAGTTGACGGTTTACGGTTTACGGTTGACAGTTGACGGTTGACGGTTGACGGTTGACGGTTGACGGTTGACGGTTGACAGTTGACAGTTGACAGTTGACAGTTGACAGTTGACAGTTGACGGTTGTCTGCTGTCCGTTGTCCATGGCGAACCGCCAACCGCCAACCGTAAACCGCCAACCGTAAACCGTAAACCGTAAACCGTAAACCGCCAACCGTAAACCGTAAACCGTAAACCGTAAACCGCAAACCGTAAACCGTAAACCGTAAACCGTAAACCGTAAACCGTAAACCGTAAACCGTAAACCGTAAACCGTAAACCGTAAACCGTAAACCGTAAACCGTAAACCGTAAACCGTAAACCGACCAATGAATTTAATTGACAAATATAACCGCTGCCTGAATTATCTGCGTATATCCGTCACAGACCGGTGCAACCTGCGATGCGTATATTGCCAGCCCCAGGGAGTTACGGCGAAGCTGGCTCATTCGGATATCCTGAGCTATGAAGAAATTCTGCGCCTTGTGCGGCTGGGAGTTCGCCTCGGAATCTCCAAAGTCAGAGTGACCGGCGGAGAGCCTTTTGTCAGAAGAGGGATTTGTGATTTTCTGAAAGATCTGTCCGAAATTGACGGGCTTTCAGATATATCTCTGACAACCAACGGCGTTTTTCTTAAAGATAATATTGAGAAAGTCAGAGCCGCGGGCATAAGGCGGATCAATATCAGTCTGGATACCTTAAACAAACAGAAGTTTGAGAAGATAACAGGACGGGATTGTTTTGAACAGGTCTGGGAAGGAATACATTTGGCCCAGGAAATGGGATTTGACCCCATAAAGATCAATGTCGTGGCCCTC
>JAUCGI010000079.1 GCA_030378035.1 Desulfobacterales bacterium HSG2
TGATCTCGGCACAATCGGAGTAGTGAGGGGCGGCGGAGGACGCAGCCGAGATTCATGTTGTAGGAGCCGCGGGAGAGGCGAACTAAACCGTTGTGTATGCGGCGGAAGCGGACGGGGCGTATATGGCACAGTCTATGGAACCGCCGGAGGCGGAAGAGTCAGCCGTAAGGTTTGAGGAACTCGCCGAACTGGTTGACAAAGCACCCGCCGAAACCGAGGGAGAGCCGGAAGAGTCAGCCGTGAGGTTTGAGGAACTCGCCGACCTGATTGACAAAGCATCCGATGAACCGGAGGAATTTGCCGACAGTGCGTTGGCCGAAACCGGGGGAGAGGCGGAAGAGTCAGCCGTAAGGTTTGAGGAACTCGCCGAACTGGTTGACAAAGCACCCGCCGAACCAGAGGAATTTGCCGATAGCGAGTTAGCGGAAACCGAAGCCGAAACAAAGGCGCATGAGGAACCAGAGAAACCGTCGGCCGAGTTTGAAGATATTATCATCAGACTTGCTGATGAAGCTGAGGAACCGGAGAAACCGTCGGCCGAGTTTGAAGATGAAGATATTACCGGGCTTGCTGATGAAGCTGAGGAACCAGAGAAACCGTCGGCCGAGTTTGAAGATATTATCAGGCTTGCTGATGAAGCTTTGACGAAAACGGAAATCGACAGGAAAACAGAGGAACCGTCGCCCGAGCCCGATATCATTGAGCTTGCTGACGAAGTTTTGGCGGAACCGGAAACTGAAGAGAAACCAGAGGCCGATGAAGCCTTGGCAGAGCCGGAAATCGGCGTGGAAATACTGGAATTCGAGGAAGCAGAAAAGACCGAAGATATCATTTATCTTGCTGATGAAGTCTTGGCAAAACCGGAACTCGAAGAGGAACCTGATGAGGCCGCTGATCTTGCCGGCAAAGAAATCGGCGAAAAGCCTGAAGCAGAAGAATCGGCTGTGGGACTTGACGAAGTCATTGATCTGACGGATAAAATACCTGCCGAACCAAAGGAATCCGGAGAACCAGAGGAATTGCTGACAGAGATCGACGAACTTATTGATCTTGACGACTTTGCCGACAAAGCTGCAAAAGTTGAGGAGCCTGAAGTATCAGCCGTAAAACTTGAAGAACTCATTGAACTGGTTGACAAAGTGCCCGAGGAGTCTGAAGAAGCAGACGACCTTGCCGATAAAACCTCAGCGGCCTTGACAACTGAAGAAACAAAGGTATCTGAGGCGGATGAAGACAATTTATCCGCAGAACTTGAAGAACTCATTGGTGTCACTGACAAATCTTCAATTGAACCGGAATCTGACGGGTCAGCAATGGAACTTGAAGAAGTTATTGATCTGGTCAATGAAGTACCACCCGAACCGAAGGGAACAAGGGATATTGAAGACTTTGCCGAACTGACAGATGAAGCGGCAACGACAACTGAAATGGAAACGGAGGAAGAGATTGAAGATGACGATGATTTTTTAGTGAATACAGATGAATCACTTCTTGCCATGATCGCCAGTGATAAGGTGTCAGAAGATGACGAGGGGTCAGCACATATCGAAATTGACGATTCGGACTCGGAAAGAAAAATTCCCGAAGTCCCGGATGAAATATGCGATGCCTCTTCAGCAGATGAATCAGATGATTTTCAGCAACAGGAAAGAGATCTCCTTGAACTGCTGGAAATGGATCTGAGCCAAAAGAGAGAGGACACAGAGGAACTGTCTGATTTTGAAACGGAAGAGAGAGAGTCCGAAGAACCGGCACCGATAACCGGCGATCATATTCCTCAGAAACAACAACCGCTTCCCGCACCAGAGCCTCAGATTGATGACGATGAGGTTCAGGAGTCTTTGCAGAGAGAAATTCCCCTGCCACCTCCGGATCAGTTGGAAGCGGTTTTGGAGCAGGTGATCAGAAAGGTGTTTTCCGAGAAAGCGTTTTCAGAAAAAATCGAGGCAAAGCTGATCGAAGTCATAGAAAAAGCGGTTGCAAGGGAAATGGACCGGTTGAAGGATGTCCTGTTTGAAGATTTGGAAGATGATGATATCTGAAAAAAGTGAGATTTATTGAAAGGTTTATTTATGAGCAGCAGATTGCTTGACAAGGGGTATGAACCCCATGACGTGGAAAAACGATGGTATGAATACTGGGAAAAGGAGGGACTCTTTTCAGCGAGCGAAAAAAGCGCGCGGAAAGGCTATTCCATTGTGATCCCGCCGCCCAATGTGACAGGCGTACTGCACATGGGACACGCGCTGAACAACACCCTCCAGGACATACTCTGCCGTTACAGAAGACTGCGGGGAGACAATGTCCTCTGGATGCCCGGAACAGATCATGCGGGCATCGCCACCCAGAATGTTGTGGAGAAGAAACTTTCAAAAGAGGGTAAGGACCGCCATCAGCTAGGCAGAGAAGAATTCATTGAAACGGTCTGGAAGTGGCGCGAAAAATACGGGGGCGAAATTATCAATCAGCTCAAACGCCTCGGGGCCTCATGCGACTGGAACCGGGAACGGTTCACCATGGATGAGGGATTGTCACGGGCGGTGCGCAAGGTGTTTGTGCAGCTTTATAACGAAGGGCTTATTTACCGCGGCAATTACATCATCAACTGGTGCCCCAGATGCCACACCGCGCTTGCCGATCTTGAAGTGGAACACGAAGAAACCGAAGGCCGTCTTTATCATATCCGCTACCCTTTCCCGGACGGATCGGGGGGAATTGTTGTCGCGACGACCCGGCCTGAAACCATGCTGGGCGACACGGCGGTGGCCGTCCATCCGGATGATGAACGGTATGACGCCCTCGGGGTCAGTGAGGTCATCCTCCCCCTGATGGACAAAAACATCCCTGTGATCAGAGACAAATATGTGGATATGTCTTTCGGGACAGGCGGATTGAAAGTGACCCCCGCCCATGATCCGAATGACTTTGAGATCGGAAGGCGTCACAACCTGCCGACAGTGAAAGTGATAGGGGATGACGGGACCATGACTGTAGAAGCCGGGAAATTCAGGGGACTCGACCGTTTTGAATGCCGAAAAGCGGTTGTGAGCGCGCTTGAAAAAGAGGGACTTCTTGAAAAGACCGAGCCTTATGGCCACAACGTGGGGCACTGCTACCGGTGCAGCACTGTTATTGAACCGAACCTCTCAAAACAGTGGTTTGTCAGCGCCAAACCTCTGGCAGAAAAGGCAATCGAAGCGGTCATAAATAATGAGACCAAAATCATTCCCGAGACATGGTCAAAAACGTATTTTGATTGGATGAACAATATCCGGGACTGGTGCATTTCCCGTCAGATATGGTGGGGACATCAGATTCCGGCATGGACCTGTCAGGGGTGTCAGAAGATCGTTGTCGCAATGGACACGCCTGAGACATGCCCGGATTGCGGGGGAAAGGTGCTTGTGCAGGAATCGGATGTTCTGGACACATGGTTCAGTTCCGCGCTATGGCCCTTTTCCACCATGGGATGGCCGGATGAAACCCCTCTTCTGAAGACCTTTTATCCCACATCCGTGCTTGTAACCGCATTTGACATTCTGTTCTTCTGGGTGGCCCGCATGATGATGATGGGC
Organism: Desulfobacterales bacterium HSG2; assembly: GCA_030378035.1. GTDB lineage: Bacteria > Desulfobacterota > Desulfobacteria > Desulfobacterales > 4be13 > JAUCGI01. The sequence goes on from JAUCGI010000079.1 coordinate 3,576, forward strand.
ATCCACTTCATGGGGGATGTGCCGTTCAAAGATGTCTATATTCATGCCCTGGTGCGTGATGAGGACGGCAAGAAGATGAGCAAATCCACCGGGAATGTGATTGATCCCCTGGTTGTCATCGAAAAGCACGGAACGGATGCATTCCGTTTCACTCTGGCTGCTTTTGCCGCACAGGGCAGGGATGTCAAGATGTCTGAAAAGCGGGTGGAAGGATACCGACATTTTGTGAACAAACTTTGGAACGCGGCCCGCTTCGCTCTGATGCATATGCCGGAGTCGGATTTTGAATTTCGGATTTCGGACTCCGAATTTCACTCCCTTCCGGATCGATGGATTCTGTCCAGGCTCTGCAATGTCACGGAGACAGTTGCTGAGAACATCGACACTTACAAATTCAACGATGCTGCCGGCGGAGTTTACCAGTTTGTATGGCATGAGTTCTGCGACTGGTACCTGGAGGCGATCAAGCCCGCACTGTACGGCAAGGAGGGAGAGGAGAGGAAAAAAGCCAGCCTTCGGGTGCTGTGGCGGGTGCTGCATGACACGCTTGTGCTGCTTCACCCGTTTATGCCCTTTGTCACAGAGGAGATATGGCACAAGCTTCCGGGGACGGAAGGTTCTGTGATGAAGGCTGTCTTTCCCTCGGATGCGGCCGATGCCGGCATCGCGGCTCATGATGCCCGGGCGGAGTCGGAGATGGAGCTTGTCATCGAAGCTATCACCGGTATCCGGAACGTGAGGGGGGAGATGAATATTTCCCCCGCGTTGTCTCTCGATGTTACGGCCCGATCCCAGGATGAGGCGACAAGAAAGATAATTCAGCAGCATGGGGATATGATTACCAACCTCGCCAAACTCAGCTCCTTTTCTGTTGAGGAATCCGGGGAGAGGCCCAAGTCATCTGCGGCCGCGGTTGCTGGCAATGCTGAAATTTTTGTCTCTCTTGAGGGAATCATCGATTTTGCCAAAGAGATCGGGCGTCTTGAAAAGGAAATTGCCAAACTGACAAAGGAACTGAGCGCGGCTTCAAAGAAACTGGGTAATGAGGATTTCCTTGCCAAAGCCCCTGAGGAGGTGATCGCCAAGGCAAAGGAGAAGCACGAAATTCTTGTGGAGAAGCGGCAGAAGTTGCAGTCAGGTTTAGAAAAAATAAAAGGATTGAAGGATTAACGGATTGAAGATTGTCGATTGTCGTTTGTCGATTGAACATTCCGGCAAAAATCTTCGATCTTCGATCTTCAATCTTCGATCTTTGATCTTCGATCTTCGATCTTCGATCTTCAATCTTCGATCTTCGATCTTCAATCTTCAATCTTCAATCTTCAATCGTTAATTCGGATGAGCATGTATTCTGTACTTCATATCATCGAAACAGCCCTGAGAGAGGATCTCGGTCCCGGGGATATTACCACGAACAATCTCATTGCTCCGGATGCCGAGGGCAGAGGGATAATTATTGCAAAAGAACCGCTTGTTGTGGCGGGGCTTGATGTGGCAAAGCAGGCTTTTGAAAGTCTTGATCCGAACGTAGTTTGCAAACCCGCGTGCAAAGATGGCGATGCCGTCGGAAATGACAGCACTGTCCTGGAGGTGGAGGCCAAACTTCATACCCTGCTTGCGGGTGAACGGACGGCCCTGAATTTTCTGCAACATCTTTCAGGCATTGCCACACATGTCCGCTCTTATGCAGATACGCTCGGGGACAGAGGTGTACGAATTGTTGACACACGGAAAACCACACCGGGATGGCTGATTTTGGAGAAATATGCTGTTCGCGTGGGCGGAGCGTATAATCATCGGATGGGACTGTATGACGGCGTTCTGATAAAGAAGGCACATATTGCTTTCTGCGGAGGGGTTAAAAATGCCATAGAGTGTATCCGGAATAATGTCTCTCACCTTGCCAAGATAGAGGTTGAGGTCGCTGATATGGAAGAGGTCAGGGAGGCGGTGGGGGCGGGGGCTGAAGTGATCATGCTTAACGGCATGGAACTTTCCCGTATAAAGGAAGCTGTGGCGTTTATCAATAAAAGAGCAGTGATTGAAGTGTCGGGAAAAATCACAAAGAGCGATCTTATTCCGCTGGCGGATGCCGGTGTGGACATCATCTCTGTCGGCGCGCTGACCCATGGGGCGACATGTGTGGATATGGCGATGCAAATAGTTGTCGGTTGACGGTTTGCGGTTTACGGTTTACGGTTTACGGTTCACGGTTCACGGTTCACGGTTTGCGGTTTGCGGTTCACGGTTCACGGTTCACGGTTCACGGTTCACGGTTCACGGTTTACGGTTTACGGTTCACGGTTCACGGTTTACGGTTTACGGTTGTCCGTCGTTGCCACTTGCAATGAACCCGTCAACTGTCAACTGTCAACTGTCAACTGTCAACTGTCAACTGTCAACCGTCAACCGTCAACTGTCAACTGTCAACTGTCAACCGTCAACTGTCAACTGTCAACTGTCAACCGATAACCAATTAGAAAGGATGTGAAAAAATTATGGAGAGAACTTTATCGATTATCAAGCCTGACGGCGTTGCCCGGGGGCTTATCGGCGAGGTGATTAAGCGGTTTGAATCGGAGGGTATCAGGATTGCTGCCATGAAGATGGTCTTTATGTCAAAGGCGCAGGCAGAGGGGTTTTACGCGGTGCACAGAGAGCGGCCGTTTTTCGGCAGCCTGATGGACTTTATGACATCCGGGCCTGCTGTGGTCATGGTGCTTGAAGGTGAAAATGTGATCGCGAAGAACCGTGAATTAATGGGTGCCACCAATTATAAGGAGGCTGCGGAGGGAACCATCCGAAGGGATTTTGCCACTGATATCGAAAAAAATGTGGTGCACGGCTCAGACTCGCCGGAAACAGCCGAGTTTGAAATCGGCTATTTTTTTAACAAACTTGAAATTGTTGGATGATGCTGGTTCCAATGGAAATTCGTCCCCCCTTTCCATCTCCTATAAGAGAGGGATGAATTTACAAGTTGTTATACCCGACCAAATAAGTTTTGACGGGTGACCTCACATATCCGGCCGGCACTGTTATGTGTCACCGAGCGAATTCTCATTTTTCAGCACCGGAAATGAGAACGTGTGAGCGGAGACAGCGGCGACTGATTCCGACTGTGTGGCGCACCCGTCAAAACTTATTTGGTCAGGTACTACCCTCCGAAGAGCCGGAGAACTTCATTCGGGAATTTGTCAGGCAAGTGGTCATTTCTTATGAATTTTCCATAGTACAACAAATCATAAATTCGTCCCTCTCTTATAAGGAAAAAGGGGGACGAATTTATGAATCGTTGTAATAGAAACTTCCATGAAACAAATTTTTCATCCCGAAGATGAAAATTATTTTCATGGTAAAGGTAAAAAATATGAGCAAGCCGCTTGATGCCGGAGTCAGTGAATTGAGGCGTTCGTTTTCTGTTCTCAGCAAAGCTGCGGAAGAAGGCGCATCTTCTCCACATTTTTTGCTTCTGTTTTATGCTGTGGAATGTGGACTGAAGGCTCGTATCCTCAGAAAGTTTAATAAGTGGAAACTCTCTCATATAAATAAGGACGTAATTGACATATACACTCATGATCTTTCATACTTGGCAAAAAAAGCGGGGATTACCGTCGAAGCGACAGGTCTTCATCTTAAAAGAAGCAAATCGCTTACAATTGAAATTGAGAAAGTGCATGAAGCTTGGCGTTATGGAATAGAGATCGCTGGAGAAGATCAGAAGAAGGTTGTTAAATATCTGAAAAAATTGCAGCAAAGAATTAAAAGAGGTGTATATTAATGATACAGGAAGGCATCAGATTATTTTCATGGGTGGACGTTGAAGATGTTTTACTTAATCTTCGGAAAACCAGAGGATGGCCGGATTGGCTGAAATCCGCCCAAGCTTATTGGGACGGACTGACCCTTAGCATTGAGTCCGGAAAGCAGGCCAAAGCACTCCAATGGCTTGCGGATGTGTTTGCTCCCCGTTTTCGTAAACCATCTTCTGATATGGAAGAAATATATATCATTTTAGAAGATCTGGAAGATTTTCCCCGCCAACTCAATGTCGCCATTCTTGAAGATGAAGATACACTTCCCAGGCAGCGATTTCTTCCGATGCTTGCCCGGCCGGAAATCCTGACTCCGGACACTCCCAAAGCAGAGCCGGAGGATTTTCCGGAAGATTTTCCCCCACTGATGGCATTGCACTCTTTTAAGGGGGGCGTTGGCAGAACAATGGTCGCGCTGACCATGGCCAAGGTGCTTACGGCTGAAAAAGAAAACCGTGTTCTCCTGATTGACGGCGATCTGAAAGGCCCTGGAATTACATGGTTACTGCGGAAAAGACTGCCTAATCCCGCTGTCTCTTTTGCGGATGTCATCACACTGCTTCACGGGGCTTCGGATTCAGCAAGTCAGATTGAAAATACATTGCGTCTGATTGCTGACCGAGTTCAGGCTTCCGCTTTGGATAACATCTGTGTTCTTCCTGCATTCCACTCCGGTACGCAGTTCACATCGCTTCAAATCAACCCGGAACATCTGATCCGATATGCGGACAACCCTTACATCATCACCCATGCGCTTTCCCAATTGGGGAAAATGCTCGGTGTGGACGCAGTGATCGCAGACCTTCGGGCGGGGCTTTCCGAATTATCAACCGGATTTTTACTGGATCCCAGGGTTCATCGTATTTTTGTTACGACACTGAGTCCCCAGTCAATCCAAGGAACAGGATATTTGCTACAGCTTATTGGGGAAAGCGTATCATCAGGGACGCATCATCCTTTGCCGAAGATAATTTTTTCCCAGATTCCTGACAGCCATGCAGTAACCAAAGAACTGACCGATCCTGAAATCATAAGGATTGAAAAAGCCGGGCAAATCTTTGGCTTGAAACGCGAGGAGATGCTTTTCACCATACATGAGCAGAATCTCATGGTTCCGAAATCTTACTGGGATGAGATGATGAAATTGTTGGAACGCTCGCTGCTTTTTTCTGACATGAAAGAATGGATGGAAGCAAACCAGATATAGATTAAAGGATTAAGGGTTAAGGGTTAAGGGTTAAGGTTGTAGTATAGCAACTTGGAAATTCGTCCCCTTTTCCATTATCATTATAAAATGTGCTAAAATTTCATTTCAGCACTCCTCCGACTGATCAGTAATGTACTGCCAGCCAGATGGTCTCCTGGTCCGGATCTGTCCATTCCACCCGATGTTTCCGGTGCGCGGGGATGTTGACATAATCCCCTGTCTTCATAATAACAACTTCGTCGCTTCCTTCAAATATCAGGCCGGCTTTTCCTTTAAGGACGACGACCCACTCATTTTTCTCCTGATCATACCAGTAATCATCAGGTGTTGAATGCGCTTTTGAGACAATTCTTTCAATTTTGCAGTGTTCTGAGCTGATAATCTCCTCAGAGAGTTCAGCCGGAAGAGATTCCGGAATTTCTGAAAATATATTTTTCATTTTTGTGTTTTGTGTTTTGTTTTGGAGTTTTGGATAATCCAAAACACAGTGGATTCAAAAATTTTCTGATTATAACGGATTTTGGGGAGCCCAGAATATGACAACGGATAGAAGGATTAAACGGATATGTCCGCTTAATCCCCGCTGTCATGTCCGATCCGGGAATGTCCGTCTAATCCCCGGGATCCGCTGTCATGTCAGCCAGTTTCCCCGCGCCTTTTCTTTGCCGCCGCGTCTTTGTGTGATCCTAGTTCTGACGGTTTTTGTGGTTCCGGGAAACATGAAAACGGATCGTAGGGTGAAACGGATATCCGTCCCCGGCATGCCGTCATATTTCCGGACCGGGAGAATCCGTTTCATCCTCTGATCCGTTGTCATATTTCCCGGAGAACCACAAAAACCGTTAGAACCAGAGATATTCAATAATGGGAATGCTTTTTTTTGAATCCCTTATATCAAACAAGGCACAAAGGTGATTTTATCCGGCTTCTAATCCTCGCGTTAGGGACGGATTTATGAAGTGATGCATAGCAGATTTAATGCTGACCAAATAAGTTTCGACAAGTCTTATATCGCGATCTTGTCAAACTTATTTGCCAAGCACTAATTCTTAGATTCCTAATTCTTAATTAATTATGAACCGTTTTTTTATTGATCAATCAAAAGTTGATGCCTCTCTGCCAGTTATTTCCGGAACCGACGCAAACCACATAAAAAATGTGCTGCGTCTGAAACCGGGGGATAAGATACTGCTCTTTGACGGTATAGGTTCTGAGTATGAAGCCAGGATAACAGATCTGGCTCCGAAGAGGGTTGAAGTATCGATTATTCGCAGTTTTCTTTCGACAACCGAGTCTCCTGTCCAGATCATTGTCGCCCAGGCTTTTTTAAAAGACAGGAAAATGGATATCCTCATCAGACAACTGAGCGAACTTGGAATAACAAAATGGGTGCCGTTTATTTCAGAGCGGTCTGTTCCCAGGCCGGACAAAAAACGTCTTGCTGCTCGCGCAGAACGGTGGAAAAAAATTGCAAGGGAAGCGATTAAACAGTGCAGAAGAGGTCGCGTTATGGAAACAGGTTCTGCTGTCTCTTTTGAAGACGCGTTGAACATGGGAAGAGCCTGCGATCTGAAAATCCTTTTTTGGGAAAAAGAAACGGAACCTGTCAGTTTTAATTTTTTACAACCGGATGACATGCAATATGATAAAATTTTTGCTGTGCTGGGGCCTGAGGGGGGATTTACTTCCACAGAGATTGAAATCGCCAAGGGCTGCGGATTTGTCACCGCCACGCTCGGCCCCCGTATTTTAAGGGCTGAAACAGCCACAATTGCGGCATGTACCTTGCTACAATTTTTTTTTGGTGACATGAAAAAAAGTCTTGACAACGGATTAAAAATCAAATAAAAAGGTTTTCATCAGTGACGAGCCGAGGTAGCTCAGTCGGTAGAGCAGGGGACTGAAAATCCCCGTGTCGGCAGTTCGATTCTGTCCCTCGGCACTTTGAAAATCAGAAACTGTTGAAAAAAGGCCATTTTATAAAGGATGCCCTTTTTTATGTTCGGTGACTCACAATCTCACCCGTAGGAGTGACTGCGCCGAGGTAGCTCAGTCGGTAGAGCAGGGGACTGAAAATCCCCGTGTCGGCAGTTCGATTCTGTCCCTCGGCACTTTTCAATCAAGGGTCTTCAAATGTGGTATGCTTTGTCCCTATGAAAAGTTGTCCCTAAATAGTACAACAAATCATAAATTCGTTCCCCTTATATAATAGATGAAAGGGGACGAATTTACGAGTCCCTGAATTTAAAAAGACCCGGTAATTTTTTTACCGGTCTTTCTTTTTTTACTTGCAAGTTGAATCAAAAATCTTCGATCCGATCTTTTCGGCAAAGCCGGATCGCTCCAAATAAACCTTTCGTCCCACCCTGAAGGTCACAAAAAGAAACATATGCCGCGCAGAGTTCTTTCTGCCTTGGACTTGACATTCAGATTTCATCCTTATATAAAAATATTAGTTCTGTAGTACAGCAACTTGGAAATTCATCCCTTTGTCATTATAAGAGAGGGAACGAATTTGCAAGTTGCTGTAGTAGTAAAAGCCGCAGAACCAATCAGTGAAGCGGACATGCTTACTCCGATCCGTAACCACGCCGCTTACCTCAATTGAACAGAATATTTTTGAGATAGGCATGGGTAGAATATACTATTTAAGTAACAGCGATTAAACAGCTTTCCCTTTTTGCCATAGCCGGATTGCCGAATGGCTGATGTTTGAACAGATGGGAAAGTTATTTGGTTGCGATTTCCAAGGGGGTGTATCGTGTGTGCAGAAAAGAGAATTCTTGATGTTTTTAGACTGTTAGGTCTTGAAACAGAAGAAAAAAGAGAGTCTTTTATAAAATTAGGGAAATTAGGTCATCTGGCAGATACTTTTGACTTTACCAAAATAATAGTCCCCAAACCATTTTTTATTGAGGAGGTTTTTGAATATGCCGAATTGGAACGAAATACTGAATGAGGTTAAATCATCTGGAAGTGTTGAAGACACCGTTCGACGGAAATACCTTACGGAGCTTAACGAATTAACTGGTCGAAATATCATTATCTACTACTCAGGATGGCTTCAAAGGAAAGATGCAGGTGGAATTGAGATCAGCGATGAAGACAAAAACGGTTTTATGTCTGTTATTCACAGGCTTGATAGGTCAAAAGGTCTTGATTTAATATTGCATACTCCAGGTGGCGAAATAGCTGCTACAGAATCTCTTGTTGATTATCTTCGAGCTATGTTCGGAACTAATATCAGAGCAATTGTTCCACAGTTAGCTATGTCCGGAGGTACGATGATAGCCTGTGCCTGTAAAGAGATTATAATGGGTAAGCAATCAAGCATAGGTCCTGTTGATCCGCACATCAGGGGTATCCCAACACATGGAATTATTGAAGAATTTCAAAGAGCTGCGGAAGAGATAAAAGAGGAGCCTTCTAAAGTCCACATATGGCAGCCCATTATTGCAAAATATCATCCGACGTTAATAGGCGAGTGTGAAAAAGCGATAAAATGGTCAAACCAGATGACCGAAGAATGGCTTAACACAGGAATGTTTTCTGATAATAAAGATGCAGAAAAAGTTATTGCTAATATCATCAGAGAACTCGGTGATCACGCACTTGATTTGTCCCATTCACGACATCTGTCCTATCAAAAGTGTAAAGACATCGGATTGAAGGTTACTGCTTTAGAAGACGAAGATGCTCTTCAGGAAGCGGTTTTGTCTGTCCATCATAGTTGCATGGTAACATTTTCAAACACTCCTGCCATAAAAATCATCGAAAATCATGATGGGGTAGCATATATCAAATTGCAACAGAATTTAATTATCACTCAAAGATAATTTCTACAGGCTAACCATCGCTGCTCGTATCAAGATAAATCCAGACCGATGGGAACTGTGAAATTCGGTAATGTTATCAGTGAGTGATCACCGCTTCCACCCATTTCTTAACGCATTTATCAGTTCACGCATATCCGCGGGAACAGGTGATTCAAAACGCATCGTTTTTTCTGAGACAGGATGCACAAATTCCAGTTGCCAGGCGTGGAGCATCTGTCTGAATCTCTCTTTTTTTAAAAGATGGGAAAGTTTTGCAGATATCAGAGAACCTGTTTTGCGGCCGCAATATACCTCATCTCCGATTACGGGATGGCTGATTGCCGCGCAATGGACCCGGATCTGATGCGTCCTTCCCGTCTTCAGATCAATATCCAGCAACGCAGCCTCCTGAAAACGCTCCCTGACCTTCCAGAAGGTCTCGGCAGGACGCCCCTTCCGACTGAATGTCGACATTTTTTTCCGATGAACCGGATGTCTGCCCACAGGAAGCGAAATAACACCGGATTCCCCCCTGATTTCACCATGAACCATTGCCAGATATTTTTTTCTGATCGTTCTTGACTTGAATTGCAATGCCAGACTCTCAAGAGCGACTGCATTTTTTGCAACAATCAGGGTCCCGGATGTGTCTTTGTCAAGCCGATGCACAATTCCCGGCCTGAGCTTCCCCCCGATTCCCTCAAGATCAGGGCAATGATAAAGAAGCCCGTTTACCAAAGTTCCGCTGTAATGTCCGGGAGCAGGATGAACAACAAGCCCGGGCTGTTTGTTAATCACAATCAGATGCCCGTCTTCATACAAAATATCGATTTCAATCGGTTCAGGTTCAAAATGAAGAGGTTCAGGTGAAGGAATATGGCCGCGGATTTCATCACCGGCTTTCAACCGGTATGCGGGTTTTTTTACGGTGCCCCGCACCCGGATACTCCCTTTGCGGATCAGATCTGCTGCGTAGGAACGGGAACAACCGGGTATAAGGGATGCGACAACGGTATCCAACCGTCTGCCGATCTCCTGCGACAGAGCAGAAACACTCAGATGTGAAGAATGTGGCAAATCTGTCACGGGCTTGCTCTTTTCAATCCCTGTTTCATTTTTTTCAATTTTTGCTTCAGCAGAGGCCAAATTAAAAATCTTATTCATCACAAGTCTGAAGCGGACTTTCCCAGAAGATTATGATTCACTGATGGGTTCGAAAAGCAGTTCAATCTCTGAGAGAACCGTATCTTCGTCCATCTCTCTGGCTGTTGAAAGTTCTTTTACCAGCAAGGTCTGTGCAGTGTCATAGAGCTTGCGTTCCCCAAAGGAGAGGTCCTTTGTCAGTTTCAGAAGAAAGAGATCTCTGAACACCTCTGCCACATCATAGAGAGAGCCTGTCTTAATTTTATCCATATACTCTCTGTATCTGCGGTTCCAAGTCTGATTGTCGATAGCTGATCCCCGCTTTTTTGTCATTACGTCATAGATTTGCGGAATCTCTTTTTCCTTAATGACATCCCTTAAGCCTACAGACTCAACATTCCAAGTGGGAATCATGATCACCATGTCATTATCAAGGACTTTCATGATGTAGAAGTCGTGTTCCTCCCCGCTGACGATCTTGGTTTCAATGGCTTCAATCCGTCCGACGCCGTGTGCAGGATAAACAGCGAGGTCGCCCACCTGAAATCTTTGCACTTTTTTATCTGTCTGTTCTTTAGCCTGTTCTTTAGCTTTTTTTTTCATAGAATTGCGGCAAGGAAACCCCTGAGTCTTTAGTTCAGGGAGGAATTGCCGCCCTCCGTTTCTCTGTCAATATTGTTTTTGCTGATTCTGACAAGATACAGTCTTTTGCTTTTGCCGAATTGTGAATTTTAGTCCCATCCAATTTTCTTAAAGCAAAGTATCCTGTTTGCCTTCTGCCAAACACAAAGCATTCAAAACACTTTATCAAACCTTTGAAACCTTTTGATAAACCTTGGTGCAGTATTTAGCCGATGGGTTGTTAACTCGCTTTCCCGCTAATATGGTTTGTTCTTATAACAATGTCTTATATCATATATCTGATGAACAATCAATAAAAAAAGGATTGGCACATTTCTGCACCAATCCTTTTTCAATATTCTCCGTCATTCCCAAACCCTGAGGCAGGGAACGGCATTATTTGTAAACTTTCCTGTTACATCAGGTAAGGTACCATCAGCAGTGCTACAACATTCAGAATCTTAATCATCGGGTTGACAGCAGGACCTGCGGTATCTTTGTACGGATCGCCTACGGTGTCACCGGTGACAGCAGCTTTGTGAGCATCACTGCCCTTGCCGCCCAGATGACCGTCTTCGATGTATTTCTTAGCGTTGTCCCATGCTGCGCCGCCGGTTGTCATGGACAGAGCAACAAAGATGCCGGTAACAATACTTCCGATCAGCATACCGCCAAGAGCAACTTTTCCGAGGCAAAAGCCGACCAGAACCGGTGCAAAAACCGGAAGCAGTGCCGGCACGAGCATTTCGCTCAGAGCAAACTTGGTGACGATGTCAACACATGCACCATAATCGGGTTTGCCAGTGCCTTCCATGATTCCGGGGATTTCACGGAACTGACGACGAACTTCGTCAACAACCGCGCCACCTGCGTTTCCAACAGCTTGCATGGCAATGGAAGCAAACAGAAAGGGCAGAAGACCGCCGATGAAAAGGCCAATGATAACATTCACGTCACTCAGATCAAACTTGATGTCTGTGCCGCCGCCGTGCAGGCCGAACTCTTCCACATAAGAAGCAAACAGAACCAGAGCAGCAAGACCGGCAGAACCGATAGCATAACCCTTGGTAACAGCCTTTGTGGTGTTTCCGACAGCATCCAGAGGATCGGTTACTGCACGAACACTCTCATCCATTTCAGCCATTTCAGCAATACCGCCCGCGTTGTCTGTGATGGGGCCGTAAGCATCAATCGCAATAACCATACCGGTCATGGAGAGCATGGACATGGCAGCCATGGCGATGCCGTAGAGACCAGCATAGGAGTGGGCAAGGTAAATTCCGGCACAGATCGCCAGAACCGGAGCGGCTGTCGCCTGCATGCTGACGGCAAGACCCGCGATGATGTTTGTTCCGTGGCCCGTGGTGGACGCGTCGGCAACCTTTTTCACCGGGCCGTAGATGCCAGTGTAGTATTCGGTGATGATGACGATCACAACCGTCAGAACAAGTCCGATCAGGGTTGATTTGAAGATATTTATCGGATCGATGCCCTCTATGCCGCCCATCAGTTTCATGGTTGCAATATAGAATACGAACGCGGCGATAATGGCAGAACCGAACATGCCTTTATACAGTGCGCCCATGATGTAATCGTCTTTGGGTCCGAGTTTCACAAAGAAAATGCCTATGATGGAAGCAACAATGGAGATTGCGCCCAACACCATCGGAAACTCAGTCGCCATGGCAACTTTGGGGAAAAGAAGATTTCCCAAAAGCATAGCAGCAACTGCTGTTACAGCATACGTTTCAAAAAGGTCGGCAGCCATGCCAGCACAGTCGCCAACATTGTCGCCAACATTGTCTGCGATAACTGCGGGGTTTCTCGGATCGTCTTCGGGAATACCGGCTTCGACCTTTCCAACAAGGTCAGCACCAACGTCAGCACCTTTGGTGAAGATACCGCCGCCGAGACGTGCGAAAATGGAAATGAGGCTTCCGCCGAAACCCAGCGCAACCAGAGCGACAACAGCATCTCTGGTATCAACGCCCATGAATTTTGTCAATATGGCATAGAAACCGGCAACAGAAGTCAGGGCCAGACCGGCAACCATCATGCCGGTAACCGATCCGCCTTTGAATGCAAGGTTCAGACCGGCAGAAAGACCGTCTTTTGAAGCTTCGGCAGTTCTCACGTTGGCAATGACGGATACCCGCATCCCCACATAACCTGCTATAAAAGAAGCAACTGCTCCGACGATGAAACCGACCGCGGTTTTGGCACCGAGGGTGGCTGCGATAATGATGGCAATGATGATGCCTGCAATTGCCATGCTTTTCATCTGACGGTTAAGATATGCAATCGCGCCTTCCTGAATCGCGCCTGCAATTTCCTGCATTCTTTCATTTCCGGCCGGAGCAGATTTTACGACTCCGGCAAGGACGATAGCAAAAGCTACGCCGAGAATACCAAAAAGTGAGCAAACGAGCGGTATGTTGTTCAGTGCTGTGTCAATCATTTTTCCTCCATTTGTGTTGTTAAAAGTTAGATAATAATGTTTTTACTGTTAAAACGATTCATTCCTTCCTTTGTACCTTTACAAAGGACCGTAACAACTGCGTCCCGAGCCTTTGCAATAATCTGCTCCAGCATCTTGCTTTCATCAGCACTGAATCTGCTCAGAACATGATCTGCAACATTCCTGTCGGTCTCGGAACGTCCGACGCCGATGCGGATACGTGTGAAATGACCTCCGCCAAAGGCATCCATTAATGATCTTACACCATTGTGTCCCCCGTGTCCTCCTTTCTCTTTTATTTTTATTCTTCCAAACGCGAGGTCTATGTCGTCATGTATGACCAGCATATCCTCACATAATATCCTGAAATACTTTGCGACGCTATAAACAGGCAAACCGCTTCGGTTCATAAACGCCATCGGTTTTGCCAGAATAACCTCTTCACCTTCCATGCGTCCGCGTCCGAAGAGCGCATCGAACTTTTTCCTTTCATACGAAATGGAAAACGCGTCCGCAACTTCATCCGCCACCATGAATCCGACATTGTGCCGGGTCATTTTGTAGGCATCACCCGGATTTCCCAGTCCGACGATCAGGCGTACTTGTTTCATCATTTGTCCATGTCATTTCTGTTATGGTATCGGACTTTCGTGCCTGTAAACCTGAAATCGAACATTTACAGGTATGTTCCACAGGGTTTTTGAATACCATCTGCCTTTCCTGGTACAAAGTACCATCCCCGCTCAATTGCGGCCAATGACCCATTGTCAAATGACAGCAAACTATTCAGCCGCTTTGGCAGCCTCCTCTTCGGCAGCCTCCTCTTCGCCCTCTTCTTCTTCTTCGGTTGCCGCGCCCTTGGGACTGAGGACGGTTATTACCGTGAAATTCACTTCCGCCGAAATCTCAACATTCCCTTCCAAATGAATTTCATTGACATGGATCGACTCTCCTATGTCAAGATCAGTGGCATCAACCTCAATTACCTCGGGAATTTCGTTCGGAAAACATAGAACTTCCAATTCACGCCTGATGATCTGGAGCATGCCGCCAAGTTCAACCCCTTTTGATTTTCCTGTGGTTCTCACCGGAACTCTGGCTCTGATCTTCCGGTCCATGGCAACCTCATAAAAATCAACATGCAGAAAATTCTGTGAAAGCGGGTGAGTCTGCAATTCCCTGATCATCGCGGGCCGGGTTGTTGTTTCACCGTTCTGAATCACCAAGTCCAAAAGAATCTGAGCGGAACTGGTCTTTTTCAGACAATTTTCAAGTTCCCGTATGTTGACAGAAAGCATCACCGGTTCTGTATCCGGACCGTAGAGAATCGCGGGTATCTTCCCCTGACTGCGCAACACCCGTGCCGGCCCCTTACCGGTACCTGTTCTGACATCTGTTTTTAATTCAAGACGCTCCAAGAAAATACTCCTTATTATAATGGTTGCTCTTAATCTTAATTTTGCTCTTGCTCTTAAGATGAAAGATAAAGAGCTAATATAATCTATACAAAGAGAGAGGTCACCGAATCCCCTGTGTGGCTCCGGATAATTGCCTCTCCGACTAATTCTGAAATCGTCAGAGTCGTTATTTTATCGCACTCTGAAGCTATTCCGTTCAGAGGGATCGTATCCGTTACAACTACGGATTTCAAAGCCGATTCCGTAATCCGTTCAATAGCCGGACCGGACAGCACAGGGTGGGTGATGCAGGCATGGACCTCCTTTGCGCCATATTTCATAATAGCACCTGCGGCCTCGACCAGCGTACCCGCGGTATCTGCCATATCATCAAGAATAACCGCGACTTTCCCTGTAACATCACCAATGACAGCCATCGCTTTTGCCTTGTTCGGTTCATCTCTTCGCTTGTCAATAATCGCGAGTTCCGCTTTCAGCCGTTTTGCAAAGGCCCTTGCTCTTTCAACGCCGCCCGCGTCCGGAGAAATAATCACCATTTCATCATTAAAATTGTTTCTGATATACTCAAGAAGGACCGGGGTGGCAAAAAGGTTATCCACCGGAATATCGAAAAAACCCTGTATCTGCCCCGCGTGCAAGTCCATTGTAATGAGCCTCTGCGCTCCCGCAACCGTGATCAGATCCGCCACCAGTTTTGCACTGATGGGAACCCGGGGAGCGACTTTCCTGTCCTGCCGCCCATATCCGTAATACGGCATGACAGCCGTTATTCTTTTCGCGGAAGCCCGTTTGAGAGCGTCTATCATTAGCAACAGCTCTATCAGATTGTCATTGACGGGCGAACATGTGGATTGGATCACAAAAACATCCTTTGCCCTCACATTGTCCTTAATTTCAATCTGAACCTCCCCGTCACTGAAAGTCTTTACTTTGGCTCCGCCCATGGGCATCTCAAGGTAATTACATATTTTTTCTGCAAGAACAGGATTTGAGTTTCCTGAAAATATCGCGACTTCACTCATATACATATTCAATCCATTAGATTAAAAATTGAGGATTGGCAAAAATTCTCAATTTCCGACCTTCACTTAAAATTCCATTTGGCTGGGGCGGGAGGATTTGAACCTCCGAATGCAGGAACCAAAATCCTGTGTCTTACCGCTTGACGACGCCCCAGAATTTAAAAAATCCGACTGGTTTCGTTGCGAGCCTTGATCATGGGTGCTCAAAATTTCAGAAACTTTAAAAGGCATGATACTCTGCCATTGAATTTCAGATTATCATATCCGCAATATACACGCTCCACCGACTATTTGACGAAAGTACCTGCTTTGCTTTTTCGGTGCATTCAGGATCAGAAAAAAGACCGAACACCGAAGGCCCGCTTCCTGACATAAGCGCCCCTTCTGCCCCGAGATTCAAAAGCAGGGTTTTTATCCTTTTAATATCCGGATATTTCAATGCAGTAACCGCTTCAAGATCGTTGCACATAAATGTTGCATCAAAGTCATTATCCTTAATGGAGAGTTCTATAATTTTTTTTTTGCATCTTGTCAATCTTAAATTAAAATTTTTATAAACATCTTCTGTCGATACATTGAACCCCGGGAAAACCAATAGAACCTTAAACGGTTTAAGTCCTTCATAAACCTCCAACTGTTCACCAATACCGGTAGCGATTGCCGGTTTTCGGAAAATAAAAAAAGGAACATCCGCTCCCAGGGAAAGACCCATGGACATGAGCGCGTCACGGGAGAAAGGATAATCGTAATAACGGTTCAATCCATCCAAGACAGCAGCCGCGTTACTGCTGCCGCCGCCAAGACCGGCTGCTACCGGTATTTTTTTATCTATGGAAATTTTCACACCTTCATATTTATTCAATGCCCCGAAAAAAAGACTCGCCGCTCTGTGGGCCAGATTGGTCTCATCTTGCGGGACATTCGGATCCGTACAGGAAACGCTTATTTTTTCGACACCAAAGGTCATTAAAATGGTATCATAGAGCGTGATACAGCACATCAGCATGAACAGATTATGATAACCATCCGGTCTTTTGCCAGTGACATGTAAAAACAGGTTTATTTTTGCAGGGGACAAAATTTCCATAGAGTTTCAAGTTTCAAGTTTCAAGTTTCAAGTTTCAAGTTTCAAGTTTCAAGTTTCAAGTTTCAAGTTTCAAGTTTCAAGTTTCAAGTTTCAAGTTTCAAGTTTCAAGTTTCAAGTCTCAAGTCTTAAGTTTCAAGTTTCAGGTTTCAGGTTTCAGGTTTCAGGTTTCAGGTTTCAGGTTTCAATCACCAAGTTTCCAATTCCAAGTTTCAAGTTTCCAACATCCAACATCAAGCATCAAGCATCCAGCATCCAGCATCAAGCATCCAACATCAAGCATCAAGCATCCAGCATCAAGCATCCAGCATCAAGCATCCAACATCCAGCATCAAGCATCCAGCATCAAGCATCAAGCATCCAGCATCCAGCATCCATCCAACATCATTTTATCAGCTTGATAACAATAAACCCGCTCTCCCTTCGTCTAATGAACATGTGAACGGATTCCCCTTTTTTGACCTTTCTGACGGCTTCTGAATAATCATCCACCGTTTTTACGGTCTCATGATTAATCTCCTTTATAATATCGCCGATCATGACCCCTGCTTTCTCCCCTTTGCTTCCGGACTCGATGTCAGTCACAATAACACCATCAGATTCTTTTATGTCGAATCTCCGGGTCAGTTCAGGCGTTATTTTTGAAACGCGAATCCCCAGCTCATCCTCATCTCCTTTTCGGGTGCCCCTGAGAGAGATTTTTGCATCCTCCCTCTTTGCAATCTTCACCTTAAACGCTTTCTGAACTCCGTCACGCAACACTTTTATTTCTGCCCATTCCCCGACACCGATATTTGCAATGATCCGGGTAAGGTCCCTGGTCGTTTCGATCTTTTTGTCGTTCACCTCGAGGATAATGTCTTTCGGCCGGATTCCTGCTTGACCCGCAGGATCTCCCTCAAAAACTTCTGTAACCAGAACCCCCTCTTTGGCCTCAATACCGTAATATTCCGCAAGTTCGCTGGTAATATCCTGGATTGCCACCCCGAGCCAGCCGCGGGTAACTTCACCATGCTCTCTCAACTGTTTGAAAATCCCCTTGGCAAGGTTGATGGGAACGGCAAAACCGATGCCCTGACCGCTGGCAATAATGGCGGTGTTTATTCCCACAACCTCCCCTTTCATATTAATGAGGGGGCCTCCGCTATTTCCGGGGTTGATTGAAGCGTCCGTCTGGATGAAGTCGTCATACGGACCGGAGCCGATGACACGTCCCTTGGCGCTGACAATTCCCGCGGTTACGGTATGTTCAAGCCCGAACGGACTGCCGATGGCCACCACCCATTCCCCGACCTGCAATGCCTTTGAATCGCCAAGCGGGACCAGGGGAAGATTATCCGGTGATTTGATCTTGATAAGCGCGAGATCTGTGTTGGGATCACGGCCTTTGATTTCCGCGTCATACGCTTCACCGTTTTTCAGTTTCACCTGAATTTCATCCGCATCTTCGATAACATGATTATTGGTGACAATATAGCCCTCTTTGTCAATGATAAACCCCGACCCGAGACTTCTCTGTTTGTAATCCTTCTGATGCTCCTCACCGAAAAATTTTTCAAAAAAATCCTTAAAAGGATCATTATCACCAAAAGGCCTGGGGAAATGGCGAAAAACATATCCTCCCCCTTTGATGGTCTTAACTGTCCTGATATTGACCACCGCGGGGCTGACCTCTTCGGCCAGTTGGCTAAAACTATTAGGGGTGCTGAATCCCCTTGCCCACATTTCAGGAACCAGATAAAAATTTGACGCTGTCGAAAGCCCGAGAGTGATAAACAGTATAACGATAACGGTTTTCAATATTGTTATTGTTTTTTTAAAATTATCCATAATATACTCCTTATGTTTAATTATTCTGAAGAAACCAGGTTTTTTC
>JAUCGI010000210.1 GCA_030378035.1 Desulfobacterales bacterium HSG2
TATGTTTTTAAAGCACAAAGAAAAAGGAATTGGTAGTTATTAGGACTTAATCTTGAAAGGAATTATTCTTATGAAAAAGTTTAAAATTTCATCGGTCCATCTGTCTGTCCTGTTTTTTATTTTCACTCTTTCGGCAGTTCATCCCGGTTCAGCCGGACAAAAAATCATCGGTCTTTCCCATTACTGGATGGGAAACGAGTACAATATGAACGGCAACAAAATTCTCACCCAGGCATTTACAAAAACGGGCTACAAAGTTTTTACGCTGAATGCCAACGGGAACTCGGCAAAACAGGTCACACATGTTAAAACCTTTATTGACAAGAAAGTCAGCGGCATTGTCATCTTCGGAGGTGTCGGGAACAAGTTCGGAGAGATTTCCATGAAAGCATGGGAAGCCAATATCCCGCTAATCTGCCACATGATGTTTCTGCCCGGCGCGCTGACCAGCATTGTTCATGACAACTGGGAAGGCAGCACAAAGATATCTGTCTGGCTTGCCAACCAGATGCACGGATATGGAAAATACATCGTTTTAGACCAGCCGGGCTGGCATATTGCGGAGATTCGGATGAGGGCCATGGAAGATGTGATGAGATGGTTTCCGAACATAAAGCGCGGTGCCGATCCCTATATAATCAATTTTAATGATCCGGTGGGCGCGTCATACACCTTCACCAAAACCGCGATTCAGGAGATTCCTGATCTCAAAGGCGTGTTTTGCATTTGGGGAATGCCCCTGATCGGCGCGATAAAAGCGATCAGAGAGATGGGTAAGGGGGATCAGATTGCCGTCGCGGGAACCGACACTGACAAACCGGTCCTGAACCTGATGGCCCAGAAAGACGCTCCGCGGACGGCTGTTGTCGGACATCCTCAGGATATCAGCGCGCACACGGCAGTGAAGCTTTTAAGCAAAGCATTGGAATACAAAAATGTTCAGGAAGCCAGGGAACATCTTCCGGCAGTTGCGGTCATCGACATCGCGTTTACCTCCAACACCGATCCCAAAAATGAGTTCAAACCCAGGGCTGTGCTGACTTTGGATGAGGCGTGGGAGTTCTTTCATCACGGAAGCAAAAGGCCATGGTAAGGGTTAAGGGTTTTAAGGGTTAAGGGTTAAGGGTTAAGGGTTAAGAAAAATGAAGAAACATTCTCTTCACTCAAGAATTGCCGTCTGGTTCGGAATGAGCCTCATGCTCACGGCGGGCGCCATTATCGGTTATTCAGCGATTTCAGCAAGCGGAATGACACATTCCGCAGTCGGTTCCGCGGTCCGGATGATTACCGGTGCCGCAACGGATATGGAAAAATCAGCGACAGACGCCGCAATGGATCAGTTGATTGCAAGAGCAGGAGCGCAGGCATTCGAAGTGCAGGCAATGATCAACATGGCAATGGACGCAGCCCGAACATTTGCCCACATTTTGGAAGGATTCAGATCCGAAGTACTGTCCGGGGTTGATCGTGACCGGATTTTTCTGCTGCTGCGCCGGCTGATTGACAACAACCCGGAGTTTATGGGGGTCTTCCTCGCATGGGAGCCGGATGCTTATGACGGTATGGACTGGGGGTTCACGTCTGCGGAAGGGCATGACAAAACCGGCCGGCTCATTCCTTACTGGCACAGGGACGCCGATGGAAAAATCAGCATCTCTCCTCTCAGAGACTATGAAAACAAAGAAGAATATCCGAACAGGGTCAGGCGCGGAGAATATTATCTTGCACCGCGCGAAACAAACCGGGAGTGCATCACCAATCCGTATCCCCACAAGATGGGGAACAAAGAGACTCAGATTATCTCTCTTTCAGCGCCTATCATGGTTAAAGGCAAATTTTCAGGCATATCAGGCGTACACCTGCAACTCGGTTCCCTTCAGAAACTGGCGGAGAAACTTGCAGGCAGGCTCTACAGCGGAAAAGGCAAGGTTCTGATCATCACCCATAACGGAACTCTGGCCGCGTCGAGCAGCCATCCGGATAATATCGGCAGGCATATAAAAGACTTTTATGATCATTGGGAAAAAATTCTCGGACATGTTACCGAAGGGAATGAGGTCAGCGAGATTACCGGAGAGGAAATATCCGTTTTTCACCCGCTAATCATAGGAAAAACAGTCACTCCCTGGTCTGTGAACATCATCGTCCCCCGGGACATTGTCCTGTCCCGGGTCAGGGCGGTGCAGGAGAAAATGACGGACGAAGTTCATCGTCTCAGAGAGTCCCTGGAAGATAAAAGCAGCGATGCAATACAGATACAGTCGACAGTGGGATTCCTTTTAACGGCCTTCGGCCTGCTGTTATCCTACATAATGTCCCGATCCATTGCCGCGCCCATTGACCGGACCGTGGAAGGTCTGAATGAGGGAACGGAACGGATTGAAGCTGCTTCCGGCCAAATGGCATCGTCCAGTCAGTCATTATCCCAGGGGGCATCTGAACAGGCAGAGTCCTTTGAGGAGGCTTCTTCTTCTCTGGAGGAGATATCCGTTATCGTCAAACAGAATGCGGATTATGCCGGCCGGACAGACCGTGTAATGACGGAAGTCAACAACATGCTCGGAGAAGCCGGCAGAGCCATGACCGAACTGACCTGTTCCATGAAAGAGATTTCCGGGGCAAGCAAAGAGACCTCTGAAATCATTAAAACCATCGATGAAATAGCCTTTCAGACCAATTTGCTGGCCCTGAATGCGGCTATTGAAGCCGCCCGGGCCGGTGAAGCCGGTGCCGGATTCGCAGTGGTGGCGAATGAGGTGAGAAATCTGGCCATGCGGGTCGCCAAGGCGGCGAAGAACACTTCAAGCCTGATTGAAAGCACGATCAGACGGGTGGAGAACGGTTCGGAATTAGTGGTCAGAACAAATGAGGCGTTTAAAAAAGTCGCTGAAAGCAATGCCAGGATGACCGAATTCATCGCCAAAATCACCAACTCTTCCAGAGAACAGGCATCAGGGGTCGGACAAATCAGCAATGCCGTGTCCGAAATAAACCAGATCACCCAGCAGAATGCGGCCAATGCCGAAGAGTCCGCATCCGCGTCCGAGGAAATGAAAACTCATGCGAAGAACATGAGGATATATGCAGATGAATTGGCGGCCCTGATCAGAGGAGACAAAACAAAAGGAGAAAAGAATGACATCGTATGATGCATCAGATTACGGAGAAAGATTCGCTGATGTGTATGATCGCTGGTATCGGAGCTGTGATCCTTATTTGATCAACACACTGGAAGAACTGTCCTACGGAGGCCCCGTGTTGGAATTGGGCATTGGGACCGGTCGGATTGCCCTGCCGCTGGTAAACAGAGGAGTTGAAGTTCACGGAATTGACGCATCTCCTTCCATGGTGGCCCAGCTCCGAAACAAACCCGGCGGAGACGAGATACCGGTAAATATCGGCAATTTTGCGGATGTGGATATTGAAGGCCGGTTCTCTCTGATCTTCATCGTTTTCAACACATTCTTCGGGCTGCTCTCCCAGAATGAGCAGATTCGCTGTTTTCGGAATGTTGCGAAACATCTCTCAGAAGACGGCATCTTTCTCATTGAAACATTTGTGCCCGACATTAAACGCTTTGATGCCGGCGAGTTTGTCAAAGCATCAAAAATAAAGGACGATGAGATTTCTCTGAATGTGCCTGTGCATGATTTGGTTAACCAGAGATTAAATATCCAGCATGTGGTCATCAACGAAAAGGGAATCCGGTTTTTTCCTGTCAAGTTTCGCTATGCCTGGCATTCCGAGCTGGATCTGATGGCCCGGCTTGCAGGGCTCAATTTGCGTTATCGCTGGGGAAAATGGAATCGGGCGCCGTTTACTTCCGCTTCTGAAAAACATATTTCGGTGTATGAACGGATGCGTGATGAATGGAACGACGATCAGCCTCCGGTTTCAAATCCTTCTGAATAGTAATCCGTCAGCGAGCCATCTTCCTCCTGAACGACAATCAGGCATTCAGCGTCACGGAGTCTGCTGACCAGTTCAAGCCCCTTTTCATGGCCCATAACCATCACCGCGGTGGCAAGCCCGTCGGCCAGCGTACAGTTATCCGCTATGACTGAGACGCTGACAACCCCGTTTGTCACAGGATACCCGGTGACGGGATCCAGTATGTGGGAATACCGTCTGCCCCCTGCCTCAAAAAAATTTCGGTAGTCGCCGCTGGTTGCAAACGCCCTGTTGTGAAGGCTCACCGCTTTGTAAACCGCGTCATAAGCCGCGCCCGGCCTGGGCGTGTTGATGCCGACCCGCCAATTCCCCCCATCTTTTCTCAGACCTGAAGCAAACACCTCCCCTCCGATCTCCACAAGAAAATCTTCAAATCCGTTTTCTTCAATCAGCTCCGCAACCTGATCAACGCCATATCCTTTTGCGACGGATGCAAGATCAAGGGATATGAAAGCGTTCTTTTTTCTGAGGTACTTCTCTTCTGAAATCTCAATATTGTAAAAACCGATATTTGCCAAAAGCGATTTGATTTGTTCCTTTTCAGGGATACGCTCTCTCTTTTCCGAATTCCCGAACCCCCAAAGATTTATCAGCGGTTTTACGGTTCCGTCCCACGCGCCGCGTGTCACTTCATGCAGACTTTTCGCAATGGTCATAACCTGAAAAAAATCATCTGAAATATAAAATTTTTCCCCCGTGCTTTTCACTGCATTGAATCTGCTGATTTCACTCTCTTTCATATAAGTGGACATGCTCCGGTTGATCTCCCCAAGTCGTCTGTCAATCTTTTCTTTAAGACCCGCTCCTTTTTTGAAATAGCCGGTAACAATCTTTATATGATACGTTGTTCCCATGGTTCTTCCTGAAATCAGAACCTCCTCTTTTCCGCACCCTGCCATCAGCAACACAGTGAAAAGAATGAAAACTGCTATTTCAGTCTGTTTTTTCATATACGCCCTCCCTTATGTTATTCCTGTGAACTGCCATAACAGAACGGTCATATATCAGGAAATTCCGAAATCTGCAACAGAATTTCCAGGAGGCATAAAAAGTTCGTAGTTCCGCCTTCAGGCGGTGCCGCGGAAGTACGAACTTAAAAGTGTAAACCCATAAAAGTGTAAACCCATAGATGAAGGATGCCCGCCAAGATTACTATTGTTGACTTAGTGACTGATTACTGATTACTGTTGACAAGCATTGCTTTAAAAGTTATATTTATATTTCTGGATTTTGGCGGATTTTGTGGCTCTGCATAATTTCAATCGGTTAAAAAAACGCAGAGAGACTCCGCGTCCTCCGCGTTAAAAAAGCAGATTCGGACCATTTCAGGCGGTTAATAAAACGCGGAGGAACCGCGGAGATTCGGACAGGACTCTGCGATCCTCCGCGTTCTCTGCGTTGAAAAAGCGGACTCGGACCACAAAATCCGTTAGAACCAATTATTTTGTGGTTCCGTATCATTTCAGGCGGTTAATAAAACGCGGAGAACCGTGGAGATTCGGGACTCTGTAAGTAGCTGGCCATAAGTTTTTCGGCATTTCAGATCTCACACAAAGGCACAAAGGACACAAAGGAAGGCACAAAGTGAGAACAGAAAAATTTATGGCCAGGTACTTAGTCCTCCGCGTTCTCTGCGTTGAAAAAGCGGACCACAAAATCCGTTAGAACCAATTATTTTGTGGTTCCGTATCATTTCAGGCGGTTAATAAAACGCGGAGAACCGCGGAGATTCGGGACTCTGTAAGTAGCTGGCCATAAGTTTTTCGGCATTTCAGATATCACACAAAGGCACAAAGGACACAAAGGAAGGCACAAAGTGAGAACAGAAAAATTTATGGCCAGGTACTTAGTCCTCCGCGTTCTCTGCGTTGAAAAAGCGGACTCGGACCACAAATCTGTTAGAACCAATTATTTTGTGGTTCCGTGTCATTTCAGGCGGTTAATAAAACGCGGAGACCGCGAAGAACCGCGGAGATTCGGATGGGACTCTGCGATACTTCGCGTTCTCTGCGTTGAAAAAGCAGATTCGGACCACAAAATCCGTTAGAACCAGTTATATTTAAACTTTCTATTTTTTTCTGTAACCCGTTTGTTCTTTCGATCTGCCGATAGCAAAGATTATAAAATCACTGGCTTGTATAATATTCGGCAAAACTGTTTACAGATTCCGAAGTTATGTAAATACAACACATAAACAGTAAGGGTGTAAAACATGGAAATAAAGGAACCAGAAATTAAACGCGAGGAGATACTGTTCCTGCAAGATGAAAATTTCAATCCGGATAATGTCTGTATTGTTACCGGTTCGGGGAGCGGTATCGGCAGGGCGACAGCCGTTGTTGCCGCTGCCAACAAATTAACGACTGTGGGTCTGGATATGGATGAAGAAGGGGGAAAGAAAACAGTGGAGATGGCTCGTGAAATGGGCGGGCAGATGATCTTTATCAGGACTGATCTTTGCAAGGATGAAGAGATCAGGCACGCGGTCTCGGAAGCCGCAAAGCTGGGGACGATTAAATATGTGGCCAACATCGCGGGGATTCAGCATATTGATTCCGTGGAAAATTTTCCCATGGAAAAATATGACCTCATGCAGCGGCTCATGCTCCGCGCGCCGTTCTATCTTTCCAAGCTGGCCATTCCCCATATAAAAAAGAGCAGCGACGGAATCGGCGCGATCGGCAATATGGGTTCGGTCCATGCGCACATCTGCACACTCAACAAACCAGTTTACAACATCACAAAATTCGGCCTGAAGGCGCTGAGTCAGTCCATATCAGCCGAAGGTGAAGGGAAAATCCGGTCTTTCACTGTCAGCAGCGGCTATGTCAAAACTCCCCTGGCCCTGAACCAGATTCCCGCACAGGCGGAACAGCGGGGTATTACCCCTGAGGAAGTGGTGAGAGATGTCATGATGGGCAAATCCCGCATCAAAGAGATGATGTCCCCTGTTGAGGTCGGCAACATATTTATTTACGGGTTTTCAAGATTTGCCAAGTATCTCGTCGGCGGAGATCTCCTGTTTGACGGTGGATCAGTGCTGACTTACTGACGCATAATTGTCAGTATATGGGGCGCATTCCCAAAAGTGGGAACATACCTGTAAGTACCTGGGCACAAATTTTTTTTTGTCCGCCTTTGCGCCTTTGTGTGGGATATAAATCCGGCACGGACATATCCCGGATTAAATACTGCAATATTTCCGTATTTTCACACTTTGCCGTTCGGAACGCTCTTGCTCTTGCTCTTGCTCTTTATCTTTATCTTTATCAAACGGACACGACAGGATTAAGATAAAGAGCAAGATAAAGATAAAGATAAAGATAAAGAGCAAGAGCAAGATAAAGATAAAGATAAAGAGCAAGATAAAGATAAAGATAAAGAGCAAGATAAAGAGCAAGTCCTAAGTTTACACTTATGGATACAGCACAAAGGCACATGGATAGGTACTTATTAAGAAAAGGAGGTGATTTTTATGTGTTGCGAAGAAAAAAGCAAATGCTGGTTTCCGGACAAGCTGAAAGGAAAACCGAAAGAATGCAGTCCGGACCAGATCAGAGAATGTCATGGTGAAGAAGGGAAACATCCTTGTAGCGTACCGAAGAAAAAGAAATAAATTATGTTATTACTCGATCTTCTCCGGCTTTATCAGTAACCAGCTTCAAAAACTTGAACATTGAGTCTGATAATCATTTCCCTCGCATCTTTCATCCTGACCATGCTGTTTTCATTCCGGGGACAGACCTGGATCTGACTTGCCACATCAAATCGTAAATTTGTCTGGGTTGCTGAACCAGATTATCAGCCTCAATCATTTAGAACCCTAACCATGAAAAACCAGTTTTTTTTTTCAGAAATCCGGGTTTGGAGTATTTCAAACCTCAATTTGAGATGCCTGAAGTGCAAACATCGCAAAATATAGTATGAATAATGGTTAAAATCAGCCAATTAAATATGAACCAGAGGTTGACATTCGAGCGCGAAAATTGTTATAAAGTACTGGTTGATTTTGGGGAAACTGGCTATCAGGAATTTGATTCATCATATTATATTTATTATGACTATTTTAAAGAGATATGGGTTTGCGAATTATCAGCGGTAGCTTGAAAGGGAAGAAACTGCATTCGGTTCGCGGCAGGGTGACAAGACCGACCGCTGACCGGTTGCGGGAATCCATATTTAACATACTTTCCTTTCGTACCCGGGACGCGATTGTTGCGGATCTGTTTGCCGGAACTGGCGCGTTCGGCATTGAAGCCTTAAGCCGGGGGGCAGCTTTTGCCGTGTTTGTGGAAAAATACAGAGACGCACTTTCTGTCATAGAACGAAATGTATGTTCGTGTGCACTTGAAGACAGAACAAAAATCATCAGAAGGGATATAAAATACAATCTGAACTGTCTCCGGTCGCTACCCTGTCTGCCTTTCAATCTTGTTTTCATGGACCCGCCTTACAACAAAAACCTGATAAGGCCGGCCCTGTGCGGCCTTCATGCCGGCAGTTTCTTAAAAAAGGGGGCCTGTGTCATTGTTGAACACTCTCCTCCGGAACAGATTCCGGAGGATTGTTCCGAGTATGCAATTGCAGACCAAAGAAGATATGGAAAAACGCTTGTTTCATTTTTGGATTATATGCTATGAATCGGTTAATATCCATGAATCACAAAACACAAAACACAAAAGGAATGAAAAAATTAATGCAAAGAATTGCGATATACCCCGGTTCCTTCGACCCTGTGACAAAAGGCCATCTTGATATTATTGAAAGAGGTCTTAAACTTTTTGACAGGATCGTTGTAACTATTTTGTGCAATCCTTCCAAAAAATCTCTTTTCACTGTTGAAGAGCGGGTGGAAATGCTTGAGATCAGCCTGAAAGATTTTCAAAATATCGAAATAGACACCTATTTCGGGCTTCTTGTGGATTATGTGGTCCGACGGGACGCCCATGCCATACTGCGCGGCATGCGCGCTGTTTCCGATTTTGAATATGAATTTCAGATGGCCCTGATGAATCGCAAGTTGAAGCGGGATATTGAGACTGTCTTTATGATGACCAGCCTCCGATGGATATTTACCAGTTCATCCATTATAAAGGAGGCGGCAAAGTTCGGCGGCGATATCGAAGAAATGGTCCCGCGTGTCGTTAATCAGAAGTTAAAAGAAAAGTTTAAGAATTAAGGGTTAAGGGTTAAGGGTTAAGGTTATAAGGGTTAAGGGTTAAGGGTTAAGGGTTTCCGGCATCCGGCCTTAACCCGGAAGTGTAAACTAACAAATGAAGGATGCAAAATTGAAGAATTAATTTTCAATTTTTGATTTTCAATTTTTAATGGACCTCTGGCAGCTTCATATTTTCTGTAAAGTTGTTCAACTGAAAAGTTTTTCCAAAGCAGGAAAAAATATTCACCTGTCCCAGCCTACCGTCAGTAGCCATATAAGGGATTTGGAGGAGCATTTCGGATGCCGTCTGATTGATCGCCTCGCGAGGGGGGCGATTCCGACAAAGGCGGGGGAACTGCTTTACACTTATGCGCGTGAACTGATTGCCTTGCGGGATGAGACTGAAACTGCTCTGGCGGAATTTCACGGGAAAATCAGGGGGCGTCTTGTCATCGGAGGAAGCACCATTCCGGGGGTGCATATCCTTCCCAAGATTATCGGCGCTTTTGTCAAAGACTATCCCGAGGTGACCATTGCCCTTATTATCGGAGACACGGAAAAAATAATCGGTGACACCCTTTCCTGTGATCTGGAACTCGGCATTGTGGGCGCCAAAACAGGGGATAAAAAGATTTTTCAGGAAAAACTGATCGAAGATGAAATGCGGCTTGTTATTCCCGAGGGGCACAAATGGGCAGATAAAAAGGATATCCCTCTGAAGATGCTGCTCGATGAACCTTTTATCATCCGCGAGCACGGCTCCGGAACCTTAAAATCCGTCCGGCGCAGCTTCAGCCGGGCAGGATGCAACATTGAAGAACTTAAAATTACAGCCGAAATGGGGAGTACGGAAGCGGTTATTCAGGGGATAAAACATAACATCGGGGTTTCTGTTCTTTCAACCATCGCCGTATCCGAAGAACTGGGGGCGGGTACGTTAAAGGCTCTGGCTATCAAGGATCTGAATCTCAAACGGAGTTTCTATCTGACAAGACACAAATATCGAACCGCATCCCCTTTATGCCAGGTATTTATAAAATTTCTCAAAAAAAAGCTGTCTGATACCTGATGGGCGCGTTCCCGAAAAATGTGAGTTTGTGAGTTTGTGAGTTTGTGAGTTTGTGAGTTTGTGAGTTTGTGAGTTTGTGAGTTTTTGAGTTTGTGAGTTTGTGAGTTTTTGAGTTTTTGAGTTTTTGAGTTTTTGAACATACCTGTATGTGCCGGAAACATTCCGTTCATACCGTATGTGCCGCCAGACTCCGGAAATCCGGCGCGGACATATCCCGGATCAAATACTGCGATATTTCCGTATTTTCACTTTGCCATCCGGAACGCGTCCGGATCACAATGTTGCCTGCTTTTTTGGAATGCCTACTGAGAGCTGTGAATAAAATTACCCGGAATGACAGGTCTCGGTGTTACCGGGATTAATCAAACTTTCAGCTCTGCTGATAATTCGTCCGATTGACTGAATATGCTTTTGTTGTCTGATTTCGATTTTAAAGGTAAAAATGAGCGGAATGACGCCCTGGAAATGGGACATGAAAGATGAAGACAAAGACAAAGAGCAACTGATAGATGAACTGAAGAGGTTGCGCCGGCGGATGATAAAGCTGAAGGTGTCCGAAATCAGATATAAGCGGGCGAAGAAAATTCTGAAGAAGACCAGAAAGAAGTACAAAATAGCGTTCAAATATGCAAAAGACCCGATTTTATGGATAGACACGCGAAGCGGATTAATTATTAACTGTAACAAATCGGCCGAGTTTTTCTGGGAAAAAACAAGAGAGGAGCTTGTCGGGCATCATCAGCTAACCCTTCATCCGGAGGAAAAAGCAGAATACTATCTCCGGGCGTTTAAGATTCAGACAGATGAAAGATATAATTTTGCATACAGCGAAGAAAAAGGATTTTCTTATGAGGCTGAAATTGTCACCAAATCCGGCAGAATAATATCCGTTCACATCACAGCCTCTGTTTCTGTCATCGGAAAGAAACGAATCATTCAGGAAGTATTTCGGGACATCACAAAGTATAAGCAATCAGAAGATATGCTGAAAAAATCTCTGACTTTTTCAGAAAAGCTGATTGATTCGATTCCTTATTTGATCTTCTGCAAAGACAAAGAAGGGGTTTACCGGAGCTGCAACACCGCGTTTTCGGATTTTGTGGGACTTCATAAGCCCAGGATCATCGGAAGAACGGATTCGGAAATTTTTCCAAAGGGGTTCGGAGAAACATTCCACAAAAAAGATGAGGAGGCGTTTGAGTCGGACAAACCGAAATCCGTCGAAGAATGGGTCACCTATCCGGACGGCAGAAAAGTTTTGCTGGACACCCTCAGAAACATTTACCACGACTCTGACGGCGAAGTTCTCGGGGTCATCGGGATAAGCCGGAACATTACTGAGAGCAAGCAGATATCGGAGGCGATTAAGAAAGCGGATATTACCAATCGCAAAAATATAATGGAGGCATTCAAAAAAGCCACCAAAAATCTCATGGTGGCGCAGCAGCAGTTGAAAACGAAAAATACGCGGCTGAATCAGACCCTTGAGGAGGTCGAAGAGATCAACGAAAAAATCATGGCCAGTATCCGGTATGCCAAGGTTATACAAACTTCCCTGTTGCCGAACTTGGACGGGAGCAATATTTATCTTCCGGACAGCTTTGTCATCTGGAAGCCCAAAGATGTCGTGGGCGGAGATATTTTTTTCAAGGATCTCTTTACCGATCCGGACTCATGCAGCGGTTTTATTTTTGCCGTCATTGACTGCACAGGACACGGCGTCCCCGGAGCGTTTATGACCATGATCGCTTCATCAGGTTTGCGACGAATCGTAAAGGATCAGGGCTGCCGCAATCCTGCCGATATCCTGAAGCAGTTGAATTTCATTGTCAAGACATCGCTTCAGCAGGACAAGAAGGACACGCTTTCTGATGACGGGCTGGATGCCGCGATATGTTTTGTCGAGTTGCCCGCGGACGGCGATCCGTCCATGGTGAAACAGCAGTTGGCAATGGGGGATTGTCCGCTGATAAACGAGTGTTCACTGAAACTGACTTTCGCGGGGGCAAGGCTGCCCTTGTATTACGTTCGCGATGACAAGGTAAATGTGATTAAAGGCGACAGGCAGAGTATCGGCTATAAACGGTCTGATCTGAATTTTAATTACACCAACCACACGCTCGATGTTGAAAAAGGGATGTCTTTTTATCTGTTCAGTGACGGATTTGTCGATCAGCTAGGCGGAGAAAAGAGGCGGCGCTTCGGCACCAGGCGTTTTAAAAACCTGTTAAAGGAAAACAACCGGAAGCCTTTCAGTGATCAGCGGAAAATACTGCTTCAGGCTTTCAACAATTATAAGGGCCACAATGAACGACAGGATGATGTGACAGTGCTGGGATTCGGGTTCTGAGCGCACTGGGTGTTTTTCCTCCCTCAGAATACCATTTTTACCCCATTGACTTACCCTCTGTTTTATAAAATCATCCCGAAACCCGGAGTGCCAAAATAAAATTTCATTTTTGCACTCCGGATATGAAAAAATCGTTTGACTTGCATCTGACAATTTCATATCCAAAAGTAATTGCTTAAAAAGCAAATAAAAAATCAGGCAACCATTTTTCAGCATCTTTCATAACGGGGTAACAGTTTTCCGAAGTCTTTTAAATTAACCTTCAACTTTGAATGCCGGCTATACGGATTTTCAGAAATCAAATTTCACAGACAGCGGTTTTGCAGTCCTTTTCGGAAATTATTTATCTGAAAAACCATGGTCAGCAACTCTGAAAACCGGACAAATAGCTCGAATACACCCGGTTCGGACTGACAAAACCGAACAGACCTGCCGGATTTGACAATCCGGCCGGAGCGTTTCGGAACGACTGACAAAACCGAACAGACCTGCCGGATTTGACAATCCGGCCGGAGCGTTTCGGAACTCGGGAGCGTTTCGGAACTCGGGAAGCGTTTCGGAACTCCGGAGTGTTTCAGTTCCACCGTTTTTTAAACTTTTGACCGGAAGCCGGAAAAAGTTGATGCTTTTACAAATAAGTTTTGAAAAGTCCGGGATTCCGTTTTCAGGCAGTCTGCCTGATCCACCTGAAGTCGGAACCCCGAACTTAAACCGATAAATGAAAGATGCCCCATTTCTTTACCGTGAAAATACACTTCCAAAAACCCGGTTTTTGAAAAAACCCGGTTTTTCATAGCAAAGGTGAAATTTTTTCACGTCAGTTAAGAGGAAGAAGTTTAAACAATTTATGAGCAGCAAAATCCTTATCAACGCATCCGATCCTGAAGAATGCAGAATTGCAAAAGTAAAAGATAGCAAACTGGAAGAGTTCCATATCGAAAGTGCTGCAAGAGAAATTACCCAGGGGAACATATACAAGGGTATCATTACCCGTGTTGAACCGGGCCTTCAGTCCGTGTTTGTGGATTTCGGCGCTGAACGGCACGGTTTTTTGCAGAGAAGCGAGATTCACAGCGACTATTTTCAGGATAATGATTCCGGAAGCCATTCCATCGAAAAGATTGTGAAACGCGGGCAGGAGCTCTTTGTACAGGTCACAAAAGACCCTGTTATGAGCAAAGGCGCCATGATCACCACTTATATCTCCCTGCCGGGAAGATATATCGTTCTCATGCCCGGGAGCAAAAATCGGGGAATTTCACGCAAAATCGAGGATGAAAAAGAGCGAAAACGTCTGAAAGACATCATCAACAGTCTCAAATTACCGGACGGATTCGGTATCATCCTCCGCACCGCGGGTGTCAACTGCACCAAAACTCTTATTTCAAGAGATCTGAAGTATCTTTTGCGATTATGGAAAAATATCAACAAAAAGGGGATCGATGAAGGCGCTCCCGCACTCCTTTATAAGGAGCGGAACCTTGCATTAAGATCCATACGGGATTATTTTACCCCTGATGTCAGAGAGATCCTGATAGACGATGAGGCGGTGTATCAGGAAGTGAAAGACTTTGTTCATATCGTTTCTCCCCGGAACACCCGGGTCGTCAAACGCTACAAAGGGGAAAGGCCGATATTCACAAAATACCAGTTGGAAGATCAACTGGCATCCGTATTTGAAAAACGGGTCGCGCTGAAATCGGGCGGTTCCATTGTCATCGATCAGACCGAGGCCCTGGTTGCCATAGACGTCAATTCAGGAAAGGCGATCCGCAAAAAATCTGTGGAGCAGACAGCGTATCTGACCAACACCGAGGCCGCCGAGGAGATCGCCCGCCAGCTCCGTTTAAGGGATTTGGGCGGACTGATTGTCATCGATTTTATTGACATGAAAGACACCAAGCACAAATCAGAGGTGGAAAGGGGTCTCAAAAAGAATATGAAACAGGATAAAGCCCGCACAAAGGTGGGGAGGATATCCAAATTCGGACTGATGGAGATGTCAAGGCAGCGAATCCGACCTTCTATTGAATTCGGCAGCCATATCCCATGCGATCATTGCGGGGGGAAAGGGCTGATGCCTTCCACCGAAACCCTGGCGCTGGGTTTCCTGCGCAAACTCCAGCTTGAAACCTTAAAGGACGAAATATCCGTCGTTAAGGGGATTGTGCCATTTGAAGTGGCTGATTACCTCTTAAACAGAAAGCGGAAGGATATCCTTGAGCTGGAAATGCGGCATGATATCAGCATCAGGATCGAAGGGGACAGCAGAATGCTTCCCAACGAGAGTAAAATTATTTTTGAATAATCCGATAAGCTCCCGCCGGGCCACAAGCTCCGCCGGGCCACAAGCTCCCGCCGGATATCTTTATGCTCCCGCGGGATTGCTAAATCCCGCGGAAACCGGTCAGGCGCTCACGGCATCTTTATGCTCCCGCGGGATTGCTAAATCCCGCGGAAACCGGTCAGGCGCTCACGGCATCTTTATGCTCCCGCGGGATTGCTAAATCCCGCGGAAACTGGTCAGGCGCTCATGGCATCTTTATGCTCCCGCGGGATTGCTAAATCCCGCGGAAACCGGTCAGGCGCTCACGGCATCTTTATGCTCCCGCGGGATTGCTAAATCCCGCGGAAACCGGTCAGGCTTAGGAGCATCTTTATGCTCATGGGCATCTTTATGCTCTGCCGGATTGCTAAATCCCGCGGAAACCGAACAGGCTCACGGGCATCTTTACGCTCCGAGGGATTGCTAAATCCCGCGGAACCGGACAGGCTCACGGGCCTCTTTATGCTCACGGGCCTCTTTATGCTCACGGGCCTCTTTATGCTCCCGCGGGATTGCTAAATCCCGCGGAAACCGGACAGGCTCACGAGCATCTTTATGCTCAGGGGCATCTTTATGCTCCCGCGGGATTGCTAAATCCGGCGGAAACCGGGCATCTTTATGCTCCCGCGGGATTGCTAAATCCGGCGGGAACCGGTCAGGCATAAACTCCGGCTCGGATTTGGCAATCCGAGCCGAGCAGACGTCTTTATGCTCCAGCCGGATTGCTAAATTCGGCGGGAACCGGTCAGGCCTGCCATGCGCGGTGTAGGCTTGGATTTAGCAATCCGAGCCGAGCAGACAGGGTGTTCCCGCCGGATTACTAAATCCGGCGGGAAGCGATCAGGCTCGCCATGCTTCCGTAGGCGCAGGCTCGGATTTAGCAATCCGAGCCGAGCAGGCAGGGGCGCGGTGGTCGGCTTGGATTTAGCAATCCGAGCCGAGCAGGCAGGGCTGTGTAGGCTCGGATTTAGCAATCCGAGCGAGCAGGGGCGCGGGTGTAGGCTCGGATTTAGCAATCCGAGCGAGCAGGCAGGGCTCCCGCCGGATTGCTAAATCCGGCGGGAAGCGATCAGGCTCGCCATGCTTCCGTAGCGCAGGCTCGGATTTAGCAATCCGAGCAGGCAGGGGGGCGGTGGTCGGCTTGGATTTAGCAATCCGAGCCGAGCAGACAGGGCGGTGTAGGCTCGGATTTAGCAATCCGAGCGAGCAGGGGCGCGGGTGTAGGCTCGGATTTGGCAATCCGAGCCGAGCAAGCGGGGATGAAGCCGAGCAAGCGGGGATGAAGCCGAGCAAGCGGGGATGAAGCCGAGCAAGCGGGATTATTCAATTGAAAACTATGACTTTAAAAGAAAAGATCAGAGAGATTGACAAACTCAAAAAATGGCTGGATTATTTCAGACCCCTCGAGTCTGATGTGGTTCAGGAAATGAAAAAATATTATGACGTGAAATTTACTTATAACAGCAATGCCATTGAGGGAAACACCCTGACTCAGAGCGAAACTGAAATTGTTTTGGAAAAAGGCATAACTATCGGCGGAAAAACCCTTAAAGAACATCTTGAAGTTGTCGGGCACAAAGAAGCGATTGATTATATTGAGGAACTGTCCAAGTCGGAAGCATGTGTCGGAGAAAGGGAAATCAGGGAGATTCATAACATTATTATGCGGGGAACTGACAGGAAAGATGCAGGCCGCTATCGGACATTGGACGTCAGAGCCGCGGGAACAGGTCATCTTTATCCTCCGAATTACAGAATTCAGGAACTGATGGAAGATTTTGTAACATGGATGGCATCCGCTGAAGCAAAGTCACTTCACCCTCTGGAATACGCGTCCGGAATTCATTACAGATTGGTCTCCATACATCCTTTCAGAGATGGAAACGGACGGGCGGCAAGGCTGATAATGAATTTGGTCTTATGTCAGAAAGGGTATCTGATCGCGGTTATTCCCAACTCAAAAAGAAAAGAATACATTGACGCTCTGGTCCATGCTCAGAAATATCAGGATGACATATCCCCTTTTATGGAAATCCTGACGGACTCGGAAAAGGAATCATTGGCTGACTATCTGAGAATCATATTATCGAAACCTGCTGATATGCGGGAGAAAATGCTGTATGATGGGGCAAAGTAAACTTTGCACTCCGGAGGAATGTAAACTTTGCACTCCGGAGGAACGGAGGAGGAGGGAATGATGAGCAAAAATGTTTTTAAATCAGACAAAGTTTTTAAAGGTATTATCATTTTTGCCGTAATTGTCACAGTAACTGCCGGCGGTTTGTGGTTTTGGTGGAAACAGAAGCCGGCAGAGCCGGTTGTGGAAACTCCGCCTGAAAAGGAGGCTATGCCATCGGTTGCCAAAGACGCGCCTGAAAAAGCGGACGCTTCTCCGGAACCCCGGTATGTCATCGATTATGGCAAATTAGACAAGGACCCGGAATTCAGGGACAGCATGCAGAAACGCAAGGATGAATACGGGGTTGACAAGGGAATTGACATGGTTGTCAAGTCTGATGAGTCCATCAAAATTGCCGGCTCCACCATTCCGATGCAGGAAATTTTAGACAAAATTCAGTTGAAAGAGGGAGATTTGGTCGAAAAGGACCTGACGGGCAAGTCCGCTATTTCAGGAACGGCCGGATCCCGCGAAAAAGCGGCTCCGGAAGTCAGCGGGGGCATAACAGAGGCAGATTTGAAAGGAGGCCATGATGAAATAAAAACCCCTCAGAAGGATACGCCTGAAGAAGATTTTGAAATGAGCGTTGTACATGATGAAGCTACAGGTGTATATGGCATATATGTGGTTCATCCGGGGGATAATATTTGGAATATCCATTTTGCATTCCTGAAAGACTATTTTTCAAAAAAGGGGGTAAGGCTCTCTTCGCGTGCGGACGAACCGATGTCCGGACGCAGTTCCGGAGTGGGGAAGCTTCTGAAATTTTCTGAAAAGATGGTTTACATTTATAATATCAGAGAGCGCAAATTGGATATTGATCTCGACCAGATTCATCCGCTGAGCAAAGTCGTTGTTTTCAATCTCGGACGGGCGTTTTCATTATTAAGACAGATTGATTACAAAAATGTGAACCGTATCCAGTTTGACGGGGACACGCTTTGGATTCCGGCCGAACAGTAACATTTCCCAGTGACCTTGACAGAATCATTTCTGATATATATTTTTACAGTTTTCCGGGTTTGCAATCCCAGATCATTATATAATGGATCCGGAACACCTTGAACTTGGACTTGAACCTGAACTTGAACAAATAAGTTCAGTTTTAAGTTCGCGTTTATGAAAAAGTGTGACCGATAAATGTATTCTAATAAAATGATAACCTGAGTTTTTAGCAAAGCTGAAACTTTTTTAATACAGGAAAGTCGGAAAGTCGGCAGTTCCGCCTTCGAGCGGCACCTGTTCAGAAAATTTGGGAACCGCCTGAAGGCGGAACTACGAACTTTAGCTTGTTGGGAAACCGCCTGAAGGCGGAACTACGAACTTTTAGCTTGCTGATAAATTCAAATAGTAAGGAGGTTTGTTTTGGTAAACGTCGTATATGCAATGGGACAGGGTGGAGCAGAAGGCGCGCAGGGCGGACTCGGGGCATTTGTTCCGCTCATCCTTATGTTCGTTATATTTTATTTTCTGCTTATCCGACCCCAGCAGAAAAAGCAGAAAGAACATCAGGAAATGATCAGGGGCCTCAGAAAAGGGGACCGGGTCATGCTGAACGGCGGCATCTACGGCCGCATCACATCTCTTGATGAATCCACACTCTCTGTGGAAATCGCGGACAAAGTCCGGGTAAAAGTAAACCGGAGCTATGTTGCAGCGCTGACCCATGGTCAGACGGAAAAAGAGAGCAAGGCGGAGCCTGAAAAACTGAAGTCGAAATAGTCATTTGTCATTTGTCGGTGGTCGGTTGTCCGTGGTCAGTTGTTGCCACTGACGACTGACAACCAGCAACTGACAACTGACAACTGACAACTGATATGAAAGGAAAGAATCATTGAAAAATTTTTCATGGAAGCTGGCTGCGGTTATTGTGGTTGTTTTAGCTGCTATTGTCTATATCCTCCCGACGGTAGATATGGCAATCAATGAAAAGAAAGAGCCGACTCTGTGGCCAAAAAAGAAAATCAATCTCGGACTTGATTTGCAGGGCGGTATGCATCTTGTCCTTGAAGTGGATACAGAAAAAGCTGTGGAAAGCACGATTGAGCGTGTCGCCCAGGAACTTCGTTCCTCCCTTAAAAAAGAGCGTATCGGGAATGTTGCCTTGGATATTATTGAGAAAACCCGAATATCAATAAAGATAAAAGGTGAAGATCATATCAAAAAGTTTGAAAAACTTTTTGACGAGGAATTCACAAATTTGCGGATGCTCTCAAAAACAACGGAGAATGATGAACTGA
Source organism: Desulfobacterales bacterium HSG2 (assembly GCA_030378035.1). Taxonomy (GTDB): domain Bacteria; phylum Desulfobacterota; class Desulfobacteria; order Desulfobacterales; family 4be13; genus JAUCGI01. The sequence goes on from JAUCGI010000210.1 coordinate 19,274, forward strand.
GCATGATGATGGATATTCCCGACCAGGAGGCCGACAGCATAAAAAAATGGGCCGCGGATCAGGCCCTTGAAACCATAAGAAACCGGGTCGATGAGTTCGGTGTCAGCGAGCCTGACATCCGTCGGCAGGGTGAAAAACGGATACTGATACAACTTCCCGGAATTGAGGATACAAAAAGGGCCAAGGCACTCATCGGCAAAACAGCCTTATTGGAGTTCAAGCTGTTAGATGAGGCAAATGACCCGGTTGAAGCAGAAAAGAGCCAGAAAACACCTCTGGGGAGCGAGCTTCTCTATCAGACAAAAGAGGATCCCGAAACAAGGCGGGTAATCAAAACCCCCTATCTTGTTAAAAAGCGGTCTCTTCTGACAGGGGCGTATCTTACGGACGCAAAGGTGGAAATCGATCAACAGTATAGCGAGTCCTATGTCTCCATTACGTTCGATAAAAAAGGGGCAAGGATTTTCAAAAGAATCACCGGGGAGAATGTGAAAAAACGTCTTGCCATTGTATTGGATGACAAGCTCTATTCAGCACCGGTCATTCAGGAAGAGATTCCCGGGGGCGAAGCCCGTATCACCGGAAATTTCACGGATGAAGAGGCCCGGGATCTGGCCATTATCCTTCGTGCAGGCGCGCTTCCGGCACCGGTGAATATTCTTGAAGAAAGAACGGTTGGACCCTCTCTCGGAAAGGACTCTATCAATAAAGGGAAGAGTTCCGTGTATATCGGCGGTGTCCTTGTGCTCCTGTTTATGATTATCTATTACAGGGGCGCGGGGATGATCGCGGATGTTGCCTTGGCGCTTAATATTCTGCTGATCGCCGCAGGACTGGCCGGGTTTCAGGCGACCCTGACCCTTCCCGGAATTGCAGGGATCATCCTCACCATAGGAATGGCCGTGGATGCCAATGTCCTTATCTTTGAACGTATCCGGGAGGAGCTGAACATCGGCAAGACCCCCCATGCAGCAGTGAACGCGGGCTATGACAGGGCAACATTGACCATCCTTGATGCAAATGTCACCACCCTCATTGCCGCGACGGTTCTGTTTCAGTTCGGAACCGGGCCCGTCAAGGGATTTGCTGTGACACTGAGCATGGGCGTACTTTCCAGCCTGTTCACATCTCTTATTCTGACGCGGCTGATATTTGATTATCTGTTGTTACACAGGAAAGTTAAAACATTAAGCATATAATTGTCCGTTGTCCGTTGTCCGTTGTTGTCCGTTGTTTGAGTTACAACTGACAACTGACAACTGACAACTGACAACTGACCAAACCGACAACCGACAACTGACAACCGACAACTGACAATACGAGAGGACCTATGCAGTTTATAAAATCCGGAATAGACATAAACTTTATCGGGACAAGAAAGTTTGCTTTTTATGTGTCCCTTGCGCTGATCTTTATCAGTGTTTTTTCACTTATCATACACAAGGGGCCGAGGTATGGTATCGATTTTGCGGGGGGGACACTGATACAGGTGAAGTTCCCTTCCCCCACAGATATTGAGAATATAAAGTCGGGTCTGAAGAACATGGATCTCGGAAAATCATCTGTGCAACTGTTCGGCGAGCCGACAGAGAACGAGTACCTGATTCGTACAGACAAATCTGTTGCAACTGCTGAGGGATTTTCCGACAAGGTGAAAGATGCCTTGAAATCCGCGACCGAAAATGATGTGGATATTCGTCGTGTGGAAATGGTCGGTCCCCAGGTGGGCGAGGATCTGAGGGAAAAAGCCCTGTTTGCCCTTTTTTATGCCCTGCTCTTTATCACCATTTATATATCGGGCCGTTTTGAATCAGAATGGTTTAAAAGCGGTGCCATGGCCGGCGCGCTTATTTTTTGCGTTTACTCTCTTTCCAATTTTGATGTGAGCATCCCGTTTCTGATGGCGGCCGCGCTCATTATAACCCTTGTGCTTTTCTGGTTTCTCAAACTGAAATACGCCATGGGTGCGATTGCGGCTCTGATGCATGATGTGACGATCACGGTGGGAGTCTTCTCCATTTTCGGGAAGGAATTCTCTTTGCCGATTATTGCCGCGCTGCTGACCATCATCGGATATTCCTTAAATGATACCATCATTGTTTTTGACCGTATCCGTGAAAATCTGAAAAGATTCCATAAAAATCCGTTGGACGTCACCCTCAACAAAAGCATCAATGAGACCCTGAACCGCACCCTGCTGACCTCCCTGACAACGCTTGTTGTGGTGCTCACGCTGTTCATATTAGGGGGCGAAATTATACATGATTTTGCATTTGCAATGATTATCGGCGTCCTCATCGGGACATATTCCTCGATATATGTGGCAAGCCCCATACTTCTTGTCTGGCAGGAATATGAGAAAAGGAAATAGGGGAGTTGTCCGTTGTCGGTTGTCAGTTGTCAGTTGCCGGTTGTCAGCTGCCGGTTGTCAGTTGTCAGTTGTCAGTTGTCAGTTGTCAGTTGTCAGTTGTCCGTTGTCCGTTGTCCGTGGTCAGTTGCAACCGACAACCGACGACCGACGACCGGCAACCGGCAACCGGCAACCGGCAACCGGCAACCGGCAACCGGCAACCGGCAACCGGCAACCGGCAACCGGCAACCGACGACCGACGACCGACGACCGACGACCGACAACCGACAACCCC
>JAUCGI010000080.1 GCA_030378035.1 Desulfobacterales bacterium HSG2
TATCTTTCATATTATTTCAAAAGTATTTTTGAAGATGCCTAAAATTGGGTGTGTCCCATCTACCCATCATTTCATTCCGGCCAAATTGAAAGACGGACATTTTCCGGCTTCGGCAACGGTGGATTCCAGGTCAGAACTGAAAAAATGTCCCATTTTTTCAGTTTTGCCGGAATGACAGGTGGAGTGGGACACACCCTAAAATTTCACTTCAGCACTCCTCCGTAAGGTTTTAACGGACTGCCAAAGACTTTCGAAACCGCTGATAATTCATCTGACAATTCATCCATCAGGAATTTTCAGCAACTGGCCGGCTCTGATTTTCTGGGGGTTTTTGATGGCATTCAGTTTTACAATTGCTTTTGCGGATGTATTATAGAATTTCGCAATTCTCAGAAGCGTCTGTCCTCTTCTGACCCGATGTTTTTTCATAAACATTTTGACAGGCTTGTTTTCAGACAATGAAGTCCGAGGCTGCGGAATGCTCCTGACATCTAAGGAAACGTATTTTCCCGGAACTTTCAGCCTTTGCCCGGATCTGATCTTCCTGGACTTTCGGATACCGTTTAATTTCTTAAATGCTTCTACCGAGGTATTATGCGCTCTGGCAATTTCCGAAAGTGTCTCTCCTCTCCTGACGCGATATTTTGATTTGGCAGGAACATATCTGTGTTTCAGGGCATCCGGAATGGATTCATAACTTGATGCAAGGATATCCCTGTGCTGAATCAGCACATTGAGCCCATAATCTTTGGGAATAAAGTTTCCCGCTTCAAATACGGACGGATCGAGCGCGGGATTCAGATCTCTGATATCAGACGCAGTGAGCGGGGAATATTTTTCCAGGGTTTCCACTGTAATGTAGGCCGGTAATTTCAGCCGGGCAACTTTCAAAGGTTTGTCAAACTCAATCTTCCCGAAGTATTCGGCATACCGCCTGCATATATCTGCCGCTGCCACAAATTCCGCATAGAAGTTCCGGGATGCAAATTCAAAACGGCGACCGTCATATCCTCTGAGAATATCTCCGATATCCGTTGAATTCACATGCTTTACAGCTTTTCTCATACCCCTCACGCCATGATTGTACGCGGTAATGGCCAGGGGCCATGATTTCAGGATTTTATAGTTGGACTTGAGAAGTTTGGCAGCCGCATGAGTGGATAAAATCGGGTCTTTGCGTTCGTCCACCAGTTCATTAATCGTAAGATCATAAGCTTTTCCTGTCCGGCGCATGAACTGCCACATACCGGCCGCGCCTGCGTGGGATACTGCGGCGGGGTTAAATGCTGATTCAATCATCGGGAGGTATGCGAGCTCCTCGGGCAGATCATATTCTGCAAGAATCTGCTTTATGGCGTCAACATAACGTCCTGAACGGATCAGGCCCACTTTGAAGCTGAACGCGTGTCCCGGCTGGGTGCGGATCCGATTTTTGGCGTCTTCTTTTTTAAAAAGAGGGGATTCGTGAATATCCTTGAAGAGGGAATAAACTTGTCGCTCTTCCTGGGTCATGTTCAGGGGGGTATCCCATGGGAGACTTTCAAGCAGTTGCTTGTACTTTTTCCGGGCGGCTTTCACAGATTCAGACGCTCTTCTGGTATCTATCACTTCATAAATCACCTCAGGGTACCTGCTATCGTGAATTACCACCTGTTCTGACGTGTATTCAGAAAATATTTTTTTCCAGAAATCAACATGCGATCTGATGCTCTCCGGGAAAGGAAGCGGACTGGGGGATGCATGTATCGGCGGAATGGGAAAAGGACCGATCACCACGGTTTCTGACTGATCCGGCTGCGAGCTCTGGTATGTTCTGGAGGGAATACACAGAAAAACAGATGAAAGCAATAAGATGAACATGTTTTTTTTAAAATGGATTAAAATTGTCATAAGTCTGTAAACCCGATGAAAATATGGGCATCCTTTCGCACCGCCTGAACGACGAGCTTAAAAGTTTTGCTTTGTACGATCTGCCAAGTGATTTTCCAAAAAACATTTTCCAAAATTCTATATCATAAATTTTTCAAAATTTATAACGGTTTTATTTGGTAGAAAATACGGTACTCATATCCGTATTTTGACACTTTTAAACCATAGGCGCGTATCAAATGAAGATAAGGAATCCTTCTTTTATGAGTTTACACTTTTAAGTTCGTAGTTCCGCCTTTAGGCGGTACCTAAGGGCGGAACTACTACACCACTTTGCAAGTTCGTACCTTCGCCCGGCTCGGATTGGCAAATCCGAGCCGCCGGATTTGTCAGTCCGGCGGATACGGACTTAAAAGTGTACTACGAACTTACAAACAACTTTTCAGGCAAAATGAAGGATGCCCAACTGAAATCCGGAATCGATAGCCGAAACGCTTCAGATTAGGAATGAAGCAATCGCCCCAAGGCTCTTAAACTCTTTATTGTTTCATAAAACAGCAAACGTCAATGGGGTAAAGAGAGTATTTTGGTGGGAACATTTGGAATGGCTGTCAAAAAAAAATAAAAATCCTCTTGACAAGTGTAAAGCAATGGTTTACATAAAAACATTCTTTCTGCAAGTTCCATCATGCTCATAGTCCCCAATCTTAGTGAGGGCATATAATGATTAAGGATTTTTTCAGTAAAGACTTGGAGAATTTTTTTTATGATGGAACAACAAAGAAAATTAGAAAATCGGAACGAATTTTGGACAGACTTGAGCAGGCTGGTGATGTGCTCAAAGATATGAGTTATCCGGGATCATGCCTCCACAAACTGGAACCAAAAAAAGAGGAGCGATGGGCAGTGAAAGTTGATAAAAATTGGCGTGTAACTTTTCGTTTTACAGACGGTGATGCTTATGAAGTAGATTATACTGATTATCACTGACTATAAATAGCAACATGTTTAATTCGTCTGTTTACACTTCCCAATCAGGCGTTTCCGAAAAATGTCCGAACTATTGACTTCCGAGTGTTAAATTATCAAATAATAATCAAGAGGTGATTAATCGTGAGACGGATACGAAAAAGACCCCCCACTCATCCTGGTGCAATACTTAAATATGATTATCTGGAGCCCCTCTCTCTTTCAGTTACAAATCTGGCTGACCATCTGGGGGTCTCAAGGATAACTGTCTCGAAAATTGTAAATGAACGGGCGCCTGTCACTCCTGACATGGCCCTGCGGTTGTCAAGGGTTTTTAGTACAACACCGGGACTTTGGGCGGGCTTGCAGAAAGAGTATGATCTTTGGCATGCAGAGCGCGGCTCAGAGGAATGGCGGAAGGCGCGGCCGATTGAGATACCGTCTCTTGTTCCGAGTTAGAGCAAGCCGAACTGTAGTGGAAAGGAAAGGTGGACAGGTTAAGACGACTTGCCGGTTGGAAAAAGCAGCTTTTGAAGGCATCCTTCATTTGTCGGTTTACACTTCGGGTGTCAGGGTGAGTTCTTTTGTTCTTTGTGCCCTTTGTGCCTTTGTGTGGGATGTGAAATGCCGGTTGGAAAAGTGTGAACCACTTTCGGCTTTTATGAAGGATGCCCTTTTGAAACAGATAGCGTCGGAAAAACTACAAGGATTTCAGGCATCTTTCAGAAATATAGGCATCCTTCATTTTGCCTGAAAAGTAGTTTACACTTTTAAGTTCGTAGTTCCGGCACCGCCTAAAGGCGGAACTACGAACTTAAAGGGATTTGTCCGCACGGAATCTGATGTTGCCGGCAATTTCTTATGTAATAAAAAAAGGGATTACAGAATAACCTGTAACCCCTCTGAATTTACTGGTAGGCACGATTGGATTTGAACCAACGACCTCTACCGTGTCAAGGTAGCGCTCATCCCCCTGAGCTACGTGCCTTTAATTTTTTTTAACTGAACATTTTCTCTGATGCCCAGCATCTGAAACGCTTATTATTCCATTATTCTCAGAAAGTCAAGACTTTTTTTCAGGCCGAAGCTTTTTTTTTCAGGCCGTGTTCCCTGACCGAAATTATCTGAAACAGTTCCCTTGAAAAACATCAGAAAACAAATTTAATGCCATCGTCGGAAAATGTCACATCCTCCCAGAACTCCAGTTGGTCATTCTGATAGCACTCTACGGCGCAACGCAGCTTTAACGCGCAAAGTTTTTTACAGATCGGATCCCTCAGATCAAAATCTCCGAAACATCCCAAATAATCATCAAAGACGATTTTATCGGTTGATTTTTTATTCATTCTGCATCCTCTAATTTCAGTAATGAAAGCATTTCTTTATGAATTTTACCGTTGCTTGCCAAGATTTCCTTTTTGTCAATCGTAAACGGCCTGTCTGAAAAATCTGTCACACTTGCACCGGCTTCTTTTGCAATCAGCATGCCTGCGGCCGTGTCCCAAGGATTCAGATTTTGTTCCCAGAACCCGTCAAAACGCCCGCACGCCACAAAACAAAGATCAAGCGCGGCAGACCCGAGTCTTCGGACGCCCCTTGCAGATTTCAGACACTTGGAAAAGCGGTTCAGCAAAGGAGCGAACATATCCTTCAAATTATAAGGGAAGCCTGTCACCAGCAGACTTTCCGAAACTGTTGCCGAGTCTGAGACTTTTATCGGCCGGCCGTTCAGCTCGGCCCCTTTCCCCCTGATCGCTGTGAAAAGCTCTCCGGTAGCAGGATTCAGAACAATACCCGCGGAGACAGTTCCCTTTAAAGAAAAGGCTATAGAAACGGAAAAAAGGCTGAGTTGATGTGCAAAATTTGTTGTGCCGTCGAGAGGGTCAATAATCCATCGACAATCAGATGCCCCATTCAGGCCGCTTTCCTCAGCCAGAATGGAATGCTCCGGAAATGCCCTTTGAATCGTCTCAATAATTATTTTTTCTGATCCGATATCCGCTTCAGTCACCAGATCAATGGCACCTTTCTTATCTATTTCAAAAGCTCTGCCAAAGTATGACCCAAGTACCTTTCCCCCCTGACAGGCAGCAGCGATACCGATCCTTTTTATGTGTTCCATATTCATAATATTAGCTCATTATACTTATTTGTTCTGAGATGTCAACCTTTACTTTCACGTCAGGTGCCAAGGGTTAAGGGTTAAGGGTTAAGGGTTAAGGGGTTAAGGTTAAGGTTAAAGGTTAAGGTTAAAGGTTAAGGATCCGACTGCCTCTGTCTTCTCTGAAATCACCCGAATAAACTCGTCTTCCATTTCCTTCCGGCCGGTTTTGATGGTCCGGACAGTTTGGTTGAATCTGTTCTGAGCAGGGCGGTCCTTTTTACGGAGATTCGTCATATGAGGGGGGCACAGATAACAGGTGCAGACCCAGGGGCGGTGAAGTCGGGGCAGGGTGCAGCCTCGGTGGCCTGTATAACAGCAGGTGTCATTTGTATCCTGTATGAGTTGGGCCGGAGGGATTTGCAGACCATTAAGATGAAGAAACAGGATATCCCGGAAATCGATCCATACAGTGGCTCTCAGGCAGCAGCGATCGGAGCACCAGGCACACGCGACCGAACAGAGCTCATCCATCAGCGGAAATATTGATTCCAAGCGATATCTGATCTCCCGGGCCATGGCTATGACATGGTCCATATCCGGGCGGTGGATCCGGATAAGATAATCCACAGTCTGGTTGGCTTCGCGCCACACCGCGGGCTGACCCCATGGCGGCGCGATCAGGTGAAAATCGACTGACATAATGCTTTACCGATCAAAGATATGAGGCCATTTTCTGAACGATGGCATGTTTCGGTACCGCGCCCACAAGAGTGTCTTTCAACTGGCCGTTATCAAACACTAACAGGGTCGGAATGCTTCTGATCTGAAATCTTGCAGAAATCTGAGGATTTTCATCCGAGTTCAGCTTGCAGACTCTTACACGGCCTTTCCATTCCGCTGCAAGCTCTTCCATCACAGGACCGATCATCCGGCATGGCCCGCACCAGGGTGCCCAGCAGTCAAGAAGCACCGGCAGCGGTGATTTTGACACTTTGGCATCAAAATCGTTGTCTGTGACAACGACGGGAGTTTCAATAAGCAGATCATCCGTTTGCATGAGAATGCCGCATTTTCCACATTTTGCCGTGAGTCCCACTTTGTCCGAAGGGATCCGGTTTTTTGTTCTGCATGCCGAACATCGGATTACATAAGATGTGGCCGGGTTCATATTGTTTTTCATCCTTCTTCACTCTTTTTTTCCAATCTTTCAACCGCCTGAGTCAGCGAGTCAATTTTGGCTGTCAGCATAGTCACCTGCTCTTTTGTGGCAAGATTCATTTTGCCCAGGGTGTCACTGATTTGCTGGTCGATTTTATTACCGATCCACTTTTTGGTGTTACCGGCATACTCCAGCATCTCCTTTTTGAATCTGCCGGCTTCAGCTTCGGTGATTTCCTTGTTTTTCACCAGTGTCCCGGGTAGTTTGTCAATTTCGTCCTCGGCCATGGTCAGGGTGTTTTGCAACAGCGCCGAATACTTCTTTGCATAACCGGAGACAGTTCCTTTGCCCTTTCGGAGCAGACCGATCAGGATGTCGGATATTTCGTCACCCTCTGTTTTTTCCCTGGCCAGGAGCTGGGAAACAATCGACGATGTCAAATCTTCGCCAGTCTCGTTGTCTTCGATCTTGACCTCTTCCCCTGCCTTGATCAACTCTGAAAGTTCATCAAGGGAGACGTATTTTTTTTCTATGGTATCATAGAGCTTGCGATTAGCGTACTTCTTTATTTTGCGCGACATATATTATCTCCCCATTTTGGAAATCTGAGTATTGAAAACTGCTGATTATAACGGAACCTGTGAACTTGAACGTGAACTTATACTTGAACGTGAACATGAACTTATACTTGAACCCGAACTTATACCTGTTCAAGTTCAAGTTCAAGTTCGCGTTCACGTTCTTAAGTACCTGGCCATAAATTTTCGGGTATCCTCTTATAATAGAAAATACTGGAAAACTTTTGGCCAGGTACTTAATTGTTCAGGTCGTCCACTCTTTTGCTGAGAGTCTCCACCGCGTCATTCAGATTTTCGATATCTTTTCTGGTGGGCAGGTCCATTTTCTCAGCAATCGCTTTAAAGCTGGCGGTGATTTTCTCTTCCATCTTCTTAACACCTGGGATTTCATCGGGCATCACCTTTTTGCCCTTTTCAGCAGCGCTGTTCATTAAAAGACGGAAATCCTCTTTTACGCCTTCAGTGAAATCCTTACCCTTTTCAGCCGCCTTGCTGACATATTTTTCATTGCAATCCTTCAGCATTGTCGCGCAGTTGTCCGCGGTTTTCCGGATAGTCCTGACGATAAAAAACCGGGATTCGGCCTTCGGTGCTTCCTGATTCAAAGTTTCTGTATTTGTCATGGTTAAATCCTCCTTGATTTTGTTTCAGGTTTGCCCATTTCGCTTGGTCCTGACCAAATCCGGCAGGAGCAAAGGAAAAATTTATGACACATTGTGTTACCCAATACCATGAATATAACGCACTGCGTTATAGTTGTCAAGGGCCCTTTTCCACTTTTTTCCCATGCTCTTTGCTTTAATCTCGCTCTCGCTCTTGCTCTTTATCTTGCTCTTGCTCTTTATCTTGCTCTTGCTCGTAATCGTTTGATAAAGATAAAGAGCAAGAGCAAGAGCAAGATGAAGATAAAGTTAGCCGATATCCAACTCAAGATTGATGGTCTTTGCCGGCTCAAAGCCGTTTTTGCTGAAGAATCGGATGAGCTGCCAGTCATTCCAGTCAACCAGCGTGTTGATCTTTTCCACGCCTGCTTTGCGCAGATGTGCAACAAACTCTTCCATCAGTTGAACACTCACCCCTTTGCGCTGATAATCCGGATGAACGCCGATGGTGTCCAACGTGGCAGTGGTCGAGGGTATGCCGTATTCGCCTACGAAAAGCTCACCCATTATAAAGCCGGCCACTTTTCCTTCTGCCACAGCGACAAGGGATGTCACCAGCTTATCCTTTTCATCAAGGACCTGTCTGAATTTCCCTTCATAGTAATCCGGCCGGGCCATGTTGAAAACCTTTTCATCGATATCTACCACAGCGTCGAAATCCTCGCGTTGCAACGGTCGAATCTCCATATTCATAGTATCCCTCTGTTTGATTTGATTTTAAGCAATTGTGACCGAATAAGATTCCCGCTTCAGAAGAACCGGACTCTTAATCTTGCCCCTAGTCTTAATCGGATGGACGCGGGCAGGAGTAATAGTTAAGATCAGGAAAACGGGAAAGTTAGTCACCATAAGTGTAAACTTAAAGATTTCCAAATCTCTTTATCTTGCTCTTGCTCTTGCTCTTGCTCTTTATCAGGATAAAGATAAAGAGCAAGAGCAAGATTAAGATTAAGATTAAGATTAAGATTAAGCCCTAAGTTTACACTTATGATTCAGTCACATACCTTAAATAAGGTAAAGTTACATGTTAATTATGTCAAGCGAAATTCAGGCGCGTCCCGGGTGCATTTATGAATTCAGGGAGCGCCGCTTTTCCGATCATGTTCCCCAAGTTGTATGTAGTTTATAAAAAACCCGTCTGCCATTTCTGCTCAGTGTGCTTGAAACCTGAAAGAAATTCCTTGCAAAAAACCGATTTTTTAAATATACTATAAATACTACACCACTTGATTTAAGTTCGTCACCCCTGATGAACGGTAATATCAGGCTTTTCAAACCCGCGTTAGGGACGATTTATGAAGTGATGCACCCTTCATGCTCCCGCCGGATTGACAAATCCGGCTGCTCGGATTTGCCAGTCCGAGGGTACGAACTTAGTGTACTGTCTTTAACTTGACAATTAAACTTTAAAGTAAAGTTGAATAAACGCTGATTTTGGGAACAGGAAAAAAAAACCGGTTTTCCAGGATGGTGCTTTTACACCGGAGGCCGGCGCGACATGTCATTCCGGGCGGAATTGAAAAAAGGGTATCCTTAACTTACAGGTTTAAGTTCGTAGTTCCGCCTTCAGGCGGCACCACGAACTTTTTATCATCTAAAAAGTGAAGAAACTACTTTCAGGCAAAATAAAGGATGCCAAAAAGGACTTTTTTTCAGCCGCGACCGGGCAGAATTGAAAAAAGGGCATCCCTAACAGGTTTAAGTTCGTAGTTCCGCCTTCAGGCGGCACCACGAACTTTTTATCATCTAAAAAGTGCAAAATAGTTTCAGGCAAAATAAAGGATGCCAAAAAGGACTTTTTTTCAGCCGCGACCTGTAGTTCCGGGCAGAATTGAAAAAAGGGCATCCCTAACTTACAGGTTTAAGTTCGTAGTTCCGCCTTCAGGCGGCACCACGAACTTTTTATCATCTGAAAAGTGCAAACTAGTTTCAGGCAAAATGAAGGATGGCAAAAAAGGACTTTTTTCAGTCAGTCGCTACATGTGTTTTTACGATTTGGGGAGGAGTGCTAAAATAAAATTTTAGCACACTTTCGGTTCCGGCCGTATTTACGATCTGAGGGCGCCGAAATAAAATTTTGGCACAGACCGGCGGAGTGCCGGAATGAAATCTTGGCACTGCCGCGGCCTCTGAAAAGATGTGCTAAAATTTCATTTCAGCACTCCTCCCCGTCCTAAAGGTTTTTGGCGGCAGTCTGAAAAAGCGGTCTGAAATCAGAAATTTCCGTTTTTAAATGGTATTACCAATTACCGACTGAGTGTAAGCTCTTAATCTTGCTCTTGCTCTTGCTCTTTATCAGGATCAGGATCAGGATAAAGATAAAGATAAAGATAAAGAGCAAGAGCAAGAGCAAGAGCAAGATTAAGAGCAAGATTAAGAGCAAGATTAAGCCCTAAGTTTACACTTATGGTTTCTTGTATTGTATGGCTGCCATGACAATAATTCTGATTATAACGGATTTAGGGAAGCCTGTGGACATGCCGTGACTTGAACTTGAACTTGAACTTAAACTTAAACGTGAACTTAAACTTAAACGTGAACCTGAACGGGCAACTTCAGGTATAAGTTCAGGTTCAAGTTCAAGTTCACGGGCTCCCTAAATCCGTTATAATCAGGAACATTTCATTTACGGGCAACTTCAGGTTCAGGTATAAGTTCCTGGTTCTAACGCTTTTTGTGGTCCCGGGAAAAATGACAGCGGATCAGAGGATGAAACGGATAGCCGTCCCCGGCACGCCGTCATATTCCCGGGATTTGCCGGAGCGGAAAATCCGTTTCATCCCCCGATCCGTTGTCATATTTCGGAACCACAAAATCCGTTAGAACCAGATAAGTTCAAGTTCGATTTCAAGTTCAAGTTAACGGGCTCCCTAAAACCGTTATAATCAGCAATAATTTTGTTCGGGGAACAGGAAAGTTCTTATGAGCGAGGCCGAAAGAAGAGACGAAGCGCCTCTGTATGTAAACAGAAAGGCATCTACGTTCATAGTTAGAGAGAATGGCAAAATCGTTATAAAAGAGAGAGGAGAGAAAATGAGCATATCTGAGGAAACGGACAGCACTGTGGTTCCGCCGGAGAAACCGAAACCTGACGGAACTGAGGCCGCAGGCGGATTTCAAGGCACAGGAGGCGGACTCCAAGGCGCAGGCATGGATGCCGGAATTGCACATATCGATAAAATCAGGGATATCATCTTCGGCAACCAGATGCAGGACTATGAAAAACGGTTTTCCCGAGTGGAAGAGCGACTGTTTAAGGAGATGAGCGCTTCAAAAACGAAGACAAGGAAAGATTTTGACTCTCTTGAACAGATAATCAACAAGGAAGTGGAATCGATGAAGGACCGGATGACGGTTGAGCAGACCGACCGTTCCGAATCGCTCAGAAATATTGAGAGACAACTTGAGGAGATAAACCGGTCATTAAGGGACCAGGTAAAGGTCGAGCAGGCCACCCGTTCCGAATCGCTCAAAAAGGTTGAAAGACAACTCAGAGACTTGACCCGGTCAGTTGAAAAGCGCATTGACAATCTGGAGGAGCAGATTGAGAGAAATTCCCAGAATGCGAATCGGCAGACCCTGGAACAATCGCAGACGCTCCGGGGCGAAATTCGGCAGAAATATGAGGAAATCTCATCTTCAATCGACCGGATGGTCCAGGAACTCCGCATCTCCAAGGTGGACCGCTCCTCGCTATCGGATTTTTTCAACGAAATGGCGATGCGTATCACCAATGAAAAAGACTGAATCAGACAATCTGAGCAGGTGATATTATGAAAGGCTTATTTACCCGTAAAAGCACTGAAGAGACGCCCGAAGATCAGTCCGTTCAGACGGAAGATTCCTTTGACGAACTCCGCAAACTCCTGGTGGGCCCCTTGCAGACCCAGTTCGAGGAAATGCGGGAAATGATGAAAGACCAGGGACTCCATCCGGAGGATGTCAGTAAAATCCTGGCAGAAGCGATTATGATCCGATCATCCCGGGATGATCAGATCGTCAGGGCCATGGAGCCGATTACCGAGGAAGCCATCAAAGCTTCCATCCAGAAAAACCCCCGGGTCCTTGTGGATGTTTTTGTCCCGGTGATGCTGCCGGCGATCAAAAAGGCGATTACGAGGCTGATCAAAGAGATGATCCAGTCCTTCAGCGCAACCCTTGAACACGGCCTTTCCTTTCGGGGTCTCAAATGGCGGTTTGAAGCTTTCAAATCGAAAAAGCCCTTTGGGGAAGTGGCCCTGCTTCATTCACTGGTCTATCGGGTTGAGCAGGTCTTTCTGATTCACAAGGATACCGGACTGGTGATCCAGCATCTGGAGGCAGATGAAGTGATCAGTCAGGATCCGGATATGGTTTCCGCCATGCTGACGGCGATTCAGGACTTTGTCCGGGACTCTTTTGGCGGCGGACAGGATGAGGGTCTTGAAAACCTGGAGTTCGGAGATCGCAGCGTATGGATAGAACAGACGACCCATATTGTACTGGCCGCGGTCGTATGGGGAAACGCGCCGGTAGAGCTCAGGAAAGTCCTGGATGAAACAGTGACTGCCATACAGTTTGAGCATATCGACGCTCTCAGATCTTTTGACGGCGATACCGCCCCTTTTGAATCCGCAAAGGAACGGCTTTCAGACTGTCTTAGGAGTCAGGACAGATCAGGGAAACGGAAGCCGTTCATTTTATGGACGATTGCGGTGTTACTGGCCGGCTGCATCGGATACGGGTCTTTCCTGTTCATTCGGGATTATATCCGCTGGACAGATTATCTGGACAGACTCCACGAAGAGCCGGGCATTGTTGTCACTGAAGCCGAAAAGAAAATCAGCAACTATTGCGTATTCGGACTCAGGGACCCGCTCTCTGCGGATCCTGTTGAGCTGCTCAGGGAATCGAAGCTTGAGCCGGATAAGGTAAAATTTGACTGGGAGCTTTATCATTCATCCCATCCCGATTTTATCGTCAGGCGGATCAGAAGTATTCTCAGTCCTCCGGAGACGATATCACTTGAATTGAAAAAGAGCATTCTCTTTGCAAAAGGGGCCGCTCCCCACCAGTGGATCACTGACGCAGAGAAACTGGCAGAGACGATCCCGGGCATTATGGGCTTTCAGAGCGATGAGGTGATTCTCATTGAGATGAAGGATATTGAAGTCACGAAAGAAAAAATTGAAGATGCATTGTTTTTTTTCGACGCGGTTTCCGCAAAAATCAGGATCGACCGCGCGGGCGGGGTGGAAGGCCTGGTTGAGGATATAAAAAAAATGGATCGGCTGATGCAGGTATTTGGCAAAAATCTCCGCATCGAAATTACGGGTCACACCGACAGCACCGGAAGTGACAAAAGAAACGCGGAGATCAGCCAGAAACGCGCCGAGGAGTTATTCTCCCTTCTGGCGTCAGGAGGCATCAGACCCGAAATCTTCACCGTAAGAGGGGTGGGATCAAAAGAACCGGTGAGGGAGGAGATTTCTGAAGCGGACAGAGAATTTAACCGTTGTGTAAGTTTCAAGGTGATAGTTGACGATGAGCAGAGTGGTTCAGAGAAAACCGAGTCCGATTTGCCAGTTGAACAAAGCGGCTCGGAGGAATCCGGGACCGGACAATCGGCTGAACCAGCACAAAAGGAGGGTGCCGGGCCTGATCCGCGGTCTGAGCAGATCAAAACGGATGGGGTTGAATTCGGCCCCCTGTAGTTATGAATAGCCGATCCCGGGATATCCCATGCTCGCGGGACCATAAGTGTAAACTTAGGGCTTAATCTTGCTCTTGCTCTTGCTCTTTATCTTTATCCTGATAAAGAGCAAGATAAAGAGCAAGATAAAGAGCAAGAGCAAGATAAAGAGCAAGAGCAAGATAAAGAGCAAGAGCAAGATAAAGAGCAAGAGCAAGAGCAAGAGCAAGATAAAGAGCAAGAGCAAGATAAAGAGCAAGAGCAAGAGCAGGAAGGAATATCATGGCAGACGCGCAGATAAAAAAGAAAATAGAAGAATTGCTCCGCAAAGAATTTAACGAAAATTCGACAGTTGATGTTTCGGACGGGTATCAGGACAACATCCATATCGTCGTTGTCTCGCGAAAGTTCTCGGGCAGGAGCGAGAATGAGAAACAGAACATGCTCTGGAATCTGATCGAAACCGGTGACCTCAGCGATTCTGATAAGAACAGGATATCTTTGATAATACCGTACAGTCCGGAAGAACTTAAGTAGTATGAAATAAATCTGATTATAACGGATTTAGGGGAGCGTTAATATGACAACGGATTTCAGGATGAAACGGATATTCCCGGGGATGACATATCCGTTTCATCCTCCCATCCGCTGTCATATTCCCGGGCTCCCCAAAATCCAAAATCCGTTATAATCAGAATAAAATCAATAAATTAGGATTTACAATTTATGCTGTCACAGAAAAATTTGCAGCACCAATAATTTTACTATGGGGGAGTGATATTTTATGATCAAGAAAAAAATTTGTATGCTGGGAGCTTTTTCAGTGGGAAAAACCAGTCTTGTGCAGCAATTTGTCAAAAGTATGTTTTCTGACAAATATCTGACCACTGTAGGCGTAAAGATCGATAAAAAATCGGTGGCCGTGAACGGGAAGGATGTTGATCTTCTTCTCTGGGATATCTACGGCGAGGACGAATTCCAGAAGGTGAAGACATCGTATCTCAGGGGCGCGTCCGGCTATTTTCTGGTTATTGACGGAACGCGGAAAAAAACCCTTGATACGGCCTTTGATCTTCAGAAAAGAGCCGAGGCGGCGGTCGGCAGTATCCCGTTTATTTTACTTTTTAACAAATCAGACCTCACGGATGAGTGGGAAATTGAGGACGAAGCCCTTGAAGACCTGACAAGAGACGGTTTTACAGTAATGAAGACCAGTGCGAAAACTGGTGAAATGGTGGAAGAGGCATTCTTGTCTCTTGCCGAAAAAATGCTGGAGGGATAGATGCCGGATATTGCGCCGCCGATTCTCGAATATGTTTATGATCTGACCATTAAGGACCGCTCCCCTGCCTTTCTTCTGCTGAAGCAGGATGGCAGGATACAGGAATGGGGGGGGAAATTGGAGACGTATGGTATCCGTTCCATTAAAGAGGGAGATCCTATCGAAGAGCATGTCCTTATTTTGGACGGGTTCTTTCCCCTTGACGAGGAACGAGTGCATCTCCCCTGCGTTGAAACGGAGGCAGGCGTGTCCGCGGATATCCATATTTTCCAAGGGGAGAAAGGGTATTGGATCCTTTTTTTGGATGCGACCATGGAAGAAGCCCGGCAGAGCGTTTTGCAGCAAAGAATGAATGAATTATGCCTCCTCAGGGACAAACAGACGAAGCTGATGGATCAGTACCTTGGAAAAGAGGTCGCTGAGAAGCTGGTCCGCACAGGTCTTCAGGAGGCAGAGGAAAGCAAATATGTTTCCGTTCTCTTTGCCGATATCCGCGGATTCACCGCCTACAGCGAACAGAAATCCTCCGTGGATGTTTTTAAGCTTCTGAACGCCTATCTGAGCGCCATCATTCAGCCGGTTCTTGATGAAGGCGGCTCGGTGGACAAGATCATCGGAGAGGCGGTAATGGCTATCTTCGGTATTTCTCCTTCAAATGTGTCCCCCTCGCTTCAGGCCGTCAAGGCTGCATTTCGGATTATTGAGAATGTGCAGTCTCTTCAGAAAGCCAGACAGACCGAGGGACAGGACACGCTCGAAGTCGGGATCGGCATAGCGTCCGGACAGGTATTTTTAGGCATCATGGGAAGCCGAAACCGCAGAACCCTGAGCGCTATCGGTCACAGCGTCAATCTGGCATCTTTCCTGGAAAGCCAGTCGCGTTCAAACGAAATTCTCATTGATAAAAACACATTCCTGAAAATTGAAGGACTTCAGGATCGTTTCACAAGGGCCACACTCAAATTAAGGGGAGTTGAAGGTCCTTTGCAGGCGTTTTCGTGTGAATAGTTGTTTTGTTGTTTAGTGTTTTGTTGTTTAGTGTTTAGTTATTTAGTGTTTTGCAAAGATTATGGATGCCGAAAAACCAAACACTAAAAACCAAACACTAAACAACCAAACACCAAACAACCAATCGGAGAGACAGATGGCAGATATTGCACAGCCAGTGGCTGAATACATTTATAATCTGGCAGTAAGAGACCATTCTCCCGCGTTTCTTTTGGTGGGAAAGGACGGTTCCCTCCGAGACTGGGGCGGGAAACTGGAATTTTATGGCATCAGCGATCTTGAAAAAGGGAAGCCGATCGGAGACAAAGTCTTTATTCTGGAAGGTTTTTTCCCTTTTGATGAGGAAGATGGGAAACTCTCTTGTGTTGAGACGGAGACCGGTGTTTCAGCGGATATCCATATTTTTGCGAGAGAAGAAGGATACTGGGTGCTCTTTTTGGACGCCACCCGGAAGGAAGCCCTCCAGCTTACGTTTCAGCAAAAAGCCAATGAATTATGTCTTCTCAGAGACAGACATACAAAGATTTTGGACCAATATCTCGGAAAGGAGATCGCTGAGAGGCTGTCTCAACTGAATATTCAGGATTCCGGGGAAAGCAAGGAGGTTTCCACTCTGTTTGCTGACATTCGCGGATTCACTTTCTTCAGCGAGCAAAGAAGTCCCGCAGAGGTGTTCAAATTATTAAATACATATCTGGCTTCCATGATTCAGCCTGTTCTTGATGAAGGCGGCATTGTGGATAAGTTCATGGGGGATGCGGTGATGGCCGTTTTCGGCATTCAGCCTTCAGATTTGCCGCCCCCGATCCAAGCCGTAAACGCGGCTTTTCAGATCATTGAAAATGTGCGATCCATGCAGAAAATGAGACGGATGAGAACAGAGGATACCCTCGACATCGGCATCGGCATCGCGTCCGGTCAGGTATTTCTGGGTGTCCTGGGAACCCGGAACCGCAAAAATCTGAGCGCCATCGGCCATAACGTCAATCTGGCAGCCCGGCTCGAAGATCAGGCGCGTCCCAATGAAATTTTAATTGACGAAAACACATTCTGTGAACTTGACCATGATGTGCGGGACCGCTTTTCGGAAACCAGACTCCAGTTAAAAGGTATATGCGGGCCGCTTCGGGTATTCTCCTGTGAGGTCAGATGATAGACGAACCCACCTTGTCAGATTTCTTTCATGTTCTGGATATGGCCGTAATGGAGCGTATGGATGACGGTTCGTTTCAACTGATCGGAGGACTGCCGGACTGCTTAAAGCACTTTTTCCCGGAAACTCTGTGGGGAGAGAAAGGGTTCAGACCCGACGAGAAATTCCCGTTTCTTGAAAACTTTCTTTTTGACGCGGAAGATTGCTGGGCCGACGGAAGTACGGAAAAGTTAAAATCGGGGCCGTGGACGGAAACGGATTTGCTGGGAAATGATTATGAATTTGAAGCCGTTGCTGTCTCTGCCGGAAAGAGAAAGCTGCTGCTGATTGAGCCTGCCCGCTATTCTTATGAGGAAAAACAGTCCGTTATCCAGAAAAGCCGGGAACTCAGTCTGGCGTATCACCGCCTGGAGCAGGCCGAAGCAGAACTGAAAAAGGCAAAAGAAACCGCCGAATCTGCCAACAGAAAAATCATCAGCAGCATTCAGTACGCCAAAATGATCCAGAGATCTCTGCTGCCGAACCCGGAAAATATAATGTCCTTTCTTCCGGACAGTTTTTTTATCTGGAAGCCCAGAGATATTGTGGGCGGAGATTTCATATTCATGGATTATGTTGCAGGCGGTCTGATCATTGCGGTTATCGACTGCACCGGCCACGGTGTTCCCGGCGCGTTTATGACGATGATCGTCTCTTTCGGCCTGAGAAAAATCATAAAGGACGAAGGGTATCATGATCCTGCCCGGATTCTGAAACGTCTGAGTTTCATCGTCAAAACCACCCTTCAGCAGGACACCAATTACGCGCTTTCTGATGACGGCCTGGATGCCGCGGTATGTTTTATCAGTGGTCAGTCGTCAGTGGTCAGTAGTCAGTTGCCCCGAACAACGGACAACCCACAACGGACAACAAACAACCCCCAACTGACCTTCGCAGGGGCGAGACTGCCGCTTTTTTATTTTTACGATGATGAAGTAACGGTCATCAAAGGTGACAGACAAAGCATCGGCTATAAAAAGTCCGACGTAAAATTCGATTTCACCAATCATACCGTCCGTATCAGGAACGGAATCTCTTTTTATATGGCAAGTGACGGTTTCATGGATCAGTTGGACAGGGAAGATAGACGTCGATTCGGAACCCGGCGGTTCAGAAACCTGATAAAGAGGTAT
Organism: Desulfobacterales bacterium HSG2; assembly: GCA_030378035.1. Classification (GTDB taxonomy): domain Bacteria; phylum Desulfobacterota; class Desulfobacteria; order Desulfobacterales; family 4be13; genus JAUCGI01. The sequence continues at coordinate 17,628 of JAUCGI010000080.1, forward strand.
GCACGATTACCCTTTGAAAAGCAGCGGGATATATTTCTCCGGACTTTCCATGAGCACAAAGGCGAAAATGAGGTTCAGGACGATGTGACGCTGGTCGGTTGGCGGTTGACGGTTGACGGTTGACGGTTGACGGTTGGCGGTTGGCGGTTGTCCATATTTTCTAATTAATTATAACGGATTTAGGGGATCCCATGAACTTGAACTTGAACTTGAACCTGAACCTGCCCGGAAATGAATGTTCAGGTTCATGTTCACGTTCATGTTCATGTTCACGTTCACGCTCCCCGAAAAGCGATATAACCAGCATATTTTAAGGAACGGGTTGATGGAAGATTCCACTTTGGCAGATATTCTTTATTCTTTGGATATACTTGTAATGGAACGCATGGATAATGGCTCATTTCAGGTGATGGGAGCTGTTCCGAATTTCTCAGCACAATTTTTCCCCGGAGCTATTACGGAAAAAAGGGTGGCCAGTTTTGATAAGAACTGCCCGTTTATTGAAAATTTTCTGGTTGACGCGGAAGACTGCTGGGCTTCAGACTGCACTGAAACCATGAGATCTGGCCCGTGGCTTCAAACCAGCCTGTCAGGGGAGGAGTATGCGTTTGAAGCCGTCGCGCTCTCCCTGAAAAAAAGAAAAATATTGCTGATTGAACTGGCCCGCTCTTCTTACGGAGAAAAACAGGCCCTGATACAAAAGGGCAGAGAACTGAGCCTCGCGTATCATCGTCTGGCGCAGGCCGAAGCAGAATTGCAAAAAGCAAAAAAGGCTGCCGAAGAAGCGAGCCGCGCCAAGAGTGATTTCCTGGCCCACATGAGCCATGAGATCCGCACCCCCATGAATGCCATCATCGGGATGTCAGGACTGCTCCTCGGTACGGACTTGGATAAAGAACAGCGATATGAGGCAAAAGTGATTCATTCCTCTTCGGAAATGCTCCTCTCTCTTATCAATGATATCCTCGATTTTTCCAAAATCGAAGCCGGAAAGCTTGATCTGGAAAGCATTGACTTTAATATTGAAGAGGTGATCAGGAATGTGGAGAATATGCTGAAAATCAGGGCCCGGGAAAAAAGGCTCGGGCTTTCTCACCAGCTCGGTCGTGATGTTCCGCCACTGCTTCGAGGCGATTCCGAACGTCTCACCCAGATACTTGTCAATCTTGTGAACAATGCGATCAAGTTTACGGAAACAGGTGAAGTTGTCATCCGTGTGATGCTGGAAGAAGAAGAGAATACTGATGCCATGATACATTTCTCGGTGACCGACACCGGCATTGGTATTTCCCCAAAGCATATCAACCGTCTCTTCAGATCATTCTCCCAGGTGGACGCCTCAATGTCACGGAAATACGGCGGAACCGGTCTGGGACTGGTCATCTCCAAAAAACTGGCAGGACTGATGGGCGGGAAGATCGGGGTCGAAAGCGAGGAAGGCACGGGAACCACCTTCTGGTTCACAGCCCGTTTTGAAAAGCAGACCCGCATTCTCCTTGTGGAAGACAACATAGTCAACCAAACAGTGGCCCTGGCAATTCTGAAGAAGCTCGGTTTCAATGCGGATGTCGCCGGGAACGGCTCGGAGGCCCTTGATGTGCTGAAAAAAGCATCTTATGATATTGTTTTCATGGATATTCAGATGCCGGAAATGGACGGCCTGGAAGCAACAAGAGCCATCCGTGATCCCGACTCGGAGGTGACGAATCCTGATATTCCTGTGGTCGCAATGACCGCCCATGCCATGAAAGAGGACCGGGATCGCTGTTTTGAAGTGGGAATGAACGACTATCTCACCAAACCGGTGCAGCCTCAGAAAATTCTCGAAGTCATTGAGGAACAATTATTTTCCGAAATAGTTTGGGAAACGAAACCCGCAACTGTGAAAACAGCGTCGTCTGAAAAGAAAATTTTTGACAAATCAAGGCTTTCAGATTGGACAGAGGATGATGAGGAACTGATTAAGGAGATTCTGACAGAATTTCTGGACGATGTCCGGCTCCGCATTGCCAAGTTAGAACAGGCATCAGAGGCAGGCGAAGCTAAGACAGTAAGATATGAAGCCCATTCCGTCAAAGGCGTATCCGCCAATGTCGGCGCGGAAATATTAAGCGACACGGCGTTTGAATTGGAAACTGCCGGAAAAAACGGTGCGGTTGACAAATTTCCATCTCTCATTGAAAAGCTGAAGCAGGAATTTGACAAGCTGTTTCTGCTTCTTCAGCCAGAGATTAATCCGAACGGAAGCGCGCCGCGTTCAAATAAGGATGACAAATGAACAAGTCTGACTTGGCGGATATTTTCCATATTTTGGATATAGCCATCGTAGAGCGAATGAATGACGGTTCGTTTCATCTGATCGGGGGCATTCCGGACTGCTTACAGTTCTTTTTCCCGGAGGCCGCCACTGAAAACGGAGAAATAGAACCGGCGGGGAATTCCCCGTTTCTTGAAAATTTTCTCCCTGATGCGGAAGAATGGTGGGACTCGGAAGACTCCGGAGGACTGAAATCAGGACCGTGGATTGAAACTGACGAATCTGAAGATGAATGCCAACTGGAAGCCACCGCGGTTTCCTGCGGAGAAAGAAAAATATTGCTGATTGAACTGGCCCGGGCTTCTTACAGGGAAAAGCAGAAACTGATACAGAAAGGGAGAGAACTGAGTCTTGCTTATCATCGTCTTGCACAGGCAGAAGCAGAATTACAAAAGGCAAAAGAGATTGCTGAAAGAGCGAATTTCGCCAAAAGCGAATTTCTGGCTCACATGAGCCACGAGATCCGCACCCCCATGAACGCGATCATCGGGATGGCGGAACTCCTGCTCGATACGAACCTGGATCCGGTTCAGCGATATCAGCTTGAACTTGTCCGATCTTCCTCAGAACAGTTGCTCTCTCTCATCAATGACATCCTTGATTTTTCCAAAATCGAAGCCGGAAAGGTTGAACTGGAGATGATCGACTTTAACATCGAAGAGAAGATTCGGGATGTGACGGATATGCTGAAAATAAAGGCGCGGGAAAAGAGGCTTGCGCTCGCTTATATGATTTATCCTGATGTTCCGTTACTCGTTCGCGGCGACCCCGGGCGGTTGAGCCAGATCCTCATTAATCTTGTGAACAATGCGATCAAGTTTACGAAAAAGGGCGAGGTCATGATTCGAGTGGTGCCGGATGAGGAAAACGACACTTATGCCATGATCCGTTTTTCAGTCACAGACACCGGCATCGGCATCCCCCGGGACCGCATAGATCGTCTTTTCAAATCTTTCTCCCAGACGGACGCGTCAACGACCCGGAAATACGGCGGAACAGGTCTGGGACTGGCCATCTCCAAGCAACTGGCGGAGATGATGGGCGGAGAGATCGGCGTTCAAAGCGAAGAGGGCAAAGGGGCCACATTCTGGTTTACCGCGCTCATGGAAAAGCAGGCTGATCTCTGTGAGTATTCCACAAGTTTAAAACCCGAAACCCGGAATGAAAAGGCTGCCGACGATTTTCATGAAACTGGCCGCCTCCCGGATCCTGAATCCGTCCGAATTCTTCTTACGGAAGACAATAAAGTCAACCAAATCGTTGCTCTGGCGATTCTGAAGAAGTTCGGTTTCCATGCAGATGTTGCTGACAACGGCAGGAAAGCTCTTGATGCCCTGAAAACGGATCATTATGATCTTGTCTTTATGGATATTCAGATGCCTGAGATGGATGGTCTGGACGCGACAAGGCGAATCCGTGATCCCGGGTCAGGGGTGCTCAACCCTGATGTTCCGGTGATCGCCATGACTGCTCACGCAAAGAAAGGAGACCGGGACCAATGTTTTGAAGCCGGAATGAACGACTATGTCACCAAACCGATTCGGCCTCCGAAACTTCTCGAAGCGATTGAAAAGGTACTTTCCGATAAAAATATTCCTGTGAGCAAACCTGCCGACAAAGCAGCCTCGGAGAGAAGTGTTTTTGACAGAGCGGAACTTCTGGACCGGCTGGATGGGAATGAGATGGTTTGCAAGAAGGTCCTGATCGTCGCCCTCCGACAGATTCCGGAACAGCTTGCAGTGTTGAAGGCCGCTCTGGAGAAGAATGACGCCAAAGAAATCAATATGCAGGGACATGCCATCAAAGGAATGGCTGGCAATATCGCGGCGCACAGATTATGTGATCTGGCTTATGAAATGGAAATGGCAGGAAAGGAAGGCGACTTGGACAAGGCTCACTCGCTTATCAGCAGACTGGAAAGGGAATTTGAGAGACTGGCCTCTG
>JAUCGI010000081.1:0-3519 GCA_030378035.1 Desulfobacterales bacterium HSG2
ATTTTCATTAATTGAGATTATGGTTGTGATTGACATATCGAGCATATTTGCGGCGGCTCTCTACTCATTTTATGATTACCATCAGAAAATATACGCTGTGCAGCAGGAGATCGTTTCCATGCAGCAGAATCTCAGGGCCGCAATGTATTACATGGAAGATGAGATCCGAATGGCAGGGTATGATCCCACAAGGAAAGCCGGAGCGGAAATCGAGACAGCGGAAGCAGAGAAGATTTATTTTAGTTTTGTGGCAGATGACGACGGCAATGATAACGATGATGATGATGTTACAGATGAAGACGGCGAATTGGAGAAAATAGAATATTATTTTAATGAAGTAGATGGGATAAAAAAATTGCTAAGGAAAGAGGAGGCAGAAGCTGTTTCCCAACCCGTAGCCGAATATGTTGATGCCCTCAATTTTGTCTATTTGGATGATGACGGTAATGTATTGGATGATGACGGTGAAGGCTCGGTAACAGGCAACAACATCTTTAAAATAAGGTCTGTTCAGGTAACGCTGGTTGTCAGAGGGGAGAGGGAGGACCTTAATTATAAAGATAATGTCCCATACACAAATCAGCAGGGAGATGAAATTCTGGCTCCGCAGAATGACCACTATCACCGCAGGGTGCTGACTTCAGAAATCAGATGCCGGAATATCGGACTTCCCAAACAGATATAGGAATTAGGAATTGGTTTATAACGAAGGTGAAGATATGAGAGTAAAATCAGAAGAAAAAGGGTTCACCCTCCTTGAATTGATCATTTCCATGGCAATTTTTTCCATTGGCATAATGGCTGTTGCAAGTATGCATGGCATGTCCATTAACGCTAACGCCAAAGCAAAAAAACACACCGAGGCCACCACAGTTGCATCGGACAAGTTGGAAAAATTCAGGGCCATGGGCTACGATGATCCTGCATTTGATGCGGACAGCAACCCTCACGAGGAAGTGATAGATGGAAAATACACACTGACATGGAGTGTCGAAAGAATAGATCTGGATGATCCGGATACGGAACCGCCGCCTGGAGATGATGATGCCAAAAGGATAACACTCAATGTAACTTGGCAGGATCGCGGACAAACAAAACGATTTGAACCTGGATTTGAGTTTGTAAAGTCAAGAAATGTTAAGTTTTAAGTTTTAAGTTTTAAGGGTTAGGGGTTAAGGTTTAAGGCTTTAAGGATATCTCTGCATACGACCTTAACCCTTAACCCTTAACCCTTGCTTTGAAAGGAATATGTTATGAAAAACAGGTTTCCAATCATAAAAAAAGATGAAGAGGGTTACATGTTGATAGTAACCTTGCTTTTCCTGTTTCTGCTGACGATAACAGGTATTTCCGCCACAAGTAGCAGTGATGTTGAATTGCAGACTGCTCTCAACAATTCACTCTATAAGCGGAACTTTTACAGAGCTGAGTCGGCAAATGTGGAAGCGATTCGGAAATTGGATAAAATGATTCAGGAGGGTGGACAATTCGGAACTGATCCGGATGAACCTTGGCAAACCAGTGTCTCTGAATCAGATATCGATGACACGCTTGAAGGTATGCGGGATTATACTAACTGGAACGGTGGAAATTCACAATCATCTGTAATTGATGGTGCCAGCTTTGCAGCAGTAGGCATCAGACAATTGTCCAGTCTTTCAGCCACTGATCCCGTCAAAATCAGTGAATATTATGTTTTGGGATGTTACGACCACGACGTTTTCGGACAGGTTATTGTGGAGACGGGGTGGAGACGAATGGCTACGATTGAATAATGGTCAGAAATAGAAACTACCTGATTATAACGCCTTTTGGGAGCTTTGTTTCCAGAGGCTCCGAAACCTGTCATTCCGGGCAAAAATGATAAAAATCGGCAGGATTTTTATCATTTTTGACCCGGAATCCACCTTGCTCCCCAAGAGATGTTATAATCAGGAAACTACAAGAATTTCACATAATAAAGGATTTCTCCTGCACGGGGGACTATCCTCTTTTTATGTGAAATCCTTAGTAATTGTCAACAATTTATTTATAATTTCCTAATGTAACAGGATAATAAAAAAAGAGGGTAAAATAATGAAGAAGAATATAGCCATAATTGTTGTTTTCTTAATTTTCGGCGGAGGGATATTCGGAGATGCCTATGCCGCCCCGACAGTTACCTCTGTAACCTCAACAGCCGCCGACGGCACTTATTACGAAACAGGATCAATTGCTGTCACAGTTATCTTCTCAGAGAATGTGATCGTTACTGGCACACCGCAACTGACATTGGAAACCGGAGTGGTGGATTACACATCCGGCACAGGCAGCGATACCCTGACCTTTAACTACACCATTTCAGAAAGTGATACCAGCACGGATTTGGATTATGTTTCCACTGCCGCCCTTGCATTGAACGGAGGATCCATCAAAAACGGATCCGGAGATGACGCAGTACTTACCCTGCCATCACCGGGTGAGGCAAATTCTCTTGGTGATAACAAGGCAATCGTCATTGACACCGCGCCGAATACAAGCATCTCAACCCAGCCGCCGGACCCGGACAGTAATACCATGCCTGAATTTTACTTCGCGGGCACAGACGCAGGCAGCGGCGTTGACTCCTACCAGTGCCAGATAGACACTGGCGGATGGACATCATGCATCAGTCCTTACACTACCACCGCAAGCCTGGGCGACGCTTCCCACACCTTCGAGGTAAGAGCAACGGACAACGCAGGCAACATTGATGCCACACCCGCAAGCTATACTTGGACAGTGGAGTCCACAGCCCCGACGGTGACGATTAACCAGGAAACAGACCAGGCGGATCCCACCAATTCCACAACGATTGATTTCACGGTGGTCTTCAGCGAATCGGTCATCGGTTTCGACGATACCGATATCACATTGGATGGGACCGCATCCCCGACGACAGCGGTGATAACCGGAGACGGGCCGATCTACAACGTGGAGGTCAGCGGCATGACATCGGCAGGAACGGTCACAGCGAGCATTGGCGAAGGCAAAGCAACGGACGGTGCGGGCAAGGGCAATGCTGCCAGCACATCTGATGATAACGAAGTGACATTCGTTCCGCCCTCGGTGTCTTCAATCAACCGGACCGACCCTACGCCCACCAAAGCGACAAGCGTTGATTTCACAGTCACCTTCAGTGAAAGCGTTTCCGGCATTGACACCGGGGATTTTGCTTTGGCAGCGACCGGTTCGGCAGGCGGTACGATAGCCTCTGTCTCGGCCGCATCTGGAGCCACCGTCACAGTGACAGTGGACTCGATCAGCGGCAACGGCACCCTTGGTCTGAATCTGACAGATGATGATACCATCATAAACAGCGTGAGCGTCCCTCTGGCCGGGACAGGAGCTGACGGAAGTTTCACCGGACAGACTTACACCATTGACAATACGGTGCCCACGGTGACGATCAAGCAGTCCGACACGCAGGATGACCCGACGAACATCGCTCCGGTGAATTTCACGGTCGTGTTCAGCGAATTGGTCAGTGACTTTGCAACC
>JAUCGI010000081.1:3617-21700 GCA_030378035.1 Desulfobacterales bacterium HSG2
CGGGAGATGTCACCCTCAGCGGAGCAGCAGGAACTCTGTCCGGAGCCGTGAGCGAAATTGCGCCCGATGACGGCACGACCTACAATGTGGCGGTCAGCGGCATGGCATCGGGAGAAACGGTGACTGCAATTATCGTTGCGGGCGTGGCAACGGACAGTGCGGGCAACGGCAATGCAGCGTCCACCTCCGCGGACAACGAGGTGACCTTTGACAATACGGCGCCCACGGTGACGATCAAGCAGTCCGACACGCAGGATGACCCGACGAACATCGCTCCGGTGAATTTCACGGTCGTGTTCAGCGAATTGGTCAGTGACTTTGCAACCGGAGATGTCACCCTCAGCGGAGCAGCAGGAACTCTGTTCGGAGCCGTGAGCGAAATTGCGCCCAATGACGGCACGACCTACAATGTGGCGGTCAGCGGCATGGCATCGGGAGAAACGGTGACTGCAATTATCGTTGCGGGCGTGGCAACGGACAGTGCGGGCAACGGCAATGCAGCGTCCACCTCCGCGGACAACGAGGTGACCTTTGACAATACGGCGCCCACGGTGAAGATCGATCAGGCAGGAGGGCAGGCGGATCCCACCAATTCGACAACAATCGACTTCACCGTTGTCTTCAACGAGCCGGTCCTCGATTTCGACGATACCGATATCACATTGGATGGGACCGCATCCCCGACGACAGCGGTGATAACCGGAGCCGGGCCGACCTACAATGTGGCGGTCAGCGGCATGACATCGGGAGGAACGGTCATAGCGAGTATCGCTGAGAATGTTGCCTCGGACAATGCGGGCAACAAGAATACTGCCGGAACCTCTACGGATAATGAGGTGATTTTCATGGTTTCGCCGACAGTTACCACCAATGATGCAAGCGATATAACCGCAATCAGCGCAACAGGCGGCGGAAAAATCACTGACGACGGCGGCTCGGTAACGGCAAGAGGCGTGTGCTGGAACACAGCAGGAACTCCGACCACGAATGATAGCAAATATGAGGAGACCGGCGATTTCGGACCCGGAAATTTCACAAGTTCGATTACAGGACTAAGCCCCGGAACAACTTACCATGTCAGAGCTTACGCCAAGAACACCGCAGGAACGTCTTACGGAGATCCTCAGATAAGTTTTGTCACACCTTCTGCCCCGGGCGTTGACACCGGTGAAGTAGCTTTGATAACCGAAACTACAGCCTCTTGCGGCGGAGAAGTCATTGACGACGGTGGAGAGACAGGGACAACAAGAGGCGTGTGCTGGAGCACTTCGGAAAATCCGACCACTTCCGATACCTGCGCTACAGACGACGGCACGGGAGCAGGACCTTTCACAAGCTCGATTACGGGATTAAACCCCGGAACAACTTATCATGTCAGAGCCTATGCCACGAACAGTGCAGATACAGAATACGGAAATGACGTGGCCTTCGGATCGTATAAAATAAAGACAGAAATAGTGGGAGATGAGGGCGGAGGCATAAGCCCGTCCTCGGGCCTGGAAGAGGACGGTACCCCTGTCGATGTCACAGTGGCCTACGGAGATGATCCCGTATTCACTGTGACGCCCAGTTACGGGTATGAAGTGGAGATGGTGGAAGCCGGGCCTGTGGGTGCGCTGGTGACAGTGGGACTGAATGATAAACAGCAGTATCAGTTTCAGGATGTCGATCAGAACATGGAGATCAAAGTAACTTTCAACGGTGCTACCCCAGAGGAAGGGTCTGTTTTCAAAGTACAAGATCAAACTGATGACAGAGAAGAAAATTACTGGGGGGAAGTAGACACGGATGTGTTACTTGAAAATAAAATAGATTTTGGTAAAGCCAGGGGGTATGTAAGCGGTATCCGATTCCGAGATGTTAATGTGCCCCAGGGCTCTGAAATAGAAGGGGCATACATAAGCTTTACAGCGTACGCACCAGATAAAACAGGAAGACGGGCTGCGCCCACTATTGCCATAGTGGGAGAAAATGTTGATAACTCACTGGAATTTGGGACAGCTGATTTCGAGATTTCAAAAATAAGAGATGAAGACGGAAGAGTCACAGAACCGGTCAATTGGGCTATCGGTGGGGACTGGACGGAAGATAGCGAACATAACACGCCGGACCTTGCGGATATTGTTGAGGGGATTGTTGGCAGAACCGGATGGAGCAGCGGAAACTCGATGTCTTTCATATTTTCTATGGTGAATGCAAATGGAGAACCGATGCCTTTCATATTTGATCCTGATGATCCTAATCCTAGAAATGGGATGAAGGCACATTGGGAAGATTTCCCTCTGATCCCCATAAGTTCCAGAAGGGCCGTCGCAAAATACGGATCATTGGAGGGTGTTCCGGAGCTGCACATCATAATAGCCGCAACCACCACAACGACAACCACAACCACAACGACAACGACAACCACAACGACGACGACCACAACGACGACGATTGCGGAAGCCGTCACAACGACGTCAACGACATCGACGACGTCAACGACGTTAACGACATCAACGACGTCAACATCAACGACGTCAACATCAACGACGTCAACATCAACGACAACGACGACAACGACACCCATACCCACAACGACGTCAACGACCACGACCACGATCCCATGTGTTGGGCCTGATTGCACACCGCCAACACCAATAGAGCCGTATGAATGTTTGCAAATTTCCACTGCTCCGCCCCTTCTGACAGCAAGTGAGAGTCCTCCGGGCAATGTGATGTTCGTGCTGGATGATTCCGGAAGTATGGAGAGAGAAGAGATCGTCGAACAAGGTACATGGCAGGATGGCAGATTACGGGTTGTTTTCTGGCCTGAGGATACGATATATTCCAATTGGAAAAACCCGGATAAATTTCAACTCGGAGCAGGAGGTGAAGCTTCGACTCTTGATCAGTATAAAGTGGTTAACGGTAGAAGACATTATAGGAATCCTCCGAAATATAAGATGAAATGGAAATTCCAATGGTCAGAATATAACAAGATATACTATAACCCGGGAACAGAATCTTATACCCCGTGGCGCAATCATCATGCGTCTGCTTATGAACCCTGGTCTCTGCTTAACAACGCTGATCCGAACAGCCCTCAATCGAGTCCGGTGAAAAGCGATTTCGGATTTCCTCTGGATACCAAAATTCATCCTCAGGACGGCCTTTACCATACCTTTCTCAATCCCCCCTTCACATTGAGTGAAGCGGCTTTAAACACCATTGAGGCGGAAGGCCTTCGTAGTGATTTTATGACCAAATTGAGAGGCTTGACAAATGAGGTCTATGACAGCGAATACGAATTAAGGAACAAGTTGACAGACTTGATGAAAGAAATAAGTCCAGTGATAGGGGAAGGCAGTAGCGACTCTGTCAGGTACAAAACATTGGTTTTGAAACACACTGCCGCTAATACGATTATTATCCCGAATGCCCATTATTATGTGTGTGAGGATGGCGACCCCTTTCTTGTGACCCTTGAAAGCGATACCTCCAAACCCGATGGCGGTGAAATTAAGTATTATCAGGTAGAGGCGATCGCAAAGCAGGATATGGAAATAGGTGGAAATTATTTTGCCAACTTTGAAAGTGTCAAGCCTGAAGAAGCTCTGCCGGCGGTGGATTGCAGCGCGAACAGTGATCACGAGGTCTTTGTAACCCGGCTCGGAGATGTAAATGTCAGACCAACGGCAAACGGCCGGAGCTATAGCGCGGCACGCCAGCACTTTGCAAACTGGTTCTCCTATTACAGAAACCGTACCCTGATCGCCAAAGGCGCTGTGGCCGAGGTGATGACCCAGATGTATAAACAGAACCTCACCATGGGATTCTTCACCATTCACATTAACGCCTCGAATTCGCATGACACGACGGTACCCGCCCGGGCAATGGATGATGCAAATAATGTTAAAGAACTTCTGAACGCTTTATACACCATTGACATGCAGAGCAAGACACCCCTGATAAGCGCGTTACAGATGGCCGGGGACTATTTTAGCAAGGACGCTTCCAGTTCAATAGGTGACTCTCCATTTCTCTCCGAAGCAGAGGGCGGCTCATGTCAGCAGAGTTTTACGATCCTTATGACTGACGGTGGATATACAAAAGAATCACAGAGTGGCGGATCACAGACTGAATTCTCTGAGGATACCAACGGGGATGGATGTTCAAACACACTGTCAGACGTCTCCTTGAAATATTATAACGGAGACTTGGCGGATGAACTTAGCGATGACCAGCGTATGGTAACCTATACATTAGGGTTCGGCGTTACTGGCCACTGTACGGACCCGAGTGTGGCAAATACACCTGTCAGTTGCGGAGAATATGGTATCTGGCCCTGTCCTAACATCCTCGTTAGCACCGACAGTGTTAATGAGAAAAAGAAAGTCGATGATCTGTGGCGTACTGCTGTGGAGGCAGGCGGCCGCTATATGAATGCGGCAAGTCCAAGTGAATTAGCGGATGCATTAGCGGCGATCCTTTCGGATATCGGATCCCAGCTCGCCGGCGCAGTCAGCGCAGGCGTCTCCATGAGCGGCGCAGTGCTGCAATCGGATACGGGACTGTATCAGCCGAGTTATGATTCGTCTGGCTGGAAAGGAGATCTCAAAGCTTATAATTTAGACCCCGTAACAGGAGCTTTCAGTTTCAGCGAACCTTTATGGTCCGCCAATGAAAGACTGATTGAACTGTTCGATGATGAGAGCAAAGGCTGGAAAAAAAGAAAGATATTTACCTATAAAGAAGGAGGGGGCATACCATTCGGTCCCGCTTGCCTCGAGGGCGATGCAGGTTGTACCGGCGGTAATTTCGGCCAACTGGGCATCACACAGAAATCACTGCTCTGGCAGTGGGAGGGGGCTAGTGGAGAGAAGGCGAAAGAGATCATGAATTATCTGATGGGCGACCAGTCTAAAGAAAATGATTCATCGTTCAGGATTCGTGATGAATATGACGATGCAGGTAATCGAGTCGGCAAAACTGGCAGATTGGGGGATATTATCCATTCAAAGCCCGTGTATAGAAAGCATACCGAGGCCCATCTGGGTAATATCGTATATGTGGGGGCGAATGACGGAATGCTTCATGCCTTCAGCGCCAAAGATGTTGGAGATGTTAAAGGCGGTGATGAAGTCTTTGCTTATATTCCCAACCTGGTATTTGACAAACTGTGGCATCTGGCAAGCCTCAATTACGGTAACAATAATTATCACAATTATTTTGTCGATATTGAGCCTTATATAAAGAAGATCACCTCGGGCGACGATTCAGGCAAGACCTTTCTGGTCGGCGGACTCGGCAAGGGCGGAAAAGGCTATTACTGCCTTGACATATCCGATCCCCTTAATTTCAATGAGGGCAATGTTAAGTGGGAATTTCCGAAACCGCCACCTTATGCAGGCAAATATCCACACTCCTCTGAAAGTAACATGGGATTCAGTTTCAGTAAGGCGTTTATCGTCAAATCCAACACTGATGAATGGGTGGTGATCTTCGGAAACGGTTACGACAGTTCAGGCGGGAAGGCCGCTCTCTATATCCTTAAAGCGGGAGATGGTTCCGTGGAAAAAATGATTGAAACGACTGGCACCTGCAATGGTCTTTCCACCCCCTTGCTGGTGGATATCGGTTTCACTAATGAAGCTGGTGAAAAGGTCGGTGTCGGGGATGGCCGTATTGACTATGCCTATGCAGGGGACCTGGACGGCAACTTGTGGAAATTCGATCTGACCAGCGACACCTCTAGTGAATGGCATGTAGACTATGACGGCGAGCCTCTTTTCAAAACCCAAAACAATCAGCCCATAACCACAAAACCGGACGGCATGGCCCATTGCACTTCGGGGGGATATATAATTATCTTCGGGACCGGCCAACTCCTGACAACTGGCGATGTGAGGACCACGTTTCAGCAATCCATATATGCGGTATGGGACTGGGCAGAGGCGTGGCCTGATGAGGATGAGGCTGATACAAAACATTTGGGAACCAGAGGAGATAAAGATGAGGAGGAGGATGCTAAACTGGTGGACGGAGGGCAGTCTGATGTCTATCTGATGAAGATGGATCCCGGGGGGGAAAATACGTTTAACTGGTTCACACCGCCGGTAGACGGTTCCGGGAAACATGCAGGCTGGTATTTTGACCTTCCCCAACCCGGAGAAAGGGTGACAGACGATGTTATTATGAGAGGCGGAAAACTCATTGCATCGACAATCATTCCCTCAACCGGAGGAGCAAGCGCCAATCCATGCGACCCGGGAGGAGACATTTCCTATCATCTGTATGTATTCGACCCGTGTAGCGGAGAGAAATATATTGACAAAGAGGTTGACTCACCTCCCTCAATCATAGAAGGTCCTGAAGATACGCTTATCTATACCCCGCCGACCCCTGGTGAAGATAGCGGGGGTGGTGATGGCGGTGACGGTGGCGGAGGTGACGGTGGCGGAGGTGACGGTGGTGGTGGTGATGGTGATGGTGGCGGAGGTGATGGTGGTGGTACTTCCCCAGGCGGTGCTGGCGACTATGTGCCGGACCAAGTACCGAGCGTAATGGGCGTGAGCTATTGGAGAGAAATCACGAGATGAAGAAACTACTAAATTCGTCACCCCCTCTCTTATAATGACAAAGGGGGGACGAATTTATGAATCGTTGTACTACAAGGATTTCACATAAGAAGAGGATTTTGTCGCACCCGTAAATTCTCCGTTTCCCATCATGCTGCCGGATTGACCAAATCCGGCGGCGGCTCCCATCATGCTCCCGACGGATTGCCAAATCCGGCGGCTCGGAACGGTTTCCATCATGCTCCCGCCGGATTGCCAAATCCGGGCGGCTCCCCATCATGCTCCCGCCGGATTGCCAAATCCGGCGGCGGCTCCCCATCATGCTCCCGCCAAATCCGGCGGCGGCTTCCCATCATGCTCCCGCCGGATTGCCAAATCCGGCGGATCGGGAACAGTTTCCATCATGCTCCCGTCGGATTGCCAAATCCGGCGGCGGCTCCCCATCATGCTCCCGCCGGATTGCCAAATCCGGCGGCTTGGGAACGGTTTCCATCATGCTCCCGCCGGATTGCCAAATCCGGCGGCTCGGGAACGGTTTCCATCATGCTCCCGCCGGATTGCCAAATCCGGCGGCGGCTCCCCATCATGCTCCCGGCGGATTGCCAAATCCGGCGGCGGCTCGGAAACGGTTTGCCATCATGTGTTTCCATATTGCCAAATCTGATCCACCGGATTTAGCAATTCGGCGGAGCGGAAGATGGACGATTTGCAAGTTCTAAATACGCAGGGGTAAAATAATTATGAGGAGAACTTTTAAGTATCCGCTATTCGCCTTGATCGTTTTGCTGATTTGGGTATGCTTTTCATCTTTGATTTATGCCGAATTTTATCGATATAAGGATGAAAACGGCGTACTCCGTTTTACGGATAATCTCGCCGAGGTTCCGGAAGATCAGCAGCCGGAGGTGAAAAACTACAAGGAACCAGATGATTTCCTAACTCCGGAACAGCGCGCTGAAAGAGCCCGGAAGGAATCCGAAGAAATCCAAGAGGCCGTGAAAAAAGAAGTGAAAAAAAAGAAAGAAGCCCGGAAAGCTGAAAGACGTTCCATGCTTGACGGCCTCAAGAAAGAGAAGGCCGCTTTGGACACGGAGATTGCGGAGTTGGAAAAAGAGGAGCAGGCTCTTACCCAACAAAGGGAGAAGGGATTAATAACCAATGAAGCGATCAATGCATACAACGAAAGGATGAAAAAATTTAAGAAAAGAGTGGCTGCATATAATAAAAGACAGAAGGCTTATAATGAAAATCTTAAAGCCTTTAATGCGGCAAAAACGAAGAAATAATCGGCATCCTTCATTTATGGGTTTAAGTTCGTAGTTCCGCCTTTAGGCGGTGCGGCGGAACTACGAACTTTCTGCGGCACCGCCTAAAGGCGGAACTACGAACTTTCTTTCACATTCAGCGAACCGGACTCCGAATTCTCGTCCCGATATGTATCGCTTTGTCAGACTGGATTACCAGAGCCGTTGAAGTGGCATGCTCCGCGTAAAGGACGATCAGTCTGCCGAAATCAACAGGGGGAAGGCTGATTTTTTCTTTGCTCCGCTTGGGGTCGAGCAGCGCCTTTTCCTGATAATAAACATTGTACTGTTGCCCGGACCTTATCCCATCCCGCTTCCCCTTGTCAATAAACAGAATGCTGTGCGTTCCCATAATCTCCGCGCCGTTTTCAGCCGCAAGCACTTTTCCTTCAAACCCTTTTACGCTTTCGATCAGAGGAATTTTCTCAACGCGGGGGATGTGCGGCATCAGAAGATCATTCAGCGCGATATCGCGGAAAGATCGGATCACCCGGCCTATCGCAAAACGGGGGTGTTTCTCGGTAATTTCAACAACACCTGTCAGAAAGTGCTGGATGCCGATATCGATGTTTGTCCGCGTGTCTTTTATCTTTTTCAGGAGTCTGTAAACCGTATAATGCCTGCCGACAATGAGGGAAACTTCCCCTCTCTCTCTGACATAAACCTGATCCCCCTTGCTGATCATCTCTTTATTCTCTTTTGCCTTAAAGATCGCTCCGCTGAAAACCGCGGGTCTTTTTCTGACAAAGCCGACACTGTGAATCGAAGGATAGGAAAAATATTTTTTTTCCTGAACAGGCTGATCGAATGCGGGGCCGGAGTCGAATGCTTCGGGGGGCTCGGATGTTTGCTCCGCCTCTTTTCCCTCTCCGCCCCAGATCCCGGATTCCCCTCCGTCCCATGCTCCGGCCTGGGAAGACCCGATCCCCTTTTTTTCAGCATCGGCCCTGGGACCGAAAGGGAAAACAAATATTATCGCTGCCAATATATATAAACCTGCCGTCACCCGGAAATTCTTCCTGCAATCCATATCTGACCTCCTGATTAATAGATTTTAATCTTGCTCTTGCTCTTGCTCTTGATCTTGCTCTTGCTCTTGATCTTGCTCTTGCTCTTGATCTTGCTCTTGCTCTTGCTCTTGCTCTTGCTCTTGCTCTTGCTCTTGATCTTGCTCTTGATCTTGATCTTGCTCTTGATCTTGCTCTTGATCTTGCTCTTAATCTTGATCTTGATCGCACTCCCAGCCAATTAAGATAAAGATAAAGATAAAGATAAAGATAAAGATAAAGATAAAGATAAAGATAAAGATAAAGATAAAGATAAAGATAAAGATAAAGATAAAGAGCAAGAGCAAGAGCAAGATAAAGATAAAGATAAAGATAAAGAGCAAGATAAAGATAAAGAGCAAGAGCAAGAGCAAGATAAAGATAAAGATTAACAAAAAAAGCCCTGATGCCAATGGGCATGAGGGCTTCTTTTGTTTATGATAAACGCGTTGCTATTTAATTCCCTGATCAGAGAGCAGGAATGGTCTCATATTAAAATGCGAATTAAGGATTGAAACCCGTTCTGTGAAATCAGCAAGTCGCTACGTCCGCAACCCTCTGTCAATTCCCAATTCGCAAGGCATGATGATTACATCATTCCGCCCATTCCGCCCATTCCGCCCATTCCGCCGCCGCCGCCCATGGGAGGCATGTCCGGTTTGTCATCAGGCTTGTCAGCAACCATCGCCTCGGTGGTCAGCATCAGTGAGGCCACGCTTCCCGCATTCTGAATGGCAAAACGAACCACCTTTGTGGGATCGATGACGCCGGCTTCTATGAGATCTTCATAATCCTCGGTTTCAGCATTGTAACCATAAGGGCCTTCCCCGTTCTTGACTTTGTCAATCACCACAGAGCCTTCAGACCCCGCGTTGTTGGCGATCTGGCGCAACGGCTCTTCAATGGAGCGCATCACAACATCCACGCCGAGCCTCTGGTCAGGAGCGATTTCGACTTTGTCCAGCGCTGCCAGACAGCGTACCAGCGCGACACCGCCGCCGGGTACGATACCCTCTTCAACAGCCGCACGGGTGGCGTTCAGCGCATCTTCAACCCGCGCCTTTTTTTCCTTCATCTCGGTCTCAGTGGCAGCGCCCACGTTAATCACCGCCACACCGCCGATCAGTTTGGCCAGACGCTCCTGAAGTTTTTCACGGTCATAATCGGAAGTGGTCTCTTCAATCTGAGCGCGGATCTGTTTGACCCGGCCTTCCAGAGCGGAGCGCTCGCCCGCGCCGTCAACAATGGTGGTATTGTCCTTATCAATGGATATTCGTTTGGCCTGGCCCAGATCTCCGAGGCTCAGATTCTCCAATTTGATTCCCAGATCTTCGGATACCACCTGGCCGCCGGTCAGAATGGCGATATCTTCCAGCATGGCTTTTCTTCGGTCACCGAAACCGGGCGCTTTGACTGCCGAGACATGCAACGTGCCTCTCAGTTTGTTCACAACAAGGGTGGCAAGGGCCTCTCCGTCCACATCCTCTGCGATGAGCACGAGGGGTTTGCCCATTTTGGCAACCTGCTCAAGAATGGGAAGGAGGTCTTTCATGTTGCTGATTTTTTTCTCGTTCAGAAGGATATACGGATCTTCCAATGAGCAGACCATTTTTTCCGCATCCGTCACAAAATACGGAGAGAGATACCCGCGATCAAACTGCATTCCTTCCACGACCTCAAGAGTGGTCTCCATGCTCTTGGCTTCTTCAACCGTGATGACGCCCTCTTTGCCAACCTTGTTCATGGCTTCTGCAATGATATTGCCGATGGTTTCATCATTGTTCGCGGAGATCGTCCCGACCTGGGCAATTTCACGCTGATCTTTGGTCGGTTTGCTCATGGCATGAAGTTCCCTGACAGCCACCTCAACCGCTTTGTCAATACCGCGCTTGATGCCCATGGGATTATTGCCGGCCACGACCAGTTTCTGCCCTTCCTCATAAATTGATCTTGCAAGCACTGTGGCAGTGGTTGTGCCGTCACCGGCCATGTCACTGGTTTTGCTGGCAACCTCTTTGACCATCTGGGCGCCCATGTTTTCAAACTTGTCTTCCAGCTCGATTTCTTTGGCTACGGTTACGCCGTCTTTGGTGACGGTAGGAGAACCCCACGATTTATCAATAACAACATTTCTTCCTTTGGGACCGAGCGTGACAACGACTGCTTCGGCAAGTGTTCTCACCCCGTTCAGCATCGCTTCACGGGCTTTCATATCATATTTTATCTGCTTTGCCATTTTGAACTATCCTCCGTTTATATTGAAATTGATTAATCGATCACTCCGAGAACATCGTCTTCACGCATGATCAGATATTCTTCACCTTCGATCTTCACTTCTGTGCCGGAATACTTTCCGAACAAAATCCGATCCCCTTCTTTGAGTTCAAGGGGAATTCTCTTGCCGTCATCACCCACTTTGCCGTTGCCCACAGCAAAAATTTTTCCTTCTGCCGGTTTTTCTTTGGCAGTGTCAGGGATAATAATTCCCCCTTTGGTCTTTGTCTCTTCTTCAACACGCTGGACGAGAATCCGATCCTGCAATGGTCTGAGTTTCATCGTAAAGAACCTCCTTTTTTTCATTCAGATTAATCGCTGTTAAATTTTCACTTCATTGAATCATCCGTCCTGAACCGTGGGACGGAATGCGGGCCGGAGGGCCTGATTAAGACGCTTTGTCGGCAGTTTTCTTTGATGCCTTTGCATCTGCGGCTGGTTTTTCCTTTTTTGAGGTGCCGGAAGTATCGCGGGAGCTGCTCGCGTAATCCGTCACATACCATCCAGAACCTTTCAGGTGAAAAGTGCTCTGGGAAACAAGCTTGTGGAGTTCTCCTGAGCATCGCCTGCATGTTGAAAGCGGTTCATCGGAAAATTTCTGTATCGCTTCTTCAATCCTGCCGCATTCTGTGCATTCATATTCATAGATTGGCATCTTTTTAAAACCTCCTCATAAAAATTTGTTTAAGGAATGAAAACAAACTTCCGGCCGGCATAAATGTCATTCCTGTTTTGTGTTTTGTGTTTTGTGTTTCGTGTTTCGTGTTTCGTGTTTTGTGTTCGGGACACTTTCATTTTTTCGTTGTGACAGGTCATGGCTGTTCACAAGAACAGCAACCCCCCCTTGTCTAAGTTTATTAAGAAATATAAGTAAACTCTGACAACCTCCTCGGGTCATTCAAACTTGAATTTAATATAGGGAGCCTTTTTGGGTTGTCAAGCCAGTTTTTTTTCTGAAAGCGGGGGAAGTGGAAAAAACGGGGGTGTCTGTTGTCTGTTGTCCGTTGTCCGTTGTCCTTTGTATCCTTCATGC
Source organism: Desulfobacterales bacterium HSG2 (assembly GCA_030378035.1). Lineage (GTDB taxonomy): Bacteria > Desulfobacterota > Desulfobacteria > Desulfobacterales > 4be13 > JAUCGI01. Next base: position 15,835 of record JAUCGI010000081.1, read on the forward strand.
TTCGTTGTAACCTCCCGGTTCACTGGTTTGACAAGTCCGCTTTAATCGGAATTTCCTTTAGTGGGAAGTCTTGTCCTGTTTTTTCGTGTAAGGGCATTGTTCGTGGAACAGATCAACGAACAACAAACAACAAACAACGAACAACAAACAACGGACAACAAACAACGGACAACAAACAACAAACAACAAACAACAAACAACAGACAAACTCAGGGCATGCGCCATTGTTTATAAAATTTGAAAACATCTTCCATTCCCGATACCCGTATATTGTTGAGAACTTCATAAGTATTTTCATGCACCCGCGTCTCTTCCACCATCTTTTCATGAGGAGAAGCGTCAAAATTCTGGAGAAATTTGCAGAATCTGACAATATGAATGAGTTCGTGGGTGACAATGTACAGCGAAAAGGGAAAGAGTTTTATGTCAGGTGACTGTTTCAGTTTTGAAAGAATGGAATGATCCTGAAGACATATTTTATAAAGGTCATAAGTTGAGGATGTGAGACTGCGGCCTTTCCGTTTGCCTTCATAGCGAACGACCTGGGCAAAAGGACCGTGAACAATCTCGCGGCTGCAAAGATTCACCAGCGTTTCCACATCGTATTTGAGGTGAAGCCACTGACTGGCAGACATTTTATAAAAGTTGCTCACGAGATCTTCGGCGATTGTAACTGACTCATTAATAATATGAACCTGGGTCGGGTTGAATGATTTTAGTTTTCCATTCATTTGTTAAAACCTGCAAGTTAAAATGATCCAGAGTGCAAAAATTATTTTTTGCACCTAAAAAAAGTTCCGGAGTGCAAAATTATTTTTTGCACATAGAAAAGAAATTCTCCGGAGTTTATATTTTTATATGAAAGTTTCGGTTAATCAGTAGTACAGCAACTCGTAAATTCCGTCCTCCTTTATCTATTATATAAGAGAGGGGGACGAATTTATGATTTGTTGTAGTAGTGGATTCCTGTGTGAAAAAATTAGGTCAGATTGTAAAGTCATGATAATTCTTTTGAATCCACCAAAATTTGCCAAGCCGAAATCGGAAAGGGAATTTCTTATAAACCACCTTATCATAAAATTTTAATATGATCAACTACACGGGGTGCTGACACCATACGCATCAAGCTAAGACTGCAAACTCCTGTCTTTTCGGGATCCCGAACGGCAGCCGCGGATCGGAAAGCCGCGCAGAACAGGGGGATCGGAAATCGTGCAAGTCCTTAGCTTGATGCGTATGGGTGCTGACACGCCTTTGCCAAAAATGACCGAACTATCTTCTGATTTCATTGGTCCGAAAAGTAGCACAATTTTTCAAATTGTGCCTGTGGCAAAAGTAGCACAATTTTTCAAATTGTGGCAAAAGTAGCACAATTTTTCAAATTGTGCCTGTGGCAAATTGGAAATTTGTCCTACATCTGAGTGTGCAAAAGTAGCACAATTTTTCAAATTGTGCCTGTGGCAAAAGTAGCACAATTTTTCAAATTGTGCCTGTGGCAAAAGTAGCACAATTTTTCAAATTGTGCCTGTGGCAAAAGTAGCACAATTTTTCAAATTGTGCCTGTGGCAAATTGGAAATTTGCCCTACATCTGAGTGCACAATTTTTCAAATTGTGCCTGTGGCAAAAGTAGCACAATTTTTCAAATTGTGCCTGTGGCGAAAGTAGCACAATTTTTCAAATTGTGCCTGTGGCAAAAGTAGCACAATTTTTTCAAATTGTGCCTGTGGCAAAAGTAGCATATTTTTCAAATTGTGCCTGTGGCAAATTGGAAATTTGCCCTACATCTGAGTGTGCAAAAGTAGCACAATTTTTGGCATCCTTCATTTGTCGGTTTACACTTTCGGGTGTCAGGGTGGGTTCCTTTGTTCTCTGTGCCCTTTGTGCCTTTGTGTGGGATGTGAAATGCCGATTGGAAAAGTGCAAACCACTTTCGGCTTTTATGAAGGATGCCCAATTTTTCAAATTGTGCCTGTGGCAAATTGGAAATTTGCCCTACTTTGTTCTTGCAAGGACAACCAGAATTTGAATGTCCATTTTTTTTCAAAGTGTGTAAAAAACTTGAAAAAATATAAATTCTGTATTAAAGATGTCAATATCAGATTTCAGTGTGGGAAATAATAGATATAAAAAGGAGGTGATCTGTTTTTTGGGTACAGTCATTAAAAAGCGAAGAAAAAAAATGAGAAAGCACAAACACAGAAAACTTTTGGCCCGTACGCGGCATCAGAGAAGGAAGGGTAAGTAAACAATGATACCTGTAGCTTCTTAAAAAAGAAAAAGCACCAGCCTGTCAAAAGATTCGGTGCTTTTTCTGTTTTCAGAAAATCCCTTACAGTTACGGAGCCTCGCTCTGCTCAGAATACCCTTTAAAATATTTCAGGAATTCCGAATCTGTTGAAAGGACAAGATCGCTTTCTTTATCAAGCGCCTGGGTATATATTTCAAGTGTTTTGGTGAATGAATAAAACTCAGGGTCTTCATTGTAGGCTTTGGCGTATATTTTTGTTGCCTCTGCGTCCGCTCTTCCCTTGATCTCCTGAGCGATTTTGTATGCCTCTGAAGTGATTTGCTTCAAATCCCGCTCTTTTTCACCAATAATTTTTCGGGCCTCCCCTTTTCCCTCGGATCGGAATTTTTCAGCTATCTGCTTGCGTTCTGCAATCATCCGATCATAGACGGACCGCCTCACCCTATCGACATAATTGATCCGCTTGATTTTGACATCCACAAGTTCGATGCCGAATTTGTCCAGTTTGGGCTGCGCCTGTTTCAGAATTCCCCGGGTTATTTTTTCCCTTCCGGTGGTAATTCTGTATGTGACCATCCGATCTTCCCGGACATCTTCCTTGTCTGCCTCCAATGGCAATTCCCTGTTGCTCTTACGGACTGCTTCAATAAGACTGTAGGAAGTGATGAAGTTTCTTACGGCAGGATCGATGATATCATCCAGCAGTCCTCTTGCACTGACCATATTGCCAGCGGCCTTAAAAAACTTTATGGGATCAATAATTTTCCAACGGGCAAACGCATCAACCCATATATAGGTTTTATCCAATGTGGGAATCTGCCCCGGATCCCCATCCCACTCCTGGAGATTTTTTGGAAAAGGATTGGCCTTGTCAAAAAAGGGGAGCTTAAAATTAAGTCCCGGCTCTATTGTTGTTTTTACAGCCTCTCCGAATCGGGTGATAACCACCTGTTCTGTTTCATCCACCACATACGCTGATGCATAAGCAAGCACCAGCACGATCACAGCAGAAAACAAAAAAAAACTGAGTTTCATTTTTTATATACCTCAAATCATCAGTATCAGAAGACCTACGAGGTTTTTAAAACCTCGTAGGTCTTTTTGAATTAATTAATTATCTTTCAGGTTAAGTAAAGGAAGAAGATTTTTCTGATCCGAATCGATGATGTATTTTTTCCCGAGCTTGGGAAAGACATCTTTGATCGTCTCAAGATAGAGTCGTCTTTTGGTGACATCCTTTGCATTTTTATACTCTTCGTAAACGGCTTTAAACCTGGAAACATCCCCTTTGGCCCGGTTAATCCTGTCAATCTTATATCCTTCCGCGGCCTTTATGGTCCTTTCAGCCTCTCCCCTGGCAGCGGGAATGGACTTATTGTATTCTTCCTTTGCCTGGTAAATCAGCTTCTCTTTTTCCTGGGTCGCCTGGTTCACTTCATTAAATGACGGCTGAACAGGTCCCGGCACATTGGTCCGTTTCATTTCAATGGTGACCACGTTAATACCGGTGTCTGCCTGATTCAGTTCCGCCTGCAGAACCTCTTTGGCTTCACGTGCAATTTCTTCCCGTTTGCTGATAACCTCATCAATACTTCTGTCACCCACCACAAGCCGCATGGCTGATTCGGACAAATCTTTGAGAAGTCTGTTGATATTTTCAACTTTAAACAGGAAATTGTAAGGGTCTCTTATCCGGTATTGGACAATCCACGGAACCAGCGCGACATTCAGGTCTCCGGTAAGCATGAGAGCGACGTTATTTTCAGTCTCAGATGATGAAAAACGTACATCAGCACGGGAAGACCGAAAACCGAATTCTTCCTTGTAAACCCGCCTGACTTTGACCTTTGTCACTTTTTCAATGCCGGCCGGCCATTTGAAATTCAGGCCGGGTTCACGGATACGGACATATTTTCCGAATCGCTGGACAACGCCGACCTCATCCACTTCAACAGTGTAAAACATTGAAGAGACTGCGTACAATAGCGCGATAATGACAACGATCCAAATGGGTCCGCCCGCCGGCAGCTTGATTTTTTTTACAAAGTCATCCACCTGGGGAGGCACGTCTCCCCGTTTCTGCTGTTGTTCTTTTAGTTTTTCCCAATCCCAACTCATCGTTTCTATCCTATAAATGTATTTGTTAATTCCATATTTAATGTTGTTTTAAAGCATATATTTTTTTAAGTCAAGGAAAAACGAAAAAAGATTTAAGGGTTAAGGGTTAGGGATTAAGGGTTAAGGGTTAAGGCTCTTAAAACTTAACATCAACCTTAACCCTTGACCCTTAACCCTTAAAACTAAAAAGGCAGAACCTTAAAGGTTCTGCCCTTTTTTTATTTAACAATTGACAAGTGTTGATTAACAATTATTTTTTAAACTTTTTCCTGAAACCTGCGAGACCGAGCAGACCGGCCCCCAAAAGGAACATCGTTGCGGGTTCGGGTGCAGCACCAGCTGCGATTCCCTCTATATCACTTCCCCAGTCAGCCAGCTTTGTCCCTTCTCCTGTTGCGGTGCTAATCTGAATGAAGTCGTCAGTCATATCAGATGTTCCATACAGTGTGTTGCTTGCGAATGTCAACGCCTCAATCTCACCGAATCCGATCTGGCCCACCAAATCAGCCTGACCAGTTCCGATGTCTATGGCGTACAGAGAACTGCTTCCGTCCACGTCCTTGTCATTATAGGTAGCACTTCCATACAGCTTTCCATCTACAAAACTGTAAGCAAGTCCTTCAAAACCCTGTGCTCCTTCATCACCAACTATGGCTGTCTGGGCAATAAGTTCTCCCGCAGTGTTAATCTTCACCAACTCATTTGCTTTGTTATCCACCGCATAAAGACTGCCATCTATATACGCCATATCCTCAATTTCCGAAGCCTCAAACGCGTCACCCACAGTTTGGATGCTGATGCCTGTCAGGTCATCGGTAAGCTCAAACTTATAGAGCTGACTTGTTAAACTCGAATCGAAAGACTGCACTCCGTAGAACACATTTGAACCTGAAGCATTGTAAATATCATAATCGAATGACAGGCTCTCGATTTCATTCGCGACTTTTCCATCCGCATCACTTCCTGATGTGATCGTAAGGGCTGTTTCCTCATAAGTCTCTATATCAAACAATACAAACTGGTCGCTGTCGTCATCAATTCCCAAAATCAGGTTTGTCGGCAATGCCATCGCTGTCTGTGCCGTCAATCCTATAATTAAGAAAAGAGCCATTGCCATTGAAAAAACTTTTAATTTCCTCATTTTTACATTCTCCTTTTTGGTTTTGTTGTTTTTGACACTTATCAATTGTTAAATTTTAAACCTCCTTTATTATAAGCTCACTTTACTAATAACTATGTAATTCCGGTTAAAATCTTAGACCGCCCGCCAAAAAAACTTTCAGATTTAGTGCTTTAATTTTGAAGACTCACATTCAGAGTCGGAAAATTTATAGAAAAAGATAATAGTACCACCTTTTCAATAAGTCAAGCGAATATCTGAAAAAAATTATCCCTTTAAGAAAAAATAATATCCTTCTTCAAAGGCTTATAACCATTTTAAGCAAGAGTTATGCCAGAAAGGACCAAAAACGGATTATTTAATTATCGAATATTTGAAT
>JAUCGI010000082.1 GCA_030378035.1 Desulfobacterales bacterium HSG2
AAACCCTTAAACCCTTAACCCTTAACCCTTAACCCTTAAAACCCTTAACCCCTTAACCCTTAAAACCCTTATGAGTAAAGAGATCATTTTAGATATAAAAAACCTTGTTACCGCGTTTGATACCGAATCCGGCAGAATCCGGGCGGTGGATGACGTCAGCTTTCAGGTAAAAAAAGGTCAGACCCTCGGCATTGTCGGGGAGTCCGGGTGTGGGAAAAGCGTCACCTCCCTTTCGATTATGCGGCTTCTGCCCAAGCCTGCCGGCGTGATCGAAAGCGGGCAGATACTCTTTCGCGATATTGACATCGCCAGGATTGACGCAAACAAAATGCACAAAATACGCGGCAACCGCATTTCCATGATTTTTCAGGAGCCGATGACCGCGCTGAACCCGGTTCACAGGATCGGAAAGCAGATCGGAGAGGTTTTTCGGCTTCATTATCCGGAGATGGAAAAAAAAGATATCCGGAAAGAATCGGTTGAAATTCTTCGCAAGGTCGGCATCCCTGACCCTGAAAAACGGATTGAAGAATATCCGCACCAGATATCCGGTGGAATGCGCCAGAGGATTATGATTGCAATGGCTCTGGTCTGCAAACCGGATATTCTGATTGCAGATGAGCCGACCACTGCCCTTGATGTCACCATTCAGGCGCAGATTCTGGAACTGATGAAAGCATTGCAGCGTGAAACCGGCATGACCATCATTTTTATCACCCATGATCTCGGGGTGATTGCCGAGATCTGTGATGAGGTGGTGGTCATGTACGCGGGAAAATTGGCGGAAACCGCGCCGATAAAAGAGCTGTTCAGTCATCCGAAACATCCTTACACAGCAGGGCTGCTCTCATCAATTCCGAGACTTGAAAATCCGAGAAAGGCAAAGATGAACGTCATCAGAGGGATGGTTCCGAGCCTTCACGAACTGCCCGAAGGATGCCGGTTTCAAAACCGATGCCCCAAAGCCGAAGCAATCTGCAAAACCGAGCCGGAAATGAAATCTGTGGGCAAGGATCATTTTGTCAGTTGTCAGTTGACGGTTGACGGTTTACGGTTTACGGTTGACAGTTGTCAGTTGCCGGTTGCCGATTTACGGTTTACGGTTGACGGTTTACGGTTTACGGTTGACAGTTGTCAGTTGCCGGTTGCCGATTGTCAGTTGACCCCCAACCGCAAACCGTCAACCGCAAACCGTCAACCGCAAACCGCAAACCGTCAACCGCAAACCGCAAACCGTCAACCGCAAACCGTCAACCGTCAACCGTCAACCGTCAACCGTCAACCGTCAACCGTCAACCGTCAACCGCCAACCGCCAACCGTCAACCGTCAACCGTCAACTGCCTCGAAGTCCGAAATCTGAAAATGCACTTTCCCATTTACGGGGGCGTGCTTTGGCGAAGAATCGGGACGGTGTACGCTGTGGACGGTATCTCTCTCAAGGTCAGAACCGGAGAGACGCTGGGGCTTGTAGGGGAGTCGGGATGTGGTAAGACCACCGTGGGCCGCGCCATATTGAGGATTTATGATCCCACCGATGGGGATGTCCTGTTCGGGGGAAAGAATATGTCGCTTTTGCGCCGCAAGGCGCTGCGGAATTTGCGCCGGAATTTGCAGATGATTTTTCAGGATCCCTTTGAGTCTCTGAACTCCCGGCAGACTATCGGGGATATCATAGAAGAGCCTTTTATTATTCACGGTGTCGGTGATCCCGGGGAGCGGAAGGCGAAGGTTGAGGAACTGATGAACCGGGTCGGCATTTCCCGGGACGCGGTGGACCGGTTCCCTCACGAATTCAGCGGTGGTCAGCGTCAGCGAGTCGGTATTGCCAGGGCCATTGCACTGGAGCCGAAACTGATCATCTGCGATGAACCGGTCTCCGCGCTGGATGTTTCAATCCAGTCGCAGGTTCTGAATCTGCTTATGGATCTCCAGGAGGAGATGAGGCTGACTTATCTTTTTATTGCCCATGACCTCGCGGTGGTCAGACATATTTCCGATCATATTGCCGTGATGTATCTTGGCAGGATTGTCGAATATACAGATGCGGATACTATTTATGAAAAACCGTTGCATCCCTATACGCGGACCCTGATATCTGCCATCCCGGTTCCTGATCCTGCCATAAGAAAGGAGAAACAGGTTCTTGTGGGGGATGTGCCTTCCCCGATTCATCCCCCGTCTGGATGTCGTTTTCATACCCGCTGTCCGGTTGCCATGGACCACTGCAAGATCGAGGAACCGGAATTGTGCCCCGCGCCGGGAACGGATGGGGAGGCTCATCTTGTGGCGTGTCATCGTATGGGATAGAGATACCTTGCTCTTTATCTTTATCTTTATCTTTATCTTTATCTTTATCTTACTCTTAATCAAACGGACAGGATAAAGATAAAGAGCAAGATTAAGATTAAGATAAAGAGCAAGAGCAAGATTAAGATTAAGATTAAGATAAAGAGCAAGAGCAAGAGCAAGATTAAGATTAAGATTAAGATTAAGAGCAGATCCTAAGTTTACACTTATGGGGGGCTCGGGCAGTCATATCAGAAATGTGCGACAGACTCTGCTGTCCCTATGCACCGCTTCTCACACATCTGCATGGCATCATTCGTAAATCCGCCCAGTGAGAGAAAGGCCGGCAGGATTGTTTTCCCGGGAATGTTCTTTGCATAAGTCTCAGCTTTCTCAACAAAATCCTCAACAAGGTTCTCGCCGATTCTGCTCTTCCGTTTCTTCACTTCAACGACAACCACCCGCCCGCAGTCCGATTCCGCGACAATATCCAGTTCCATGTTTTTCCCGTTCTCACGCTGAAGGGGCACCCGCTGTCTCACATCGGTGATATTCAGCCGGGTCATGTCTTTCACCCCGGCAAAGTACTCCGACAGCGCGAACCGTTTTTTCGAGCGAAATGCCGTTGCCAACTGATATTCGGCAAACTTGCCGGAGAGATGGTTCAGCATTCCCTGAAGACGCTTCTTGTCCCTCCGCAGTTCCCGGATCTGCTCCTGCGCCTCACGCCTCAGATCGGGAGCAAACCCGGTGATCTCCTCCTCAAAACGGTTACGCAGGATCAGGTTGAGCGTGCCGTCCCGCAGCCCCCGGAACTGAATGTCGGAAGTTCCCCACTCAATCACATCCGCCTCCACCAGGAGGATGAGCCTTTTTTTAATCTCCCCGAGGCTGAGATCGATCCGCAGTTTCCTCCTGAGATCCTCATGTGTCCAGTACCGTTCGGAGTGCCTGCTGAGATACAGGAGCATGTCCTTGGCATGCCGGTCATTCACTTTTTTCAGGGTTAGCTGGATGTACTCGTTCCATGTTTTGGACATTCTGGAACGGCGGTCGTTTATTTCATACCCGACCGTGTCGATCACGCCTTTTTCCGTGCGCAGATCCCTCTCCTCATATTTGCTCTGCATCACACAGGCGATGAAGAACGGATCGGACATGCACAGCCGGTTAATCAGGATTGCCGACTCATTTGTGACCGGCTCGCTGTAAACCCGGGCATATTTATAGACCGCCTCCAGTCCCGCATCCGGCGTGAGATAGGGATTGATGTGCCATTCGGACAGCCGGCCGGCCTGGAGGTATTTCCCGGCGATCTTAATCAGCCAACTGACATAGGAGCCGGTAACCAGCATGGGAGCGATCTTGGACTCGGAAAGGGAATGAAAACCCCCGGGAATGGTTTCATCCGGGTCCCCTTTGCACTCCGCATTCCGATAGACATACCCCGCAAAATTCTGAAACTCATCCAACATAACCAGAAAACGCCGATCATACACATCGGCAAAACGATGCGGAGCGCCGCAGGCTGTAAGCCAGACAGAACTGTGCAGCCCGGCTTCCTTGTCATGAAGGAGGGAGTCAACATCCTTGACAAACGACTTTACGGATGCTGACACACCGTAATGTCTGATATCTTCGAGAGAAAGCGGTTGCCTGACCAGTGTCTCGTCTCTCTCCAGAAACGAAATATACTGGGAGGCAAATGTCCGATAGTAAAGAAACGCCAAATCCGGGTACCAGATGGAAATTTCGGGCATGTCAAAATAAAACGGAATCACCTCCCCGTTTTCATTCCAGAGCCGGTTAAAAATGCGTTGCACAATCGCGGTCTTACCGCTTTTGCGGCGGGCAAGAATCACTCTGGAGCCGGAGAGTTTTTTCGGAATGTTGGCGATCCATTTCTCCAGGTCCTTAAATTCTTTTTCCCGACCCACAAGCAGGTCGGGATTTCCGATCTTTTCCTCCAATGGATATTTCATTTTTTTATCCTTTTCATCTGTGTACGGGACAAAAAAATTCGGATACCCGAAAACCGCACGCTGTCATTCCGGGCGGAAATGCCGGGAATCCATTTTTTGTCCCGTACACAGCCTTTTCATGTTTTAAGGCTGATTTAGAATATGGTCACCTGACCAAAAATCTGATTTTTTATCATAATTCAGGCATCTTTCATATTGCTTCAAAAATACTTTGCACTTTTATTTGAAGAATGAACTCATCCGCGTTTATCTGCGTACCATAAGTGTAAACTTAAAGATTTCCAAATCTCTTGCTCTTGCTCTTGCTCTTGCTCTTGCTCTTTATCAGGATAAGGATAAGGATTAAGATTAAGATTAAGATTAAGATAAAGATAAAGATTAAGTCCTAAGTTTACACTTATGATCTGCGTACATCCGCGTCCCGCTGTTCTTTCAGGGTGTTAGCTGACAAATGAAGGATGCCATAACACATAGCAAATTTTCTGATTATAACGGATTTAGGGGAGCCCGTGAACTTAAACTTGAACTTGAACTTATACATGAAGTTGCCCGTAAATGAATGTTCAAGTTCACGTTCAAGTTTAAGTTCACGTTCATGTTCACGTTCACGTTCACGTTTAAGTTCAAGTTCATATCAGAAATGTGCGACAGACTCTGCTGTCCCTATGCACCGCTTCTCACACATCTGCATGGCATCATTCGTAAATCCGCCCAGTGAGAGAAAGGCCGGCAGGATTGTTTTCCCGGGAATGTTCTTTGCATAAGTCTCAGCTTTCTCAACAAAATCCTCAACAAGGTTCTCGCCGATTCTGCTCTTCCGTTTCTTCACTTCAACGACAACCACCCGCCCGCAGTCCGATTCCGCGACAATATCCAGTTCCATGTTTTTCCCGTTCTCACGCTGAAGGGGCACCCGCTGTCTCACATCGGTGATATTCAGCCGGGTCATGTCTTTCACCCCGGCAAAGTACTCCGACAGCGCGAACCGTTTTTTCGAGCGAAATGCCGTTGCCAACTGATATTCGGCAAACTTGCCGGAAAGATGGTTCAGCATTCCCTGAAGACGCTTCTTGTCCCTCCGCAGTTCCCGGATCTGCTCCTGCGCCTCACGCCTCAGATCGGGGGCAAACCCGGTGATCTCCTCCTCAAAACGGTTACGCAGGATCAGGTTGAGCGTGCCGTCCCGCAGCCCCCGGAACTGAATGTCGGAAGTTCCCCACTCAATCACATCCGCCTCCACCAGGAGGATGAGCCTTTTTTTAACCTCCCCGAGGCTGAGATCGATCCGCAGTTTCCTCCTGAGATCCTCATGTGTCCAGTACCGTTCGGAGTGCCTGCTGAGATACAGGAGCATGTCCTTGGCATGCCGGTCATTCACTTTTTTCAGGGTTAGCTGGATGTACTCGTTCCATGTTTTGGACATTCTGGAACGGCGGTCGTTTATTTCATACCCGAACGTGTCGACCACGCCTTTTTCCGTGCTCAGATCCCTCTCCTCATATTTGCTCTGCATCACACAGGCGATGAAGAACGGATCGGACATGCACAGCCGGTTAATCAGGATTGCCGACTCATTTGTGACCGGCTCGCTGTAAACCCGGGCATATTTGTAGACCGCCTCCAGTCCCGCATCCGGCGTGAGATAGGGATTGATGTGCCATTCGGACAGCCGGCCGGCCTGGAGGTATTTCCCGGCGATCTTAATCAGCCAACTGACATAAGAGCCGGTAACCAGCATGGGAGCGATCTTGGACTCGGAAAGGGAATGAAAACCCCCGGGCATCGATTCAATGGGACGGGTCTGAAAATCCCGGTCAGGATAGACATACCCCGAAAAATTCTGAAACTCATCCAACATAACCAGAAAACGCCGATCATACACATCGGCAAAACGATGCGGAGCGCCGCAGGCTGTAAGCCAGACAGAACTGTGCAGCCCGGCTTCCTTGTCATGAAGGAGGGAGTCAACATCCTTGACAAACGACTTTACGGATGCTGACACACCGTAATGTCTGATATCTTCGAGAGAAAGCGGTTGCCTGACCAGTGTCTCGTCTCTCTCCAGAAACGAGATATACTGGGAGGCAAATGTCCGATAGTAAAGAAACGCCAAATCCGGGTACCAGATGGAAATTTCGGGCATGTCAAAATAAAACGGAATCACCTCCCCGTTTTCATTCCAGAGCCGGTTAAAAATGCGTTGCACAATCGCGGTCTTACCGCTTTTGCGGCGGGCAAGGATCACTCTGGAGCCGGAGAGGCTTTTCGGAATGTTGGCAATCCATTTCTCCAGGTCCTTAAATTCTTTTTCCCGGCCCACAAGCAGTTCGGGATATCCGATTTTTTCCCGCAGGGGATATTTCATTTTTTTATCCTTTTCATCTGTGTACGGGACAAAAAAATTCGGATACCCGAAAACCGCACGCTGTCATTCCGGGCGGAAATGCCGGGAATCGTTCCCTGAGCCTGTCGAAATCGTTCCCTGAGCCTGTCGAAATCGTTCCCTGAGCCTGTCGAAGGGGAATCCATTTTTTGTCCCGTACACAGCCTTTTCATGTTTTAAGGCTGATTTAGAATATGGTCACCTGACCAAAGTCTGATTTTTTATCATAATTCAGGCATCTTTCATATTGCTTCAAAAATACTTTGCACTTTTTTTGAAGAATGAACTCATCCGCGTTTATCTGCGTACCATAAGTGTAAACTTAAAGATTTCCAAATCTCTTGCTCTTGCTCTTGCTCTTGCTCTTGCTCTTTATCAGGATAAGGATAAAGATAAAGATAAAGATAAAGAGCAAGAGCAAGAGCAAGATTAAGTCCTAAGTTTACACTTATGATCTGCGTACATCCGCGTCCCGCTGTTCTTTCAGGGTGTTAGCTGACAAATGAAGGATGCCATAACACATAGCAAATTTTATAAATAACAAAAACCTCTCCTTACCAGTCTTCAAAAAAATCCGGCGATTCTTCCCGGGAAGATTCAATGTCAGACGTGTCTCCGATACCTGCCTTGCCATTCTTTGAAAAATCCCTGTGCGTATTCACAGGCAGCACGATAACATCCGGATCCGACTGACTTTTTTCAATATCAACATATTTTTCCCCGTTTTTGCTGCCGATCAGATTCACCAATTCTGTCACAAAATCTTTCATAAGATCTGTCTGAATATCGATGTCATTGATGGCAGAAGCTGCTTTCCCGACGTTGATCACATTCTCCTGCGTCACTTTGTCAATTTCGGACATGCCCTTGCTAATCTGACCGATCCCGTGAGCCTGATCCTCAGAGGAAGCCGCAACCTCATCCAATAATTCCCCGACTTTTTCGGCACCGGTTGCCACTTTTTTGAACGCCTCGTCGGCTTTGTAAACCAGTTTTGAACCGTCTTCTATCTTTTCAATCGACGCTTTTATCAGGTCGGCTGTGTTTTTGGCCGCCTGGGTGGAACGCATTGCCAGACGCCTCACTTCTTCGGCAACCACGGCGAAGCCCGCGCCTGCCTCACCTGCGCGGGCCGCCTCCACCGACGCATTCAGGGCCAGCAGATTGGTCTGAAAAGCGATCTCTTCGATTGTTTTTATAATTTTTCGCGTCTCCTCGCTTGTCTTTAAGATATCATCTATTGACGCGGTCAGTTTTGACATGAAGACAGCCGCTTCATCAAAGACATGGGAGGTTTCAAGCATCAGATGATTCGCATGGCTGACATTTTCGGCATTCTGCCGGATCATGGCAGCGATCTCTTCCAGAGATGTGGAGGTTTCTTCAATAGACGCGGCCTGCTTTGATGCGCCTGTTGTCAACTGCTGACCGGTGGAACTTATTCGGGTTGCGGCATAATTCACCTTGTCTCCCACAATGTTCAGTCCGTTGACAACTTCGGATACGGGTTTTACAAGGAAAACATTTACGATAAGCAAAAGAATGCTGACAAGGCACAAGCTCACGGTCAGAACCCGGATGATGATGAAGATACTCAGATTCCGGAGGGATTCTTCTGTGAAGCGGGTTGTGAAACAGATTTCGACTCGCCCCACAGGCTGCTCCCCATGCCTGATATCTCCGATTCTGACGACAAAGCCGTTATCGATATCTCCTTTGGACCGAACAATTTTCCAACTTTCATCTCTTTCATTGGCAAGAAAGATTTCACCATCAGACTTTTTGACGACAACTGCATATACTCTTTTATCCTTCATCTCCGAGTCGATGAGACTTTGACAGAGACCTCTTTCCCCGGAGGAGAGAGGCATTTGCAACGCGTCCGCCAGCCGGACCGGAGCAGTGTCAGTAAGCTCATTAAAAGCTTCTCTCCGTTCATCGCTTTCGCTGATGTAATCATAAACGCTGACTCCGCCTGTAATAAGTACGGATACGAAAATCATAACCCCGAAAATCATACACATTTTTCGTTTGATCGTTTTTTTTCCCATTATTTTCCCCCCATTTTTCCCCATTGATAATAACCAGCAGATCTGTTATGGTATCCGTGAACGTGAACTGAAATGTTCACGGACATAATACTACAAACATGTCGGCTCTGACGAGCCTCAGATCAGTCCCAAAAAACCAGGGAACCCCACCCCGATTTTTCAAATCTTGGAAAATTTACCATAAATTTCCGGAAATGTAAAACGGATTTATTTCGTAGAAAATACGGTAAAAAATTGGGTATTGCAAAAGGGCATCCTTCATAGAAGCTGCTGATTATAACGCCTTTTGGGAAGCAGGGTGGATTCCGGGTCAAAAATGATAAAAATCCTGCCGATTTTTATCATTTTTGCCCGGAATGACAGGGGCAGGACCTCTGAAAACAAGGTTCCCCAAAAGGTGTCATAATCAGAGAAGCTGAAAGCAGTTTACACTTTTTCCGACTTGCAGAACGGCTTTGCAGATCGTTTGAAACAATTTGCAAAATTGTTTTACGGTAAAGTGTAAACTGACAGATCAAGGATGCCTTGCAAAGAAACCAGGTTTCCAAAAAACCTGGTTTCTTTGCTCTCTGAAGCCTAACGGACAAACGGATTAGAACGCTTTTCCTTGCCAATGGTCGTTACCGGCCCGTGTCCGGTAAAGACTTGGACATCATCCCCCAGCATAAAAAGTTTGTTTTTTATACTCGATATCAGGGTCTCGAAATTCCCCCCCGGGAAATCGGTGCGTCCGATCGACCCGTCAAAAAGCGTGTCTCCGACAAAAACCTTGTTATCTCCATGGAATGAAATCCCCCCCGGCGTATGGCCCGGCGTGTGAATCACTTTCAACGTGATATTCTTCCCGAAAGAGATGGTATCCCCCTCTTCCACCATCCGGTCCGGCGGCGGCGAGTCATCCGCGGAAAGCCCCCAGGCCGAGGCGGATGCAGAAAGATGACTCAGCATCGGCGCATCAAGCGGATGTATCAGAATCGGCGCGGCGGTTGCATCCTTCATCTTCTTGTTGGCGCCCACATGGTCGAAATGACCGTGAGTGTTTAAAATATACTTTACTTTTAATGCTGATTCCGCGAGAGCCATCAGAATTCTGGGAGCGTCATCTCCCGGATCGACAACCGCAGCCTCTTTGGTATCCTCACAACCTAAAATATAACAATTTGCAACAATCGGCCCGACGGCCAGTGTTTTAATAATCAATATAAATCTCCTTTTACGCTATATACAGTTTTTTAAAACCACAGAGGAACTCCGCGCCCTCCGCGTTTAACATCAAACATCAAACACCAAACATCCAGCACCAAGCACCAAGCATCCAGCATCAAGCATCCAGCATCCAGCATCAAGCATCAAGCATCCAGCATCAAGCATCAAGCATCAAGCATCAAGCATCAAGCATCAAGCATCAAACATCCAGCATCAAACATCCAGCATCAAACATCAATCTTCCGTGCTTGTTTAATCAGATCAACAAGACTTGCCACCTTGGGTTTCGGTTTTGAATGAACAAGCTTGTTGAACTGGTCCTCAGCCAGTTTCTCTTGCAAATACGCCGTCACATCAAAATATTCCCACCAGCAGTCAAAAATCTTAAAGCAGGGCAGCTCCTCATCGCCGCAGGTCTCGCAGTACTGAAATGATACAGGACCGCCCAGCCTGGGGCAGCGTCGTTCAAGATGGTTTTTCATAGAATTGTCCGTTGTCGGTTTACGGTTTACGGTTTACGGTTGACAGTTGACGGTTACCGGTTGACAGTTGCAATGGACCGTCAACCGTAAACCGTAAACCGTCAACTGTAAACCGTCAACCGTCAACCGTAAACCGTCAACAGCTTTTCAGCATCTGAGGTCTGGGGTGATCTTCAAGGCAGGTTTCAAACCTGCGTTTCTCGTCTTGGGTCAGGACATAGTCTTTAAGCTCGCCGGCAAAGTATCTGTCATAAGCAGCGAGATCAATAAGCCCGTGTCCGCTGAAGCAGAAAAGGATCACCTTCTCCTTTCCCTCTTCCTTTGCCTTTTTCGCTTCGTCCACCACGCAGGCCAGGGCGTGGTTTGTTTCCGGAGCGGGGACAATGCCTTCGGTCCTGGCCATAAGGATACCAGCATCATAAGCAGCCACCTGGTTGACCGCTTTGGATTCGATAAGCCCCTCGGCAGCCAGTTGGCTCACTGTGGGCGCCATTCCGTGATATCGGAGCCCGCCCGCGTGAATGGGCGCGGGTACAAAGGTATGCCCGAGGCTGTGCATGGGGAGAAGCGGCGTATATTTTGCCGAGTCCCCGTGATCATAAGCAAATTGGGCCTGTGTCAGCGTCGGACACGCGGTCGGCTCCACAGGATAAATCGCAACCTCCTTCCCGTTTATTTTGTCATAAATATACGGATACGCAATGCCCGCAAAATTGCTTCCGCCTCCCGCGCATCCGATCACAATATCCGGATACTCCCCGATCTTTTCCATCTGCTTTTTGGCCTCCAAGCCGATGATGGTCTGGTGAAGCATCACATGATTGAGAACGCTTCCCAGTGAATAGCGCGTCTGGCCGCTTTCATCGGCCACGGCCTCTTCAATGGCTTCGCTGATGGCGATGCCGAGGCTTCCCGGGGTGTCCGGGTCTTTCTCCAGTATGTCACGCCCCGCTTTGGTCTCCGTGCTGGGGCTTGCAACACAGTTTCCGCCCCAGACCGACATCAGAGATTTGCGATAAGGCTTCTGATCAAAACTGATCCGCACCATATAGATTTTACATTCTATTCCGTACTGACAGCAGGCAAAAGAGAGGGCGCTTCCCCACTGGCCCGCGCCCGTCTCCGTGGTCAGCCTTTTGATGCCGAAGACCTTGTTGTAGTACGCCTGGGGAACCGCGGTGTTCGGCTTGTGACTCCCCGGAGGGCTTAATCCCTCGTTTTTAAAATATATTCTTGCCGGCGTGTTTAGGGCCTTTTCAAGAGAAATTGCCCTTACCAGAGGTGCCGGACGCCAGATGCTTAAAACATTCAGCACATCTTCCGGAATGTCGATCCACCTTTCGGAACTCACCTCCTGCTCGATCAGATTCATCGGAAAAACCGGCGCGAGATCTTCAGGCTTAATCGGTTTTCCATCGGGCCCCAAAGGCGGGTTCATCTTGATGTCCGCGAGTATGTTGTACCATTGCCGCGGCATTTCATCTTCATTCAATAAAACTTTTCTGACTTCCATACAACTATCCTTATTTAGTTTGTTGGCATCCTTCATTTTTCAACTTGCACTTGCACTTGCACTTGCACTTAAACTTGCACTTAAACTTGAATGCTCCTGATTCTAACGCTTTTTGTGGTTCCGAAATATGACACCGGATTTCAGGATGAAACGGATATCCGTCACCGGTCCGCCGCCATATTTCCGGCTTATGCCATCCGTTTCAGCCTCCGATCCGCTGTCATATTTCGGAACCACAAAATCCGTTAGAACCGAGGACATTTAAGTTCGAGTTTAAGTTCAAGTTTATGAAGGATATCAATTTTGTTTCATTTGTTTGTCTAAGCCTCCGAGGCGGCTCAGTTCATTTTTATCCAGTGCGATTCGGATACTGTCAAGGATTCCGTTAATAAAAGCGCCGGAATCTTCGCTGCCGTATTTCTTTCCCAGATTAATCGCCTCATTTATGGACACCTTTGTCGGGATATCTTCACGATAAAGCATTTCATAAGCTGCCATTCGAATGGCATTCCTGTCAACACCGGACATCCGGCTGATTTTCCAGTTGTCGGAGAACCGCTCGATAATCGAGTCGACTTCAGGCATGACAGATGTGACACCGTTCACCAGTTCAAGAAAAAAAGGGAGCGATTTCTTTGAAATGGTAAAAACATCGCAAAAAAGCTCCAGCTTCTCCGACGAGGTATCATTGCGCATATCCATATAGAAGAGCGCCTGTAATGCAAATTCTCGTGATATGGTGCGGGGATTTTCCATGATAATCCGCCCCGACTTCCCAAGCCAGCCTCTGAGCATGTCGGAGTCAGGCTCGGGAAGTCATTCTCAAAAAGCCGGGTTTTTTCAAAAAACCCGGTTTCTGTTCCTGATTAATCCATAACCTCAACCAGATTTGCCATTTCTATGGCCGACATGGCCGCGCTCCAGCCTTTGTTTCCGGCTTTTGTTCCGGCGCGTTCAATGGCCTGTTCAATGGTGTCTGTCGTAACGACTCCGAATATGATCGGAACCCCTGTCTCCATACTGACTGAGGCGATCCCTTTGGACGCTTCCGCGCACACATAATCAAAATGCGGGGTTGAACCCCGGATCACCGCGCCGAGGCAGATCAGGGCGTTGTATTTGCCTTTCTTTGCCATTTTATTCGCGAGCAGCGGGATTTCAAAAGCGCCCGGTACTTTGACGATTTCGATATCCGCGTCTTTGGCCCCGCAACGCGTCAGCGCATCGAGCGCGCCGCCCACAAGCCTGTCCGTGATAAAATCATTAAAGCGGCTGACAATCAGCCCGAATTTCTTGCCTTCGGCAATCAGTTTGCCTTCAAAGGTTTTTGGCATACTCTTCTCCACTTTTTTAAGATAAAAATTTTTTCTTAGGGATTTGCGTCAATATTCAGCAAATGCCCCATTTTCAGCATCTTGCATTCAAGATAACACTTGTTGAACTCATTCGGCTCTGTTCCGATCGGCACCTGTTCAGTGATGCTGAGTCCGTATCCTTCAAGCCCGATCATTTTTTTGGGGTTGTTGGTCATCAGCCGCATCTTCCTAATGCCGACAGCAGCGAGAATCTGGGCGCCGATGCCGTAATCTCTCAGGTCCGCCTTGAATCCGAGCGCCTCATTCGCCTGAACGGTGTCAAAGCCCTGATCCTGCAATGCATACGCCTTCAGCTTGTTCACCAGACCGATTCCCCGTCCTTCCTGCCTGAGATAGAGAATCACACCGTCACCTTCCTGATCAATCATCTGCATTGTCTTGTGCAACTGATCTCCGCAATCGCACCGGAGGGAGCCGAAAATATCCCCTGTCATACATTCCGAATGGACGCGGACAAGGGTCGGCTTATCCGGATCAATCTCGCCTTTGATCAGAACGATGTGGAGCAGATTGTCCAGATCGCTTTCATATACGCGGATCTTAAAATCCCCCGCGTGTGTCGTGGGGATGACGATCTCCGGCGCGGCCTGATTCACAAAGGATTCGTTGCGCATCCGGTATTCAATTATGTCCGCAATGGTGCAGATCCCGATTCCGTGCTCCTCACTGAATTTCTCAAGGTCCGGCATTCTGGACATGGTTCCGTCGTCGTTCATCACCTCGCATATCACGCCTGAAGGTTTCAGACCGGCAAGGCGTGAAAGATCAACAGAGCCTTCCGTCTGACCGGCCCGGACCATCACCCCTCCGTTTCTCGCCCTCAGGGGAAATATGTGCCCCGGTCTGACAAGGTCTTTCGGTTTGGCGTCGTCAGCCACAGCGGTGAGGATCGTGGTGGCGCGATCCGCGGCAGATATGCCCGTTGTCACGCCGCGTCTCGCTTCTATGGAAACGGTAAACCCGGTATGAAACTGTGAGGTATTCTCCTCAACCATCAGCGGAAGTTCGAGAGAATCGATCTTCTCCCCGGTCATGGAAAGGCAGATCAGTCCCCGCCCGTATTTTGCCATGAAATTAACAGCTTCAGGCGTAATCTTCTCAGCGGCCATCGTAAGATCGCCCTCATTCTCACGATCTTCGTCATCAACCAGGATAACCATTCGTCCGGCCCTGATTTCCTTTATTGCTTCTTCAATTGTAATTAACGGCATTGTTTTTTATACATCTCCTTACTATGACTGATTATAACGGCCTGTAAACTTAAACTTAAACTTAAACTTGAACTTGAACTTGAACTTGAACTTGAACTTAAACTTGAACTTGAACTTGAACTTGAACCCAAACCTGCACCTGAACATTCATTTACAGGTTCAGTATAAGTTCACGTTCACGTTCAAGGGATCCTAAAGGCGTTATAATCAGCAATTTTCAATTAATAAACCCGTTTTTTGCCAGAAACTCCATGTCAATGGAGGACTGGCCGGTTTCTTTTTTCCCTGTGACAAAGCGTTCAACATATTTTCCGATCATGTCTGTTTCAATGTTGACGCGATCTCCGATTTTTTTAAAGCCTATTGTGGTGAGTTTGGCGGTGTGCGGAATGATGCTTATGTCAAAACTCTCCTGGCTGCATTCATTAATGGTAAGGCTGGTGCCATCCACGGCAACCGATCCTTTTTTTATCATATACCGTGAAAGAGCCTCGGGGACGCCGATGGTGATGATGATGGCGTTGCCTGTGCTCTTTCGATGCCTTACAACCCCCATGCCGTCGATATGCCCTGAAACAAGATGGCCGTCCAGACGGTCAGAAAGGCGGAGCGCGCGCTCAATATTGACCCGATCTCCGATCTTTGCCCTGCCGAATGTTGTTTTTTCAAGCGTCTCAGGCGACACATCAACCTTGAAACGCCTTCCGTCAAGCATGACCACCGTCAGACACGCGCCGCTCACCGCAATGCTGTCCCCAATTTTTGTATGCTCCAAAACGAAATCGGCCTCCACAGTCAACTGACTGCCCTGGGCTGAAGACCGCATCTCTTTTATGGTGCCAAGTCCTTCAATAATTCCTGTGAACATAATAAAACATCCGTTGTTAGTTGTTCAAGTTCGTAGTTCCGCCTTTAGGCGGTTTTTTTTTTGCCGACAGGAAACTCGTAACCCTCCGCCTAAAGGCGGAACTACGAACTCTGTAACCCTCCGCCTAAAGGCGGAACTACGAACTTTGTAACCCTCCGCCTAAAGGCGGAACTACGAACTCTGTAACCCTCCGCCTAAAGGCGGAACTACGAACTCTGTAACCCTCCGCCTAAAGGCGGAACTACGAACTTTGAAAAATATAAACATCACCGCGACAAAAGTCCAGTCCCGATGGAAAAATATCTGGATTATAACGGATTCAGGAAGCCTCTGACCCGCCATCGGTCTGAGCGGAATTCAGCGCAGAGGACGCAGAAGACGCGGAGTCATGCAGAGGAGATCGCCCGGGTCCTCTGCCCGGGTCTCCGCGTGTCTCCGCGTTCTCCGCGACCTCTGCGCTGAACCTCCCTTAAATCCGTTATAATCAAAAAAATATAATCATGAATCTGTGATGCCCCAAAGCATTCAGAATGCAGCAGAGGCAGGCAAAGCATCCGGTTGAGATTTCAGAAGTTTTTCTGTTGTATGGATCAGATCCTCCACCATGTCAGGATTATATTCAGTCATTCGGTATCCGTGAGCGACTGCGTTTCTGGTTCTCACAACTGACATAAGCAGTTCATATTCATCTTTCGATATAACTCCTTCTGTTGCCAGTGCTTTAATCAGATACAAAGGTGCATCTGATTTGACTGTAATCGCCTCCTTCTGAACGATTAGCCGAATCGCCGCCTCTGCCACTGACCAGGCATACAGTAATGACGCCTCCGGAAAACCGGCGTTCAGAAGCTTTCTTGCCTGCTCCGTTCCCTGAAGCACATCCTGTTCATTCAAGGGTTGCACACCCTCTGCAAACTGGGCATCTTCTCCGATGCCGACGAGAAACAGTTCAAGCTTCCAATCCTTTTTCTCCCCGAGTATGCGAGCCATTTCCCGAATCTGAGGATTCTGAGACAGGGTGCGTCTGCTTTTTACTTCAACAACAATTGACTCATCACCCTTCCGAACAATAAGATCAGGTCGGAATTCTTTAAGGAAGTCAGGGAGTTGGTCTTTGTCAGGCGCGTGAATAACTTCGTACCCCCGGTTGCGGTATTCATCTGCCACCATTTGTGCCCGATTCTGTTCCAAAATTTTGATCTGTTCCATCAGTCTGTTAGTTAAACTGAGTGTGTCCCTGCCCCGTTATATCATTCCGGCCAAAGCGGAATCCGTGGCGACAATGATGACGCGACAGTGGATTCCGGGTCAAAACTGAAAAAATGTCCCATTTTTTCAGTTTTGCCCGGAATGACAGGCGGAGGTGGGATACACCCCTTAAAATTCATAGCCCCTCTTGGCCCAGTAATGCCAGTCCTCTATTATCTGCCGAGTCTCGTCATCTGTGTCAACGCCCTCCAACTGGGACAAGGGTACAGACAGCTTGCGATCACCCCATTCTATATCCACGAACATCTCTCTTTCACACTCCTCAGCCGGCGCCGCATCCGACACCACCACCTCATCGTTTACATTCAGAGGCGAGCTTCGCCTCTCAGCGATGCACTTTGCTTTGAATGGGAAGTTGCAATTATCAGCAACATAATAGTACCATCCCATTGCCCGCTCTTCACTGCCATACGCGTCAACGACAGCTTCCATGCCAATCCGATGTTCACGATCTTTGTCTCTTTTAATATCAGGCATATATCCCTCCTGTAGCCATAACCTTGATCTTTCTCTTGATCTTGATCTTTCTCTTGATCTTAATCTTAATCTTAATCTTAATCTTAATCTTAATCTTAATCTCAATCCTAATCGCAACAGAAACAGATTAAGAGCAAGAGCCATTGTTCACCTTTGTAAATATGCCAAAAGTTATTTTTGGCAAATTGCTCCTTTCTTATCCCTTGGGCGACCTCCGGAAAAAAGAATGTCATAAAATCATGAAAATACGTTTTCAAATGAACTTAAAGAAACTTTTTCCACCTTTTCAAAGCTAATTTCTGTCCCGTTTCAATTTATGAATCCTTTGAAAGTGTCGCAGTCACCGGACTGTGCGTTCATACTCAACGCTTTCGACAATGAATTGCCGGGCTATTTTCAAAAGCCCATACAAAACTGAATTATTTTTCTATAACATATAATCAGGTTCCTGTAGTTTGTCAAGCAATCTGTTTCAGGACAATTGCATGAAAGTGTTAAACATCAATCAAATCAATAAGTTAGTTTTTTATCGATTTTTAACAAACATATTGAATTATTGATGATATCAATTTTTATGTCGATGATCTTTCGGACAATATCCAATCCCGGAAACTTTTGCAAGTTTATTTTTTTATCCTTTCTACATTTGCCGTTTGAAACGAATACGATATTCGGTTCCCTCCTCCCGATTCAGAACAATTTCACCGTCAAGCTGGCCTTCCGCCAATATCACAACAAGACGGAGACCCAGTGAACCGGACTTTCTGAAATCCGTATCTTTCGGAATGCCGACACCGTTGTCAGCGATGATCCGTTCAAACTCATCTTCGGCAACAGACTTATCATAAGCTCTCCTTCTCTTCCCTGAGGGAACGCGTATTTGAACGCATTGGAAAGCAGCTTGCAATTTGTGCTACAGTGTAGAACAAATTTTCAATTTGTTTCATGCACAATTTGAAAAATTGTGCTACAGTGTAGAATAAATTTTCAATTTGTTTCATGCACAATTTGAAAAATTGTGCTACATGTGGAACAAATTTTCAATTTGTTTCAGGCACAATTTGAAAAATTGTGCTGCATGTGGAACAAATTTTCAATTTGTTTCAGGCACAATTTGAAAAATTGTGCTACAGGTAGAACAAATTTTCAATTTGTTTCATGCACACACAATTTGAAAAATTGTGCTACAGGTAGAACAAATTTTCAATTTGTTTCACACACAATTTGAAAAATTGTGGATGTGTCCCATCTGTCCCATCATGTCAAAACTGACTTGGCAGTGGTGGATTCCGGGTCAACACTGAAAAAATGTCCCATTTTTTCAGTGTTGCCCGGAATGACAGGTGTCCCATCATGTCATTCCGATCAACTCTGACTTGGCAGTGGTGGATTCCGGGTCAACACTGAAAAAATGTCCCATTTTTTCAGTG
This sequence comes from Desulfobacterales bacterium HSG2, assembly GCA_030378035.1. Taxonomy (GTDB): domain Bacteria; phylum Desulfobacterota; class Desulfobacteria; order Desulfobacterales; family 4be13; genus JAUCGI01. Next base: position 18,536 of record JAUCGI010000082.1, read on the forward strand.
TTGCCCGGAATGACAGGTGTCTCATCATGTCATTCCGATCAACTCTGACTTGGCAGTGGTGGATTCCGGGTCAACACTGAAAAAATGTCCCATTTTTTCAGTGTTGCCCGGAATGACAGGTGGAGATGGGACACACCCAAAATTGTGCTACATGTGGAACAAATTTTCAATTTGTTTCCTGATTATAACGTCTTTTGGGGAACGGGTGGATTCCGGGTCAAAAATGATAAAAATCCTGCCGATTTTTATCATTTTTGCCCGGAATGACAAGAGCCGGAGCCTCTGAAAACGAAGTTCCCCAAAAGGCGTTATAATCAGTTTGTTTCACGCACAATTTGAAAAATTGTGCTACTTGTTTTCAAATACTGATATCAGTATGTCAAACTGGTAATCGTTCACCAACTCCGAAAATGCGTCCGCCAGGGACTTGTTCTGTCCGCCAATCTGTCCGATAAGACGCTTTGCCGTTCCGAAGTCGGCTATCTCCGCGGCTTTCTGTAATCCGGCAAGCACATCATCCGGCAGCGCGGCAAGGGCCTCCGGCGTCAGCACATCCTCGGGTTTCGGTTTTCGTCTTCTCGGTTCCGGCTTCCGAATTTCCTCATACACATAACGCACACCGAGGTGCTTGTGCATCAGATCAAAGATTTCCGCCTCTTTGAACGGTTTGCGCAAAAAGTCGTCGCAGCCTGCCGAGAGGACAACCGCTTTCTCCTCATCAAACGCGCTGGCAGTCAGGGCGATAACCGCGGTCGCCTGTCCCTTTGTGGTCGCCTTGATCCGTTCGGTGGCCTTGTAGCCGTCCGTGACCGGCATCCGCATATCCATCCAGATCAGATGCGGATCCCAGCGTTCCCATGTCTCTATGGCCTCCTGTCCGTTGGCCGCCTCCCGGAGTTCAAACCCCAGAGGCCTCAGAAGTTTCATCATCAGATGACGATTCTCCCATTTGTCGTCCACGATCAGGATGCGATAGCGGGGTTGATCCGGTTCCAGGCCGATGACCCTGCTGGTCGGCTGTGCTGTTGGGACATCAGCCGCGTGAACCGCCCCCCCGCGGATATTGAAAGAGAACAATGTGCCGCGGTCCACCTCGCTTCTGAAAGCCAGTTCGCCGCCCATCAGCCGCACAAAATTGCGGCTGATCGGCAGGCCCAGCCCCGATCCCTCCTGCAATTCCAATCCGGTCTTCGTTTGTACGAAGCTTTCAAACAGGGAATCCGACTCATCAGGAGCAATGCCGGGGCCAGTGTCCTCGATTTCGAATTTCAGATTTCGGATTTCGGACCCGCTATCTTCCGAATCCGCAACCCCGACTCTCACTGCCACACCCCCTTCTTCTGTAAATTTGAAAGCATTGTTGAGCAGATTGATCAGAACCTGGCGGAGCTTGACTTCATCTGTCCGGACATAGCGGGGCAGATCCGGAAAGCGTTCAAAGAGGAATTGCAGACGTTTCTCATCTGCCCGCAGCCGGAACATATCCGTGATGTCGTCAAGCAGGCCGTGCAGATCAAAGTTCTTTTCGTTCAGTGTCATCCGTCCGGCTTCGATTTTGGACAGATCAAGGAGCTGATTGATCAGCGTCAGCAGATGTTCTCCGCTCCGCATGATGAGATCCAGGTCTTCCCGCTCGTCAGGGGTGAGATTCCGGCTGTGAGTCAGCAGTTGGGCAAAGCCGAGCACGGCATTGAGCGGGGTGCGCAGCTCGTGGCTCATATTTGAGAGAAATTCGCTTTTGGTCCGGTTGGCCGCTTCGGCAGATTCTTTGGCCTCTCTGAGTTTCACAGTGCGCTCCTCCACCATCTCCTCCAGATGCTCCGAATACTTTTTCAAATCCGCCCTGGCCTGCTCGCTCTCGGCAATACCCTGTATCAGCCTTATCCGCATATCGTTTACGGATGTGACAAGCTGCTCAAGTTCGTCCGACTCGGATGACTTCGTGTTCCCGCGGTCCAGAACCAGTTCCCTGTCCAGCCTGTTCATATCCAGTTGCCGGGTGTAGTCCGCCATTGCGGTCAGGTGACGCGTAATCAGAAAATGGATAATGAGCAGGATGCACAGTGACGCGAGAAAAGTCTTGATCGCATTTGAGACCAGAATAACCAGCGCTCTGTCCAAAAGACGCTGATACACGTCTTCCAAACTGGCAACCACGGTCAGCGTTCCCATATCGGTTATTTTACCGAGCAGATCATAAACTTTCAGCGGAAATTCCCGGACAATATCCCGCTCGGCATTCGGATCGCCTTCCCGGACCCGGGGTTCCTTTCCCGATCCCGGTTCAGTGACATACACATATCTGATATCCTGAAGCTTCAACGCTCCTTTCAGCAGCAGTCCTGACTGTTCTTCATCCACATAATATGTGCTTCTTGCAACAGGCAGCACATAACTCTTCCTGATGAATTCCATGCTTTCGTGAATGTGAGCCATGTCCTTCTGATAAGAGAGATACAGTTGAAAAGCAGTTGCCAGCAATGTGAAAAACGAACTGCAAAGCACCACATACAACAATAGCCGGTAAGATAACCGGGATTGTTTCCCGGGCCGGAGAAAGCTGAGAAGTTTTATCATGTTTTATTTTTGCTCCTTGTCGGTTGACGGTTGACGGTTGTCAGTGGTCAGTTGTCGGTGGTCAGTTGTCAGTTGTCAGGAACGCAGTGGACTTGGTGAGCCACCGACAACGGACCATAATTCACTCGGACTTTCCGGACGGCATTTCCAGGTAATATTTGTTTTGAATTTTCCGGAACACGCCTTCCTCTTTCAACTGACGCAGGATCCGATCAAACTTCTCGACCAGAGCCTCGCCTTTCGGGCCCAGAGCCTTCTTTGAAAAAGTCATATAATCCGGAACTTCACTCAGAACAAGAACCGTTTCAAAAGAATCTTCAAACCCGAGGTCTTTTCTGAGCCATTCCAGATTCCGTATCTCGCCCACTCCCAAATCTGTGCGGCCTTTGTAGAATACCTTCAGAAGTGCTCTGTCGGTGTTGCAGACCAGCCTTTTCAGCCCCTGATATCTGTCGAATTCAGCGCCGTAAGAATAGTCCCTGACAACAGCGAATGTTTTATCCTTGAGATCATCAAGTCCGGCCGCTTTTATACCGCTCCCCTTCCGGGCGATGATGGC
>JAUCGI010000211.1 GCA_030378035.1 Desulfobacterales bacterium HSG2
ATAAGAGTAAGGACAGCCGGAGGGGGGGAGCGGAATGACAGGCGGAGGTGGGGCAACGGTGGATTCCGGGTCGGAACTGAAAAAATGTCCCATTTTTTCAGGTCCGCCCGGAATGACAGGCGGAGGTGGGCAGCGGAATGACAGGCGGAGGGCAACGGTGGATTCCGGGTCGGAACTGAAAAAATGTCCCATTTTTTCAGGTCCGCCCGGAGTGACAGGTGGAGGTGGGCGGCGGAATGACAGGCGGAGGTGGGGCAACGGTGGATTCCGGGTCGGAACTGAAAAAATGTCCCATTTTTTCAGGTCCGCCCGGAATGACAGGCGGAGGTGGGGATGAAACGGATTTTCCCGCTCCGGCAAATCCCGGAAATACGACGGCGTGCCGGGGAATATCCGTTTCATCCTCCGATCCGTTGTCATATTTCCCGGAACCACAAAAATCGTTAGAACCAACCCCACGAACATCCCGGTGCTATATCGCATGACATTCCAGCAGGATAAATATCGAAATTAATACTGGTTAGATTATCAAAACCAAACGGGTCATTGGTGCTCGAGTCAGAGCGGTCTCTCCAAGTCCCCTTATGAACAAGGACATCTGGATAACGATACTCAGAAAAAGTATTATTATCATAATGAATAACAATCTTTGAAGCGGCAATGGGCGGATTACCATTCTTGTCTTCAACATAAATGGTATAATTTCCATTCGCGTCAACATTTATTGTTTTCTCACACTTCCCTGAGAAAAGCACGGTGGTCCGTGCCATAATCAGGTTGGTCAGACCGCTCTTACTCTCCTGCCAGACCGGCGCGCCAGCATCCAGCCCGGTTGTCGCCTTAAAGAAATTGATCCCCTCGCCGCCGATATAAAGGGCTCTGGGATTTTCAGGATTATCTGCGGCCATGACATGCTGGGCGAACAGGGTGGTATCATCCGGCGGATCATACAGCGGCAACCCGATATTCGCCTCACGCCAGTCCCCCGGGACCACAGAACCGTCCGGTCTCAGATCCCGCACATACACATTCCCCACCGCGTGAGGTTCAAGCGGTCCCATAAAATAGGTGACAGCATACAGAAGATGGTTCTTCGGATCCACCATAAGGTCTTTGATCGTTCTTCCGGTATCCTGAGTGGTAGTGAAGGTAAAAGTGTCCCCCACCTCAAATCCGCCGGTCCCGCCGCTTCTGGTCCCATCATTGATGGTGAAGCTCAGGACATTGGGAAGCGTGTACACGCCGGTGGTGATATCATAGTCTTCCCGGGGGCCGGAAACTGTTCCGGTCACACTGAAAACGCCTCCGTTGGGCACCGCTTCCTTACAGGCAACCATCCATTTTTCAGACAGACATCCTTGTAAAACCGTCACAGCGGTCATCATTCCCACACCTTTGTTTGTCTTGTCCGGTGCCGGAACCGAAGCGTTCAGCCCTTTTTCCAAACCGCTGTTATACGGGGTCCAGTATCTGCCGCTGTCAATGCTGACCCACACGCCGGCATCCTCTGTGCCCGCATACACCACATCGTTTTCACCGCCGGCAGCGCTCGGATGCAGCACCAAGACGTTAATGAAATCGCCAGTAAAATTGCCTCTTGCCGACCATGTCCGGCCGCCATCCGTGCTTTTGAAAAGCCCCGACCCGCTGGCCGCATATAAAATCGCCGATTCTCCGTGTGTCCCTTCAACCTTGACGATATCATAGACATACGTCCCGTAATCCAGACCGCTCACTGTGATATCAAAGGAAAAACTGTCCAATGTCCCAAAAGAAGTTGTCCCCTCTGAGATCACAAAGCTCACCTCGTTATTGTCTGAAACATATTTCTGACCGTATCTGGTCACCCTGGTGCTCTGCACTCCGGATTCGCTTCCCTCCACCCTCCAGTCGATGCTTGTCCGGATATTCGGTGTATCCGGATCGTTATCATCATCTCCCCATACATCATAGCAGGTTACGGTCCAGGTTTCTGTCTTTGAGGTAAAGTCGAAGGTCACATTTGACAGGGAACCGTCCCCCTTGTTTTCTTCATACGGTTTCGGGTCCGAGATCACCCCTCCTGTCTGAAAATTTTCTCCGTCAGGAGCAAACCAGACACCCATGCCATTGGTTCCGATCCAGACATAAGGATAATCCGTGCCAGGATCATCATCTCCGTCGCATAAGACTTTCAGCACCGCTCCATCGGTTGCAAACACACCGTTCCATTCTTCCGTATCATTGCTGTTCCAGTTCAGCCCTCCGTCCAAGCTGCGATATACGTTACCGCCTCCCAGGTATCCGGCACCGGCATAAACGGTACTCCGATTATCCGGGTCCGAGTCAATATCATTCACATAGGGGGCGATCCAGTTCTGGCCCGGTATGGCGGAGCTGCGGCTGATATTTTTCCAGGTGGTCCCGGAATCCGTGGATTTGTAAACTCCGCCGCCGTTGGTTCCGGCGTAAAGGATCTGATTATAAACAGTCTCGGAAAAGACTTCCAGACAGGTTGCATGGGTGGTCCGGCCGCCGTTGATCGCCTCCGCGGTGATGGAAACAAAGCCCTGGGCAGGAACCGGGTCCGGCACGGAAAAGAGTGAGCTTGTGGCAAACCCGTCTGACGTTACCGAGCTGCCCGGTTCGAACAGTCCGCCTGTGCCATAGGTTTTAAAGGAGATGGCGGTGTTGTCCGGTATGGAGTTGCCCCAGTGATCCAGCGCGCTTACCGTAATGATATCTTCCAACCCGAATTTCCACAAGCCCGATATGTTCACATACTGGGCGCTGATGCCGAACTGCTCTCCCACCGGGGGACCCGCCTCGATGGCAATCTGTGATGTGGCCGTGCTCACACCGCTGTCGTAAAAATAGGTGGCTTCGATGCTCACCGGCCCGGATTTGAAGCCGCTTCGCAAGACCGTGGCCACCCGTCCGGACAGAGCATTCCCCTCCTCGTCAGTGACTGTTGTGGTCAGGCCGAAAGGCGGTGAAATCATCTCCCCGCCGTCCGGGCCGCTGAGAATGGTAAAATCGATGCGGTATCCGTCGGCTACGGGATCCCCCTGGGCGTCTTTGACCTCGAACACGATCTGGGAGGTGGCCTGACCTCCGGTTCCCTTGATGTTGATGGATACCGGATCAGGATACCCCTCCGCCACCTTCATAAAATCGGGCGGCGGCTGGATGGTGATGGTTTCCAATCCGGTCACATCCACCTCATTCGTGTGCCATGTGGCGATGATCGAGGCTTCTCCGCCTTTGGCAGCCCCCCGGAAACGAACCTGGGCTTCGCCCTGGGCATTGGTGACCACGGTCATCGGAGTCCGGGCCGCGCCCTCTTCGTCCACATAAGTGCCCAGGGTCACATCATCCAATGTGAATTCAACGATTTCACCCTCGGTCGCCGGATCACCGGTGACATCTTTCAGGGTCGCGGTGACTTCCGCAATCTCGTGGTCGGTCCCTAACACCGTGCTGGGAATAATAAGGAGACTGACACTTCCGGGGGTGTATTCCATCTTGATCTCAGACGTTTTGTCGCCCGCTTCGGCTTGGATGGTCGCGGTTTCCGGAACCGTCCCGCTGGTCAGCGTGGCGAACGCGACGCCGTTATATGTGTAGGCTGTGATAGTGTTCTCCCCGCTCTCAAATTTCCCGCCGCCACGGGTAATCGTGAAGCTCACCTCCGTATCATCCTTCACTTCGCCGCCTCCCACAAGGGTCGGGACGGCGCTGATGGTTGATTTGCTGGAGCCGTCCGCAGGCAGACTGAGCGGGGACGCGCTCAGAATGACGCTGGCGACCTGGTCTTCGGGAATCAGTTTGAAATTCACGGTGATCTGGAGAGACTCATCAGAGCCATACTTGGCCGTGACAATACCCGTGCCCGGTTCGAGGGGAGCAGTCAGATTCACTTTGGCGATCCCGTTCGAGTCTGTCACTGCTGAGGCGGTTTCCAATGTGCCCGCAGTTGTATCAAAGCGGATGGTCTCCCCCGGCACCGCAATTCCGTTGCTGTCCTTGAGGCGGACCCGTATCTCGGTGACAGACAGGCCGTCCGCATTAATCGCCAGGGGTTCCGCTATCATGTCTGACAATGAAACCTTCAGGAAAGAGAGGGATACTGAGGATCTGAGATCTCCGGCAGTCGCGATGATATCGACGGTCCCCTCGGTCAGCGGGGCGGTGATTCGAGCAGTCGCAATCCCGTTGCTGGTCACGCCCACAAAAGTCTCGGCCCCGTTTTCAAAAGTTCCCATTCCCTTCGTCGTTGTAAAGGTCACGGAAATCCCGTCTCTCACCAGGTTGGCATTTATGTCCTTTACTTCCGCACGAATTACGGACTGACTTTTGCCATCCGCGCTGAGAGTGTCCGGTTCCGCTCCGAGGTTAATCAGAGCCGGGTCGCCGGCGATGAAACTGACCTCTGTCGTTCCTGAAACATCCTCTACCGTGGCAGTGATCGTGGCTGTGTCGATATAATTGGGACTGGTCAGCACAACCTCTGCCAGCCCGTTTTCTGTATCTTTGCTGGAAGCGGAGAGCCTTCCGCCTGTGGTCGCAAATTCCACTGTCGTGCCATCTTCTATTTTTTTGCCGTTCGCATCCGTCACCGCTGCCGTGATCACGGTTGTGCTCTCGCCGTCAGCGGGCAGGGTATCGGGTTCGGCCAACACAGACACATAAACCCGCGGCTGGACATTATAAGGAGAATGCGGCAGAGAACACTGTTCCCCGCCGATCACTGGCAGCCAGAACGCATAAGTTGACTGGGCTTCGGTTCCGGATACCATGGTGGTGGCCGTTATCTCCTCTTTGATCCACCCCGAGGAGGTTTTCAGGTACTTCACATCAAAATGACCGACACCGTTTTCATCGGTGGTGATGACCGCGGGCACAACAGAGCCTGCCGCGGAATTTGGCGGTGTCAGTTCATTGTCCTTATTGGCATCTTCATCCGAATCCAGAATCAGATTCCGATTTTCATCTTCATTGAGGAAAACCCCGGTTATTTCCTGCGGACAGGTGGGTGTCAAGGCAGTATCCCAGTATCCGGTCGCGTAACGGGCAGGCCAGGCACTTAGGGAAACTCGTGAACCGGACACCGGGTTCCCGTTTGAGTCGGATACCAGAACGGACATGGCAAGTTTGTAAGCAGTGTCGTTATCCACCGATTCCACCTTGGTGCTTTGACCGATAAACACAGAGCCTGCTGTTCCGCCGATTACAATGGCGATACTGTCCCTGACATCCGGCTTTCCCACAACCGACCCGATGACAGTGACGCCCTGTGAATCCGAACCCAGGGCACCCGACGTAAAGGTGGTTTTTGCAATGCCGAAACTGTCGGTGTAAGCGATCACAGGCGATACAGACTCTCCGCCGCCGGTGGTTCTTTGAAGTGAAAACGCAATCGCCGCGCCGCCCACCACCTGATCACTGGCATTTTTAACGGATGCGGTCAGAGTCACTTTGTTGACGATATCTCCGATACTCGGGGCCACCACCGAGGAGCTCGCCTGGATCGCGAGCTGGCTGGCCTCATCCGAGGGCGCGGCAATAACCACCCTCACAATGTCCGAAGTGGAGGGATCGTCCGTGTCAAAGACCTGCACTGTTGCCATGCCGGCTTCAATGGATGTCAGGCTGGCTGAAGCTGTCTCATTGGTCACCGGCACGGTGAGCACCTGTTCTCCGTTCTCCACCCAGGTCCCGAATGTGGTGGAAAAATCCGCTCTCTGCTGCGTCGGTGCCCGGATCGCAATTTCAAGGGCTTGTCCGGTAAAGAGGCTGGCCGGATCTTCCGTGGGCGACACGATCTCGAAGATATCCGAGCCTATCGTCCATGTCTGCGTCATGGCCGCGCCCAGAGCCTCTGCAATCACCATTGCTTCTCCGGATGATTTTCCGGTAACCTCCAATTTGAGGATGCCGGTGACGTCCGTGACATACTCGTCATACTCGGGTGACAGGCTGACACTCAGGCGGTTGTATGTTGTCAGCGGCTCGCCGCTGTCAGGATCCGCCTCTTTCACCGTGACCTCGACACCGCGGATCGGAACACCGCCGGCGTCATAGACCGTGATCGTAAAATCGGCTTTGTTATCGCCGCCGATCTCCAGGATGGCCTTGTCAGTGGAAACTTCGACATAGGTGCCCACCACCTGCACAGGGATGGACTGGGCGTCGCACTCAGGCACATATACAGTAATATTGATGATCCGGTTTGTCTTGTCCTCTGTTCCTGATGAAAAGATCACCGATGCCTGTCCGTTCTCGTCGGTCTTCTGTTCGGCCGAGCTTAGCTGGCCGCCATCCGAACTGAATTTCACTGTGATATCGGGAACCACCGCTTTGTTCTCATCCAGAACAGTGGCGGTGATGGTCGTGTTGTCCGAATTGTCCGACTTCACCGTAATTTGGGATAAGGACAATGAAAAGCTTGCGGGGATCATCGGCATCGCTATGAATTCTATGACTGTCGTACTGTTCACGCCGCCTGCCGAAGCCGTTACATCCACAAATCCCGCGTCTACGGAACTCCTGAGCGTGGCAGATGCGACGCCGTTGACGGTGGGCACATTCACTACCGGCACGCATGATCCATAAGTACAGAAGCGTCCTACTGTGGTGGAAAATGATACCAGCACGCCGTCTTTCACCAGATTCCTCGCGGTATCCCTCACTGTCGCCGTAATCGTGGTTTCGGACAGCCCGTCTGCCATCATCGTTTCTGACGCCGAGATCACGTTCAGTTCGCCTACAGGCATGTCCGTCACCCCGATAACAAGGGGATCCGACTGTATTCCGTTAACTGAGGTGGCTGTGATGCTTACCTGACCGGACGTCGCGGACGCCGTGTAGTCAACGATGGCTGTTCCGTCCGTGGCGTTCGCAGTCCGTGAAGAAAGAGTCCCTCCGCCTATAAAGGAAAAAGTGATTAATTTGCTGCCGCTCACCGGATTTCCGGCGGAATCGGTGACAAAGGCGCTGATTTTGGTCGTTCCTCCTACCTGGAGGCTTGCCGGCGACGCGTTCAGCTCAATGCCGGCCACTGAGCCGGCCACAAATTCAATGCTGGCTGGGTCGCTGGTTCCGCCTGAAGAGACCGTTATGACGGCGGTTCCGATATTTTCAGAGCTTTGGAGTGTTGCAGAGGCGATTCCGCCGACGGTGGACGTGGTCACCGATGAGCTGCACTGCATATCTTTGCAGAATTTCCCCGCTGTGGTGGAGAATGTCACCAATATGCCGTCCCCCGCCGGATTCCCATCGGTGTCCTTCAAAGTTGCCGTAATCAGCGTTTCAGAGACTCCGTCGGCCACAATGCTTTCGGCCCCCTGAGTCAGTTCCGGCGGTGCCAGCGGCTTAACATCAACGCTGGTGGAAAGAGACACCACCGACCGAACCCCGTTGGCAGAGGTGGCCGTGATGGTCGCCAGGCCCGCGTCTCCGGCGGTGTAGGTGACTGTGGCCGTCCCGTCCGTGGTGGTCACTGTCCGTGAAGACAGGGAACCATTGCCGGTAAAGGAGAAGGTGATTTTTTCGTTCTTTACCGGATTTCCGTTGGCGTCGGTGACCGAGACCTGAATTGTACTGCTTTCGCCTGACTGGAGACTCTCCGGCGACGCATTCAGAACGATCCGGCCCACCTGGCCTGCCACAAACTCCACATTGGTTGTATCGCTTCTTCCGCCTGAGGATGCCGTTACTGTGGTTGTTCCGGCATTTTCGGAACTCCTGAGCATCACCGTGGCGAAGCCGTTGCCGGTGGATGCATTCACAGAGATTCTGCACGACGTGCCTCCTGTGCATAAGCGGCCGGCAGTGGTGGAGAAGGTGACCTGCGTACCGTCTTTCACCGGATTATTCACGTTATCCGTCAGTGTCGCGGTGATCAGGGTTTCAGATACGCCGTCGGCCGCAATGCTGTCAGAACCGCTTTCGATAATGACCGATTTGATAATCACGTCGATAAGCGTAAGATTCACTGATCCGATAGGCATACCGTCGGTTGTCTTTGCCGTGACAGTGACCGATCCCGGGTTCAGTCCCGCGGTGTATCCCACTGTGGCGGTGCCGTTTGATGTGGCCGCGGTTCTTGAAGAAAGCGTCCCCGATCCTGAAATATCAAAAACAATAAGGGTCCCGTCGCTCACGGTATTCCCGCTGGAGTCGCTGACTCTTGCCTGTATGTTGCTTGTGCTTTTCCCGTCCGCGCTCATATTCAGAGGATCCGCCGATATTATTGAATACTCCTGGGCCGGAGGGCCGGCAGTAAATGTCACCGTGACCTCGCCCTCAACCTCGCTGGATGTGGAAGCGGTGACTGTCGCCTCACTCACAAAGTTGGGACTGGTCAGCGTGACCGTAGCGATCCCATCTCTCGTTGTCTTGCTGGTTTCATAAAGGGTTCCCGCGGTTGTTGTAAAACGAACAACTGTCGGATCATCGACTTCGTTCCTATTTATATCAAGGACTGTCGCCTCGATTTCACAAGTTGAAATGCCATTCGCGGCCAAGGTGGAAGGTGTGGCGGTCAGGGAGATCGAGTAGGGATCCGCTGCCGTATCCTCATCATTGAAAGGCGAATGGGACAGATTCTCCTCCTCGCCGGCCAAATATCGTAGCCACAATGTGTAGGTCGAACGGGTCTCTGTGCCGGAGACCATGACGCTCGCGGTGATCTCGTCTTCAATCCAGATCGCGGAGCGTTTGAGATAGACCAGATCAAACTCTGCCATGCCTGTTTCATCCGTACTCACCGTTGATGGCAGGTTCCCCGCTGCTGTGTTGAAGGGGGTGAGCTCGCCGTCGCCATTCTTATCTTCGCCCGGATCCAGGATGAGATTCCGGTTTACATCCTCATTCGGAATTCTGGCACTGTGATAAGCACATATTCCGGCCCCGTCGATGCAATTATCCCAGTATCCTTTCGCATAAGTGATGGGCCAGACCCCAAGGGAAACCTCCGCATTGGGCACAGGATTTCCGTTTGCGTCGGTGACGATCACGGACATGGGCAGCGAATAAGCGGTGTCATTGTTCACTGGCACAATCTTGCTGCTTGTGCCGATAAGCACAGATCCGGCAGTTCCCCCGATCACGATGGAGACCCTTGAGGCCGGAATATCGGACCGATCCACGACAATCGCCCTGACGGTGACCCCCTTTGCATCCGAGCCAAGGGATCCCGAGAAGAATTTTGCTTTTGCAACGCCGGTGGCATCTGTCAGAACATATACCGGTGAGATGCTCTCGCCGCCACCGGTGGTGTTTTCAATGGAGAAGGCAACCGGCGCGCCGCCCACCACCTGATCCGCCGCATTTTTGACGGTTGCGGTCAGATCAACGGTGTTGACCTCATCGCCGGTGCTCGGGGACATAATGGTCGCGCTGGCTTGGAGCGCGATCTTCGCAGCATCTTCCGACGGAGCGGAGATGGCAACCTTCAGGGTATCCGAGACTCCGGGCGATGTTTCATCCACCACCTGAATGGTGGCCAGACCGGCTTCGACTGAGGTGAGAATTGCCGATGCTTTGCCGTCATTCACGGACACATTGCTTAATATGGTGCTCTGACTTCCTTTCCAAGCTCCGAAAGTGGTGGTGAATTTGACGGACTCCCGCCCGGGCGCGCTGACAATGATCTCCAATTCCTCTCCGGTATGCAGACTGGCCGGGTCTTCCTCAGGGGCTGTGATGGCAAATTCCTCGCCAACCGAACTCACTGTGAAAAGCTGGGTGGCCGAAGCGCCTAGAGATTCGACTCTGAGCATGGCATCCCCTGTCCTTGTACCGCCCTTGACTTTCAGCTTTAATTCACCGTTGACATCGGTATTATAAGAGGTGTGGTTGGGGCCGAGAAGCTCATATATGAGGATGTTGTTCTCTGTGATGGCGTCTGCCGAGTCAACGCTCCTTATCTCCACTTCCGCGTTATAAACCGGGTCCTCATGCGCATCTCTGACGGTGATGGTCAGGACGGCCTGCCCGAGGTTGGTTTTATCCGCTTCAAGCTCGATAAAGGTTCCTGTGATTTTTATCGGCACAGATTTGCTGAGACTTCCGGTAGACGCGGTGACAAAGACCGTCCGGTTCTCCTTTGACGCGCCCGATGAGAATGTGACCTTTGCCGTTCCGTCAGCACCGGTTTTGACGGTTGACGCGCTGAGTTGTCCCCCCTCGGCACTGAAGGTGATCGTCACCCCTTCCACAGCAGCGTAGTTGTCGTCCAGAGCGGATGCGGTAATCTCAGCGGCATCCGAGTTGTCGGACTTCACAAAACTCTGGGATGCGTATAATGAAAGTCTTGAAGAGGTTGGCAGCGGGTCAGTATCGTCATCGTCATCGTCATCGCCATCTCCTGTGAATCCCACCGTGACTTTCTGGGAAACATTGCCGGCTCTGCATATCACTTCGGCGGTTCCCGGGGTGGTGTCGGAGATCAGTGAGACGCTTACGCCCCCGTTCTCGGATGTGGTGAGAGACGTGGCTGAAAGTCTGCCCATACTACACGAAAAAGTTACCGAAACCCCTTCAACCGGACTATCGTAGCTGTCCTTAACTGTGGCGGTTATCACGGCGGAACTTATCCCGTCCGCAGGAATCTCCGCGGGAGAAGGCGCGGAGAGTTGAACAGATGAAACTGACGCAGTAGGTTTTGTTGTGGGGCTGGGAGTGATAAGCAACACATCGATCCTCTGGGAAACACCTCCCGCGGAGCAGGTGATCTCCGCAATTCCCGGGGTGTTTCCCGCACGCAGGGTCACGGTTACGGTTCCGGTGCTATCCGAAGTGGTCTTTTCTTCGCTTTTCCTTTCGGAAAACCGTCCGAGCGTCGTGGAAAAAATCACGGAAGTACCTTGTGGAACCGGGGCACCGGATTTGTCCCTGACAATCGCATCAATGACGGATTCCTCTTCCCCGTCCGCGTAAATGCTGGCAGGCTCGGCCGACAATGTGATGCTTCCGGCAGAGGGAGTGTCCTCAGTGGTAATTTCGACTGTGACCTTTTGAGAAACATTACCGGATTCGCATGTCACCTGGGCTGTTCCCGATTCGGTGCCGGCGATCAGAGAGACTTTTACAACTCCTGAATTATCGGGCGTTGACACAATCGAATTGGAGATTCTGCCCAATGTCGTGACAAACGATACCAGCGTCCCTCTGGGAACCGGATTTCCCGAACTGTCACTTATCGTCGCCTCAATCACCGTTGAACTCGTGTTATCCGGAGTCAGTGTTGCGGGATTGGGAGGCGTTATGGAGATGATAGCGGCATTATTAACGATGTCTTCAATTTCAAAATCTGCTGTGATGTTCCGTGAGATATCGCCGGCCATGCAGGTTATTGTGGCAGTCCCCGGTTCTTCCGCGGCCTTCAGCACAACGCTGACCGAACCGCTCTTATCTGTGACGACAGCCTCTCCTTTTTTGTCATTGGAAAATCTGCCCTTGTCTGTGCGAAAGAAAACAGAGGTGCCTTCAGCCACCGGCTTTCCGAATTTGTCTGTCACCAAAGCGTCAATGATTGTGGTTGCCTCACCGTCAGCGGGGATATTTTCCGGGTCGGCCCATAAGATGATGTTTGCAGGACCTGTATCTGTATCTGTGTCTGGCACATCTTCGGTAAACTCAACATCAACGGACTGACGAACATTCCCGGCCGCACAGGTGACCTGGGCAACGCCCGCCGTATCCGACGATATCAGGGAGACGACGACGGTTCCGTTCTGGTCGGGAACTTCCAGTTCTGTTTCAGAAATGGTGCCGCGGGTTGTCGAAAATGTTACCGGCGTTCCTTTGGAAACGAACTGATCCGAGCTGTCTTTTATTATTGCTCGGATCACAACGGAACTATAGCCGTTCGCGGGGATGCTCTCCTTATCGGAAGTCAGTTGTATGGATGCAGGGTCACCACCTCCCTCTCCCGGAGGGACCAGGGCGATATTCATGGCAGCAGGGGTGTAGCCCATGGCTGATACCTGATAGGTTATGTTCATGGGCTGCTGAACATCCGCCAGGAGGCTTGTGTTGTCCGCCATGAGTTTTGAATCGTCGTAATCTCCCACCCAGGCCGTGATGTTCACAGAGCCGGCGGTGTCTGAGGCGATATAAGTGATGTCGGCCGAGCCGTCGCTTGAAGTGGTGGCCCGCGCTCTCCAAGTGTCTGTGTCAAATTCCTTGAAACGCCCTGTGCCCGACAGTATGGCAAAATTAACATGTTCTTCGGACACGGGATCGCCGTTGACGTCTGTCACTGTCGCGGTAATGATGCTTTCACTGCTCCCATCCGCGACGATTTCGGGGGAGGATGCGCTCAGGCTGATTCTTCCCATTCCCAGGGCAATGTCCAATGGGTCGCTGGTCACGCCGTTCTTCGCGCTGGCCTGAACCGTCAGCTTCTTCTCATCATCGGGCAGAGCGTTAAATTCGTCATAAGAGATTTGAGGAGCCGTCAATGTTACTTCGGCAGCGCCCTCCGAAGAGGAGTTGACCTGCCCGTCCAGATAATCATCCTTGTCATAACCTTCGATTACAGCAAAGGTGATGCGCTCCCCCTCCACCGCGTATCCGCTGGAATCCTCCACTATCGCTATGAGGGTTGTCTCGCTCTTGCCGTTTGCAGTCAGGATGTAATCCGATGCTCTGAGGGCAATGAAACTCGCCGGCGCTGGCCCCGGATCGGTCGTAGACTCCTCTTCCGTGTCCTCACTGCCGCTGCTCGGCCCGCAGCCTGCCATAAAAAGCGAAAACAGAAGGATCAGAACAGATAAAATGATTTGTGTTTTGTGTTTTGTGTTTGGCGTTTGACGATTGATATGTTCTGCTGACTTCATAATAACAACCCTTTCCCTAAATTTACAGATTAATAATAATGATGTCTTTCTGCTGAGTGCAAAAAATGGATTCCGGGTCGGAAATGCCGGGAATCCTGCCGATTCCCGGCATTCCGGAATCCGGTGTCATATTTACCGAGACCACAAAAAGCGTTGGAATCAGCAATATTTCAGGAAACCAAGTTTTTTTGAAAACCTGGTTTTTAATTCCCGACTCTCAAACTCCCAAACTCCCTAATACTGCGTACGCCGCTGTTCCAACTGAATGATCGTAGGAGTAATAAATATCAGCAGTTCTTCCTTTTCTTCCTTGTTGGATTTTGACTTGAAGAGCCAGCCGATCAAAGGAATATTTGACAGACCGGGGATTCCGCTGTTCGAATTTCGTTCTGCTGTTTTGATAATGCCGCCGATGACAACTGTGTCGCCGTCATTCACCAAAAGTTCCGTCTTGGTCTCTTTCGTGTTAAAGGACTGCCGACCGCCGATCACCTGGCCGAGATCATTTTTGGTGATGTTGATGGTCATGGAAATGCGGTTGTCAGGGGTGACGTGGGGGACAACCTCCAGCACCAGATCCACCTCTTTGAATGCTGTCTTTACATTTCCGTCCTCCACCGTCTGATACGGATAACTGAATCCCTGCTTAATGGTCGCCTTCTTGTTGTCAAGGGTGACGATCTTGGGTGCGGAAATCACTTTGGCCTCACCCATCGTCTCCATTGCCGTGAGTTTTGCATGCAATGCCAGCGGAGACCCCGCAATTCGCAGAAAATTGAAACCGATCGTCGCCTTATTTTCTATGGCTGCCGGCAGATTCATTGCCATTTCATATCCGTAAGTTCCGCCAAACATGTCATAACCCCGCTGGGGACCGACTCCGGCGTTGGCGTCATCATTCTGAATCCCCCCTGTTGCGCCCCAATTTGTTCCGATATCCCGTGAGAAGTTGGCGCTGGCTTCAACGATCCTCGCCTCAATAAGCACCTGGGGCGTCACTCTGTCGAGTTTTTCGACGATCTCCTTGGCCTGTCTGATCTTCTCAGCGGTATCTGTCAGGATAACCATATTGGTCCGGTCATCCACGCTGACCGTACCTCGTTCCTTGGTTAATATCTGATTGATATGCGGCATAATCTCCTTTTTTGCATTGGAATAATTGATGGCAATATATTCGGTAAACAGCGGGTCAAGTTTCTTTTTCGCTTCCAGTCGATCCCGTTCATCCTGTTTCCTTTTCTCCCGATCCGCCTCTTCTGCCTGAAGGGTTTTCTGAGTGGCAATCCGTATGATATCCCCCTCATAAGTCTTACCCAGCTTGTTCATCTTCAGAATCAGGTCGAGCACCTGATCCCAGGGCACAGGGTGTTCAAGGGTCAGCGTCACCTTGCCGGACACATCTTTGTCTATGGCGAAATTTTTTCCGCTCACCTCTCTCAGAATACGAAACACATTTTTTATGTCCGTTTCAAAAAAATCGAGGGCAATCTTTTCACCGGTATACCGTTTCGGCGCTTCAGGCACAGAGAATTCATCATCCGTGTCAGCAACAGGTCCCGGGGGTTGCTGTCCGACCGGCGGAGGATACTGCTGTCCGGCCGGCGGGAGTTGCTGTTCGGGCGGCGGATACTGCTGTTCGGGGACTGAAGGAGCAGTTTCCGGCACTTGGGCTTCAGGCTCTGTCTCCGGACCTGTAACCTCCAATTCTGTATCTCCCATATCCGTCACCGTGATATCCGCTGACGGTTTCCGGGCTTGTGCGAGAGATTTGGGGGGGATCGAAGATGCCTCAAAATGCACCATGAGATGATGCTTTCCGGAATCCTCTGTCTGTTCAACAAAATAAGGCACAGCCTCACGCAGATCAATTTCAAACAGCGAAGTGTTCCCCATGCCGGCCCTCCGAAGAGGGATTATCCGATCCACAGCGCTTTCAAAATGTGTGGTAATCAGAGCGCCCTGTCTGTAACGATAATCCGGTATCCTGCTGTTAAAGAGTTTCAGTTCCAGTTTTTTGTCGGCTGTCTTTATTATATCGTAAGTTACCGGTCCTGACATTTCAAGGATAAGGGAAGACTTTCCGGCCGCTTCAGGTACAAACACAATCAGATCCACGGTTGCAGGAGGCCCGCTGTCTGCCAGACCACTGACCACTGACGACGGGCCACTGACCACCGACGACGGACCACTGACCACTGACCCCACCCGAATAACAAGGCCGTCTTTGTCAGGAAAAGCTGAGAACGCGGAAAGATAGGCTTTCTGCGTGTCAATAATAACCCTCAGGCTATCATAATCCGAGCCGCGCGGGGACCGGATGACTTTGTACTGCACCCTTTTGACCCATTTGGCATCAACAGGAAACGATTTTTCCTTTTCGTCAGAGCTGATGACATTAAATATGTCAAAAATGATACGAGGCGGGGTGTCACTGGCATAAGATTTGTAATTGGTTATGGAACCGTCTCCTCTTACCGTGATTTTGACACCATTTTCCACCTGTGTCGCGTAAACAGAATGTAAGTGAGTTGCCGACGGATAGATGACAGCCGGCAATTGGGAATCATATCTGACAGTTGAACCGACACGGATCTCAAGACCGTCTTCAACAGGATTCGCCGTAAACGCGGAAAGATAAGCTTTCTCTGTATCGAGAACGACCCGGAGTCTGTCAGGGTATGCATAATACCGGACCTGCTTCACCCATTTGGAACCCACAGGTACCCATTTTTCCTTTTTATAAGGGCTTTTGACATTAAATATGTCAAAAACGATACGAGCCGGACTGCCAATGGTGAATGCCTTATAATTCGTTATCGCGCCGTCTGCCCCGACAAAGACTTTCAGACCGCCTTCCAGTCGGGTGGCATATACGGATTGCACATGGGTTGCGGGCGGAAACCGGTAATCGGAAACGGGCGCCGATCTTTGACTCCTGACTTCCGACTCCATGGCCTGAGATTCCGGAACCCAAGCTTTGATCTTAGGGTTCCAGACTTCCAGCGGCGGGCTGTCATCTGTCCACTGTCCCCCGTCGTCTGTCCACTGTCCACTGTCCACTGCCCCCACTCCTCTGTCCTCTGTTGCAACGGACCACCGACCACCGACCAGCGGTGACGAATCACCGACCACCGACGACGGACCACCGACCACCGGCGACGGACCGCCGACCACCGGCGACGGTCCACCGACCACCGACGACGGACCACCGACCACCGACGACGGACCACGGGTAAAAGATATTTTAACGCCTGTATCCTCGCGGGCGACTTCATAAGGCGCGTCTTTTTTTAGCAGGATATCAACCTTGGATGTATGACCGTTACCTGTGTCGGCCGTTTCCGAAGCTTTAACCGAGCTGATAATATCGTTATCGAAAACTGGTAACTGGTAATCACCGGCCGGCGACTCGCTCCGGATATCAGATTCCGAATCCGGTTTCCAGTTCCCGAGTTCGAGACCTGTTTCAGAAAAATAAAGGATAATAGCCAGAGGAGAAGGCTGTTTGACCGATGTGTAGGTTAAAACGCGGTTTCCCTTAATCAATACATTCGTTGCCTCAGTGGTCTCGGTTGTGGTTATTTCAGTGATCACTTTGGGAAGGACGGTTTCCGCCACGCCTCCCCGGGCAGAATCGTCCGTTTTTTGGACGGAACTCACATTGGAGGCGCATCCTGAACAGATAAAAAACATCGCCAAAATCAGGAGAAAATATGTTTGAAATTTAAAATTCAAATTTCCGGTTTCCGGTTTCCGGTTTTCGGTTTCCGGTTTTCGGTTTCCGGTTTCCGGTTTTCGGTTTCCGGTTTCCGGTTTCCGGTTTCCGGTTTCCGGTTTCCGGTTCACAGTTTCCAGTTTCCAGTTTCCAGCTTCACATTCCATAATATTCTCCAAGGGGTTTCTGAAGTTTTAACTCTCTTTTACGGATCGTTACAGCACCTGAAAAATCTTCATCCTCCTCTTCAACGATAACTCTGTCTCCTAAAATTTCTGATACCCTGCCCGCGTTGATTCCGATGTATGTCCCTTTTTTAATAATATATCCCTTGCCGGTAGCTTCTTCCACCAATGCCTTGTTTCCGCTTTCGGCGCGAATAATTCCAACCAGCTTTAACTGACTCAGATCCACTTTTTCAAGAGGAGTACGGGGAATCCGTTTCTTCCTTCCTTTTTTTCCTTTCCCTTTTTTCCCTTCATCCGTCTCTTTTTCCTTCTTTTTCGGAGCTTTTGAAACAGTCTCTTCTTCTTTGAAGAGCGGGACAAAGGGATCAATCTTTCCTTCAGGATCATAAGGTTTTATTTCAGCGGTAACCTCTTCTTTTTTGTGATCTATCCCCAAAATTTTTGAGATATCGGAATCGCCGGTTTTCGGCTTTGAATCATCGATTTCCTTCTTCTCAGTATCCGGGGCAGGCTTTCGGGATGAAGGAGCAACGGATTTCCGATCATCATCTTTCGGTTTGTCTTTTGTTGAAGGTTTCGGCTTGGATGACCTCACTTTTGCTTTTGCCAATATCTCTTCAGCAACAGGTTTCGGCGATTCTTCTTTTGGTTTATCCTTTTCCAAAAGTTTTGGATCGGGCGGCTCTGGTTCTTTTTCTGCCAATTTCCGGTCAGATTCCGGCTTTGGCGGTTTCTTACCCGTTTCCTGACTGGCATCAGGGGAAAGCTTATCATCTTTCAGACTCGTCTTAGGCTCTGGCTGGGGTTTACTCGGAGTATCCGTTTTTCGATCAGCCTCGGAGCCAGCCTTCTTCTTTGACACTTCATCCGTTTGAGCAATTTCCTTCTTATGCGGGGGAATTTTCCCGGAGGAAGCAACATCGGCTTCCTGTTCGCCTTTATCTTTCAGGGTATTATCCTGCTCGGGTGCAACTTCTGTCGCCGGCTCCGCTTTTGCCGATTTCCGCTTCCCGGGATCACTGTCAGGAACAGGTTTTTTTTCCGGAGCTTTTTCATCAGACTCTGTATCTGTATCTGTATCTTTGGCAGTCTTCAGGTCTGTCTCTGAAGAAAGGGCATCCGGCACAGGTTCGGTTTCTGCCGGCAGTACCGCATCTTCGGGTCTGGCGGTTATTTTCTTCCGGATTATTCTGCGCTTTTCAGAGGTCTTCGGGCCTGATTCGGAACTTACCGGTTTTAATTCCGGCTTTTCTTCCGGTTCGCCCTGTTTCAGAGCAGTCATCGGAGCCGGATCAGGTTCAGACAAAGAATCGCTCTCTCCCGGTGGCAATGCATCCTCGGGTCTGGCGGTTATCTTCTTGCGAATAACATTCCTGGCAATTCTCTGAGGCGACTGTTCATCCGCCCGACTGTCGTCGCTTCCCCCGAAAAGGAGAAAAAGACAGACAAAACAGGCTATGCTGTGTATCAGTTTCATTCCATCATCTTCTTTTTGTTCTTAATATCCCGATCGAATCAGATTTCCTTTAAACCGGATTTCACTTCTTTTTCCCCATGCCGCCATGCCGGACGGGATTTGCAATCCCGTCCGAACCGTTCCGTGTGGGTCGGAAACATTGCGGACGAGATTGCAAATCCCGTCCGGCATGCTCCTTAAGTTTACACTAATGTCACTGAGTTCCGCTGAGACGCTTTCGGATTTCACTTCTTTTTTTTATCCTTTTTCTCAGAGGGAACTTCCATAAACTTGTAAGTGATAGCCTGACACGATACAATGAGTTCATTTTCTTTTAGTGAAGTGGCTTCTTTCGCTTTTTTTTTTAGAGGAACGATCTCAATATCTTTTATATTGACAATTCTGTTCAGCCGTGCAACTTTGTCAAAAAAAAGTGCGACATTATGATAATTTCCTGCAACCTTTACTTTTATGGGAATTTCAGCATAGAAAGGCTTTTCTTTTTCTTTCGCTCCTTTTTTCTTTCGCTTCTTTTTCTTTTTCTTCTTTACTTTCAAGCTCGGTTCAAACAGGAGGAATTCCAAGCCTGTATCCTGACCGACGTGGGAGATGTTTGTCAGGAGAAGAGGTATTTGATCGTTTTCAGGAAGCGCCTTTTTGGCAATGTTAAAATTAATCTCTGCTTCTTTCATTTCCTTTTTAATTTTTCCAAGCTTTCCTGCTTTCTTTTTTGCCACATCACGCTCCCCCTCAACCTTTTTAAGCTCCTCTTTTAATTTCCCGATTTCTTCATATTGAGGATAGTAAATAAGAATTACGCAGGGTACGATAAGAATAAGGATAATTCCGGCACATATCGCGATCCTGACAACTTTTGACAGCTTTTCTATTTTTTCGAGGAGAGGCTCGATTGATTCGGAAACACCCATTTTTTATGACTTCTTCTTTTTATTTTTCTTATTAGATAATTCCAGAGGCACTTTCAGACATTTGACCTCAAAACCCTTCAGGTTTATACCTGGTTTGTCTTTACCTTGGCTGATCATTTCCTGATAAAGCGTTACCAGTTTTATATTGCTGAACATTTCTGTCCCGCTTAAGCTCCTTGCGTTCTTAAGGCGGGTCATAAAATCAGCCACTGTCTTATTATCCAACGCAATCCCTCTGATTTCAATAATAACTTCGACTTTGTTTTCTTCAACTGTCTTCTTCTTTTTCTTTTTCTTTCCCTTGACTTCCACCTCCACAGTTATTTTTTTTTTTGTAATAGTTACTTTTTCTATCGCCTCAAAAGAGGTGAACCACATCCGCTTCTTAATCACCGTTTTTGTCATGGTGTCAAGAAGATGGACAGCATCATAACGATTCATGTCGAGAGTCTTTATGACGGCCAGCTTTTTATTCACAGCGGCCAGCTTTTCCCTAAGTTTTTCAACTTTTTCAACAATCTTATTATATTTATCCAGATCTTTCTGGGCCTTTTGTATATCTTTCTTCAGCGACTTGATCTGGCCGTCCAGATGAATATAAATGAATCCCAAAATTATCACAACCCCTACAAGAGACAAGAGAAAGATAAAAATCTTTTTGCGTATCTCCTTTTTTATCCGGTCATCCCGATAAGGCAGTAAATTAATTCGTATCATTTGTATTTTGGTGTTTTGTGTTTTGTGTTTAGTGTTTGGTGTTTAGTGTTTGGTGTTTAGTGTTTTGTGTTTTGTGTTTAGTGTTTTGGCTTCTAAATACCAAACACAAAACACCAAACACAAAAACTATTTATCATCCGCTCTTCTCATCGCGAGCCCCATGCAGATGGCTGCCTGGGGCGCCACCCGTCCAAGATATGACGGATCAAGGTCGCTGCTTATGGAAAAGCTTTCAAAAGGATTGATAATTTCAACTTCGGATGATGTTTCTTCGGCCAGATGCTCACGGAAGTCTTTGATATTGGCTCCCCCCCCGCTCAGAATTATCCTTTGTATATGCTCACCGGGGTATGTGGAATAAAAGAAATCAAGGGCCCGTTTAATCTCTGTACACCAGTCCGCTATCACTGCCGCAACAATTTCTATCAGTTCTTTCGGAGGGATGCTGTCCGGTTCGTGACCGTGGAACATCTGTTCTGCCTCCTCCACGGAACAGTCCATGGCTGAAACAATCTGCTGGGTGATCTGCCCGCATCCCAGGGAAACATCCCGTACCAATACTGACAGATTCCCCCTCATAATGTTCAGGGTCGTTTTATAAGCGCCGATATCGATCAGCGCGACATTTTCCTCTTCCGTGTCATAGTTTGCTTCATAAATGTTTTGCAGGGCAAACGCGTCAATATCCATGATACATGGATTCAGTCCGGCTGTTTTAATCAGATTGACATAATCGGTGACAATTTCATTTTTAGCCGCTACAAGAAGGACGTCCATCTGATTCGGGTTTTCCATATTTTCACCCAATATTTGAAAATCAAGTCTCACATCACTGACATCGAACGGAATATATGATTCTGCCTCAGTCTTTATCTGTTCATGGAGTTTCTCCTCTTCCATGGTTTCAAGAACAATCGTTTTGACAATAATTGAGTATCCTCCGATTGACACGGCCACATTCGGCTCTTTTATTTTATACATTTTGAAGAGCTTTTTAATAGATTCGGCAACTTCCTCAGGATTCTTTATTGTGCCATCTTCAATGAGTCCCGGTTCAATATCAATCATGCCGAATTTTTTGAGACTGTAATCTTTTTTGGATTCCGCAAGTTCGCCGATCTTCAAACTTCTGGAGCCTATGTCCAAACCGATAATAGGGAGGTTTTTTTTTCCAAATATCATAGCAGAACAATTAAGTTTTAAGTTTAAGTTTTAC
>JAUCGI010000083.1 GCA_030378035.1 Desulfobacterales bacterium HSG2
AAGTAAAATAAAAAAAAATGCCCTTGACAACAATAAAAACGTAATAATAATTTTATGGCAATTATGGGGGAGAAAATCCATATTTTTTCATAGCATCTGTAGGCTTTGTAAAACTTTTTTGCTTATGGGAAAAACTACAGGGACTGAATTCGATTCCTATGGTGACAATAAACTGCAAGGCTGAAAACAGAGATTGACAATCCGTTATAATATAGTTAAGACAGGGGTAACAGTAAGAATGTACGGTGAGTTTCTCCGGATTTTAAGCCTGCGGAGAACGCGGCTCTGGCTGAAAAACTCTTTTCAGTGAAACCGCCTCTGTGAAGCAGGAAGAAAAGGAGAGATAATCTGAGATTATCACAGATTTTTCAGGACGGTTGAGTCTGTCAGTTGTAACCTGATAAGATTCCCATTTCAGAAGAACCGAACTCTTTATCTTCCTCTTGCTCCTAACTCGGACAGGCAGGAGCAGGGTTAAGAGCAGGAAAATGGGAAATTTATTCAGTCACATTAATAAGGATGTATAAAATTCTGTGGCATCCTTCATTTGTCATCTGACACTTCTGAAAGAACAGCGGGACGCGGACAAACGCGGACAGACGCGGATGAGTCTGTTCCTCGGAAAAAGTGTGAACTGTTTTTGAAGTAATATGAAAGATGCGGCATCCTTAACATTTGTCAGTTTACACTTCTGAAAGGACAACGGGACGCGGATGCACGCGGATGAGTTTCCTCAGAAAGGTGTGAACTGTTTTTGAAAGATGCCAATTCTGTTTTGTTTTTTTATATAATTTTATATAAAAATATAAAACCTTGGCAAATTCAAAAAATTTCCTAACTCTTATTAAGATGATACGCAAAGCAACAAGTCAGGTGTGTCATGTTTGCGGAATTAAGGATAAGTCAGCACGCCGGGGAGGATTGCAAGTGTAAAAATCCTTCAGGCGTCAATTATCTGAAAACAACCGACGCGGATTGGAACGGCGCGGCGCGATGAATATCCCGCAAAGGTTTGTTTGTGTCAGGCATACAGAAAGGTTAAGGCAAAGAGAAACCAGATATGCTAAAATATAATTTCGGGCGATCCGAGACGTCAAAATTATATTTCAGCAATAAAGAGGGAGTTTGTTTTCCATGATTGAAGTAAAAAATCTTATAAAATATTTTAACGTAAAAAAAGCGGTGGATAATATTTCCTTCACCGTAAAAAAAGGGGAGATACTCGGCTTTTTAGGCCCCAACGGCGCCGGCAAATCCACCACCATGCGGATGATCACCGGCTTTATCCCCCCTTCGGCCGGCACTGCCGTCATTGGCGGATCGGATATCCTTGAAGATTCCATATCTGCCAGAAAGAAGATCGGTTATCTCCCTGAAAACGCGCCGGTCTATCCGGATATGACGGTTTTCGGGTATCTGGATTTCTGTTCCGAAATCAGGGGCTTTTCCGGATCAGAACGGAAAAGGAGAGTGGAAGAGACGATTGAAAAATGCTTTTTGTCAGAGGTGAAATTCCAGACGATCGGCACCCTTTCAAAAGGATTTAAGCAGAGGGTGTGCTTTGCCCAGAGCATCATTCATGATCCGGAATACCTGATATTGGATGAGCCGACAGACGGACTTGATCCGAACCAGAAGCACGAGGTCAGACTGATGATCCGACAGATGAGCACGGAAAAGACGATCATCCTTTCCACCCATATTTTGGAAGAGATGGACGCGGTTTGCACACGGGCCATCATCATTGCAAACGGCCGCATTGTGGCTGATGACACTCCCTCCCATCTCAGAACAAGATCATCCGTTCACGGAGCGATCTCCCTCACCCTTCGCAATGCCAAACCGGAAAAATTCCTCTCCCTTGCCCGGAAGATAAGCGGGGTCAGTTCCGCAAAGCTCATTGAAAAGGATAACAAAGATTTTAAAGTCAGGATCTTTCCCAAAAACACAGATACCCCCATTGCAGACAAAATCATATCCGCGCTCTCCAAAAACAAGTATGAACTGAAATCCATATTTGTGGAACAGGGCCGGCTGGATGAGGTTTTCCGGACCATAACTACCGGTCAGTAGTCGGTGGTCAGTGGTCAGTGGCAACGGACAACAAACAACGGACAACAAACAACGGACAACAGACAATCATGAGAACGAAAGAATTTTTTAACAATGTAATGGCAATATTCAAAAGGGAAATTGCCGGCTATTTCGGGTCGCCGGTTGCTTATGTGTTTATTGTCATATTTCTGGTCCTGCTGGGATTTTTCACATTTTATGTGAGCCATTTTTTTGAGTTTGGCCAGGCAGATCTCAGAAATTTTTTTGTATGGCATCCGTGGATTTTCATGTTCCTTATCCCCGCAGTGGCCATGCGGCTGTGGGCAGAGGAGCGGCGGATGGGAACTTTGGAGCTGATTCTGACATTTCCTGTCACAATTGCAGAGGCGATCCTCGGCAAATTCCTGGCTGCGTGGGTTTTTATCGGTATTGCCCTGTTTTTCACATTTCCCATGGTGATTACTGTGGCATATCTCGGAGACCCTGACGTGGGGCCTATTATATGCGCATATTTGGGGAGTTTCTTATCGGCCGGCGCGTTTTTAAGTGTGGGAATCATGACATCCTCATTTACGCGAAGCCAGGTAATCAGTTTTATCATATCGGTGGTTATCTGTCTGTTCTTTATCCTGGCAGGGCACCCGCCGGTAATCGATGTTCTGACCGGATGGGCGCCTCTCTGGCTCCTCAGTCTGGTCTCCAATCTGAGTTTTCTGTCCCACTCTGTTTCCATAGAGAGGGGCATACTCGATTTTCGGGATATTCTTTATTATCTTTCGGTGATTTTTTTCATGCTCTTCGTTAATGCGATTGTTATCCAGAACCGAAAGGCGTCTTAACTAGCCCTTGAACTTGAACTTGAACGCGAACTTGAACTTGAACGTGAACTTGAACTTGAATGTGAACTTGAACGTGAACTTGAACTTGAACTTTTGGTTTATGTTCTAATCAGTTCAAGTTCAAGTTCAAGTTCAAGTTTAAGTTTAAGTTTAAGTTCAAGTTCAAGTTTACGGGTCTTTAATTTAAGGAGGAAAAATATGTCTGATGAAAAAAAAGCCAAAGAGAAAGAATCTGCTTTAACCAGCAAATCACTCTTTTCGGCTGGCGGGATGCTTCTGATTCTGTTTATACTTATCCTTATAAACATTATCTTCTCCCAGGTAAATTTGCGATGGGACAGCACAAGCGACAAGTTATATTCACTTTCCGAGGGTACGAAGAAGATCGTATCCGACCTGGAAGAGGATGTTACCATAAAGGTGTTTTACACAAAGGACAATGTGAACACCCCGGTCCATATCAAAACGTATGCCCGGCGAATGCTTGATTTCCTTTCTGAGTATGAATACCACAGCGACGGGAAAATTATCATTGAAGTGTATGACGTCAAAACCGACTCGGAGGAGGAGGACTGGGCGCGAAGCTATGGCATCGAAGGGATCAACCTGCCCATGGGCGAAAGAATCTATTTCGGACTTGTGGCAATGGCCGCGGACCAGGAGGAGACCATAAAGATGGTGGATCCCTCCCGGGAGGAGCATCTTGAATACGATATCACCCGGATGATCTCCAGGGTGCAGTCTCCGGAAAAGCAGAAAATCGGCATTATCAGCGGCCTTCCTGTTTTGGGTCAGCCCCCCATGTTCAACATGCAAAATCCGTCCCAGGGGGCGGAGCCGTGGCTGTTTGTCACGGAACTGAAGAAAACATACACTGTGGAAGAGGTCAGCGAGAGTTCCGAAAGTATTGATAAGGATATCGATCTTCTGCTGATTTTCCATCCCAAGGATTTGAAAATGGGACTCCAATATGCTGTTGACCAGTATGTGCTGAGGGGCGGCAATGCCATCGTACTTGTCGATCCTTTCCCTGTATCTGACAGTTCTTCCGCTCCCAGAGGACAGCCGCCCAAAGGCTCTTCTCTGGAAAAGCTTTTTGCCGCGTGGGGCGTCAAAATGGACAGCACCAAGGTGGTGGCCGATTTTGACTATTCCACCCAGACCGGGGGACGAAATAATCAGGTGGAGGACAACCCTCTGGTGCTGTCCGTAAATGCGGACGCGTTCAATAAAGATGATATTACCACTGCAAAACTTGAAAAAATGCTTTTTCCGATTGCAGGCGCGATTGAGAAAGATCTGGGAAGCGATTTCGAGTATAAGTCTCTGGTAAAGTCAAGTAAAAACTCCTCGATGACAGAGAGTTTCAGGGTTCGGTTCGGGACCGCCCAGATACGCCGGGATTTCAAACCTTCAATTGATGAATACGACCTGGCTGTAAGAATAAGGGGAAAGTTCAAAACCGCCTTTCCCAGTGGCAAACCTGAGGATAAAGACTCGAAGGACAAGCCGGAAGATTCATCTGACAAAAAAGAGGAGCATCTGACAGAAGGTGAGAAAAAATCCACGATTGTCATTGTTTCCGATGTTGACATGCTTTTCGATGCCTATTATATCAGAAGGCAGAGTTTTCTGGGATTTAATCTTTCCAAGGTTTTTAACGATAATCTCAATTTTCTTCTGAATACCAGTGAAATGCTTACGGGCAGCGAGGAGCTGATCAGTATCCGGTCCAGGGGAAAATTTGAAAGGCCCTTTATAAAAGTTCAGGAACTTGAGAAAAGAGCCCAGGCCCGATGGCTGGTCAGGGAACAGGAACTGGTCAGAAAAGCGGATGAAACCAATCGGAAGCTGAGAGAATTTGATAAACAGAAAGACAAATCCCAAAGGTTTATCATGAGTCCGGAACAGGAAGCTGAGATTCAGAAATTTCGGGAAGAGAAAAAGAGGATAAACAAGGAGCTAAAACAGGTTCGCCGAAATCTGAGAGCGGACATCGAGGCTTTGGGCAACAGGATAAAGTTCTACAACATCTTTCTGATGCCGATGCTTGTATCGCTCGCCGGAATCGGTTACGGGGTCTATCGACGAAACAAGAGCTTCACAGCCTAACTGAAAATCCTGTGTTTGCAGGTGGGGAAACCTACCATGACACTCAAATTGTAAATTGGTATTGTCCTGTAGGGTGGGTGAAGCGAAGCGAAACCCTCCATGACACTCAAATTAAATTGCTGATTATAACGAATTTAGGGGATCCCCCGTGAACTTAAACTTGAACTTAAACTTAAACTTAAACTTGAACTTGAACTTGAACTTATACCTGAACCTGAAGTTGCCCGTAAATGAATGTTCAAGTTCACGTTCACGTTCACGTTCAAGGGCATGTTCACAGGGCTCCCCTAAATCCGTTATAATCAGGTAAATTGTACTGTAGGGTGGGTGAAGCGAAGCGAACCCCACCATGACGCTTAATTGTGAATCATATTCCGGGGTGGTTGAAACGAAGCGGAATCCGTCGCCATATCGGATTGATGACGATATGAAATGAAGATGGGTTTCGCCGCGCTTCACCCACCCTGCATTTTGTTATTTGAGGGAGTTTATGCGATCAAAAACATTTATTATTCTTGTGCTTGTCTGCTGCGCGCTGGGTGGCATCGCGTATTTCATCACAAGTGAGGATGATAGCGCCCAAAAACAGGGAAAAATGGGAGAAAAACTGCTTCCCGATCTTTCTCTGGGGGATATTGCCTCGGTTAATATCAAAGACCATGAAAATTCGGTGACATTGAAAAAGGGAGAAGAGGTATGGGGGATTGAAGAGAAATTCAACTATCCCGCAAACTTTTCAAAGATAATGGATGTTGTCGAAAAACTGAGAGATGCAAAGATCGGAAGAGTCTTCAAAGCCGGAGATAAGACGCTTTCCCGTCTCAGCCTGCACAGTCCGGATAAAGCAGACACGCCCACGGATGAGAAAGGCTCAAGAATCATTCTGGAAGACAAAGAGAAAAAGGTGTTGGCAGACATCATCATCGGAAAGAGCAGAGATGCCTCAGCCGGTGCCGGCGGTCATTATGTCACCTTTGCAAAAGACTATTTCACTGTTTATCTGGTGGATAAGAGTTTCCGGTTTTTAGATAAAAAATCTGAACAATGGCTTGACAAAAAGCTGTTGGAAGTCAAGGCGGAGGATGTTGAAAAGGTGGTCTGCCTTGATCCGGAATCGGAAAAAGCCATATACACGCTCAGACGTCCCGAAAAGGGCAAAGACCCTGAATTTGCAGATCCGCCCCTGGGAAAGAAGGTCAAAAAGTCCAAGGCTGACGAGGTGTTCAAAGCGCTTTCCAATTTTCGGATAGACAATATCGCCGATCCTGTGAAAAAAACGGACGAAACAGGGCTGGACAAGGCCTCGTGCTTTGAAATTCATCTGTTTGACGGTACGGTTTACAAAGCATACCCCGGGGCCGAGCTGGAGGATGAGAAGGATAAGTTTTATTTTAAAACGGATGTCAGTTATATAGCGCCGACGGTTACAACGGAAGAGAAAGAGGGCGGGAAAGAGGAAGATAAGGAAACGGATGCCGGTTATGTAGCGCCGACTATTATAATGGAAGAGAAAGAAGGCGGGGAAGAAGCGGAAGACAAGGAGACAGATGAGCCCAAGGCGAAGAAGGCGGAAGAGGAGAAGATAAAACAGGCCGAAGTTGCAGCAGAGGCAAAAAAACTGAATGAAAAACTCAGTCCGTGGATTTATGTGATATCCAAATGGAAACATGATGATTTTATCACGGATTCCGAATCGCTTCTTGAGGATGCAGAGGTTCCGAAAGCAGAGACCATGACTGAGAAAACTGAAATCGAAAAGCCGGCAACTCCAGTTGAAACTCAGGAAGCGGAAGTGAAGGATCGGAAGGAGGCGCAAGCCGAAACGCCGAAACCGGAAACTGAGAAAGCGGACAAAGCGCCTGAAACTCCAGTTGAAACTCAGGAGGCGGAAGCCGAAATGCCGAAACCGGAAACTGAGAAAGCGGACAAAGCGCAAGAAACTCCAGTTGAAACTCAGGAAGCGGAAGCCGAAACGCCGAAACCGGAAACTGAGAAAGCGGACAAAGCGACTGAAACTCCAGTTGAAACTCAGGAAGCGGAAGTGAAGGCTCGGGAGGAGGCGGAAGCCGAAACGCCGAAACCGGAAACTGAGAAAGCGGACAAAGCGACTGAAACTCCAGTTGAAACTCAGGAAGCGGAAGTGAAGACTCGGGAAGCCGAAACACCGAAACCGGAAACTGAGAAAGCGGTTGAAACAGCAGTTGAGACTCAGGAAGCGGAAGTGAAGGCTCAGAAGGAAGCGGAATCCGAAGCTCCGGCACTCAAAGAACAGGAACCAGAAGCTTCGGAAGGCATGATCGAAAAGGCGAAGCCGAAAACTGAAGCTGTAGAAGCTTTGAAAGGCGTGAGTGAAAAAACGAAGCCGAAAACTGAAGCTTCTGATGTAAAAACGGATACTCAGAAAGAAAAGCCGGAAGCAGATAGTGAGAAAGCGGCAGAAGCTTCGGAAGGCATGATCGAAAAGACGAAGCCGGAGACAGAAGCTTCTGATGTAAAAACGGATACTCAGAAAGAAAAGCCAGAAGCAGATAGTGAGAAAGCTGAGGAAGCGGTCGAAACTCAGGCAGAACCGGATAGCGAGAAACCGGATAGCGAGGAACCGGATAGCGAGGAACCGGATAGCAAGGAACCGGATAGCGAGGAACCGGATAGCGAGGAACCGGATAGCGAGGAACCGGATAGCGAGGAACCGGATAGCAAGGAACCGGATAGCGAGGAACCGGAGGAAGAAATCGAAGCCGAGGAGAAATCATCGGATTCTGAAAGCGACGAAAAAGAAGGCGGGATTGAAATGCCGAAGCCGGAGCCTGACTTGGAAATCATGCATCAGGAGGAATCAGAAACACCGAAGCCGGAAGACGACTCTGGGGAAGAGTAATCTTTTTCCCGATTATAACGCCTTTCGAGGAGCTTGCGCCAACATGAATTTCAGCAGGCCCCCTGTCATTCCGGGCAGAAACTTGTCCCTGACATTTTTTATTCCTGCCCCTGACATTTTTTGTCAGGGGAGGGATGGGATGATAAGAATCGGAAGGATTCTTATCATCCCTGATAAAAGATGTCAGGGACAAGTCTCTGACCCGGAATCCATCGACCATCAATCATCAACAGGCCCGACTTTGAATTTGATATCTTCAATCAGATTCTTTCCCAAAGCCTCGTTAATCTTTGCAATCATATCCGCTTTTAAAAATTGAAGCTGCTGTATCCATATCGGATCGGAGACATTCACCAAAAGGAGTTTTTCTTTAAACGCCGCGGGTCGGGCGTTCTCTGCAATAGCCTCTCCGACCACGCTCTCCCACAGGCTCCAAATCTTCAACACTTCTTCAGATTCCCCGCGGCAGTTCTTCAATGTTCTGCTTATGATACTGCCCAGACGTACAAAGTCTTCACTTTTTTGATTTGTTTTCATGATACATTATCCCTGCAATTCCAATCTTCGGCAGGCTCAGTCTTTGCCGGTCGTTGAGCTTGCCGAAACGTCACACCCACACAGCAAATATCCGCTTGTCCCGAAACAGAATCTCCTCCTGCCTGTATTCCTTCTTTTTTCTGAAATCGTAAATCAGCAGATATCCGTCCCTCAGCGTATAGGTGTCAAGATAGTCGCTTAACTGCCCGAGCCCCTCCTGATGGGCCTTCGGCCCGTACCAGCGTTTCAGTTCCACCACATACCGCCTGCTTTTGTATGTGATGACCAGATCCATCCGTCGCTCATCTCCCACATTCGGCTCCTTGAACTCAAAGCCCCTGCCGTTGATGATCGGTCTGAGGAAGGAGAGAAACAGGAGCCGGCCCTCACGCTCCAGAAATTTCTCATCCCTGTCCGAGGCGTGTTCTTTCAGGAATGCCTGGAATCTCCTCAGAATCAGCGCGACATCCAGGCCATCCTCCGTGTGATACTCCGGCCCCGGTGCCGCTGACAGTTCCGGCCCGGATGTCAGACGTTTTGTCATCATATAGCTGTAAATGCGCTGCTCATAAATCCGGTTGTGAATTACGCACTCCTCCCCGGAATTGCCGAGGATCCCGTACAGACATCCCTGGTGAATGACAGGCACACTGGTATTCAACGGGATCCGCCTGCCGTTGATCAGAATGCCGAACACATTCTCATAAAGCTCCCGGTTGTTTTCCAGATTCTTGGTCAGGCTGTCAAACAACGTGGTGCTGTAGCTCTCCCGGACGATCATGGCAAATGCCTCGTCCACATCCGCAACCGACCAGTTCCGATCCTCCCGCGGGGGAACGATCTGCTCGTCAGTGAACTTGCAGAGCTTGCTCACGAGATACGGATACCCGGAGGTGTAATAGTGAAGCCGCTCGGCAATCGCCGGGATATCCGGATGAATGCCTTTGTCCCGGCTGTACTCATGCAGCATGCCCCCGATCTCGTCAGGGCTGAAACTCAGGTCAACCGTAAAATCCACGGCAATGTTCCAGGGGCTGTTATACTTCCGCTCATCATCGGGACGAATTTTCGCCTTCAAGGTCTTCACATCATGAACCCCCGCCAGAATGACCGACTGAAATGTGTGATCCTTTCCCTCGCTGCGCCGCAGGTATTTCTGTCTCAGCATTCCGATAAAATTCAGGAACAACTGGTTGTCCGAGCTTTTGTCCACCTCATCAATCAGCAGCACAAGGGATTTTTCCGGCAGCACCGCGCGGACCAGCTTCGTCAGAACCCCGGACAGGGCATGCATGTCGGCAGTTTGGCCGATGTGCTGTCCGATAAGTTCTGAGAGTCGGGGCATCTCCAGAAACTCGAACTCTGTCATCAGCATGTCCAGAAAGACGGTGATGAAACGCTCCTGATTCCCGAATATCCCGGCATCAATCGCCTCAAAGCTTATGTTCGCGGCCACATAGTCGTCCCGCCGGTTGAGCCGACCTGCCAGGAGCGACAGGATGGTAGTTTTCCCGAACTGCCGGGGGCGGTTTATGGTGAAATACTCCCCCTCCTCCACCAGTTGCATGATCTGCGCGATCTTCCGGGATGTGTCCGCCATATAATGGCGGCCGGGCACGCACAGCCCTGTGTCGTTAAATTTTTTACGCATGAAACCTTTCTCCCATGTAATTGTGACTTCCCCAATAAAGTTTGATATTGCTGACTACCGACTACTGAGCACTGACTATTTCCTGATTATAACGGATTTGGGGAGCCCCTTAAACTTGCACTTGCACTTGCACTTAAACTTGCACTCAAACTTGCACTTATGCCCATACCCCGGACACTCACCAACGGAGCACACCCAGGTGCCGGAGTCCGGTCGAGGTGCGGGTTTTAGTGCAAGTGCAAGTGCAAGTTTAAGTTTAAGTTTAAGTTTAAGGGCAAGGGCCTCCCCTAAATCCGTTATAATCAGACTATTTCCAATACTCATGCCGGATATACCGGTTGTCGAGAATCGTGGTCCCTCTCTGGCTGTATCCGCCGGCGGTGATCGGGTAATCCGAGTACACCTCGATATCCGGAACCGAGACATGGAAGAAGTTCACGTCAATCCTGCCCCGGGCGTCAAACCAGAGCTTCACAAAGAGATCAGGATTGTCCTGGCTCCCCCACTTCACATCCGACGGGCTGGCATGGAAATAGCCCCAGACCACCCGATGCCCCCCGGATGTGTCGCTCTCTCCTCCGAGACGCCAGACCGCGTCCGCCGGCCCCTTCTCCTCGGTGTTGATGATCGCGGCGATGCGGAGCTGGTTGGTCACATCCCCCGAAGGCATTCCAGCAGGCCAATATCCCGAGGGCGGCTGTCCGTTCTCATATTTTTCCTCCGCCCCGATCCGTCCATCCTTATAATAGTAGTGCCGGATGTAACGCCGCTCCGTGGTCGCGGTATGCACCTGGTTCGTTGATCCGTCAAAAGGATAATCCGAATACACCTCGATATCCGGAACCGAGACATGAAAGAAGTTCACATCAATCCTGCCACTGGCATCAAACCAGAGCTTCACGAAAAGGTCCGGGTTCTCCCGGCTTCCCCAGGTCACATCCTCGGGACTGGCAAAGAAATAGCCCCAGATCACCTCATGGCCTCCCGCGGTCTTCCCCTCTCCGCCCTTTTGCCAGACTGCCTCGATATCCCCTTTCTCCTCGGTCTTTATCACGGCCCGTATCCAGAGTTCATGTGTCACCAGATCGCCAATTGGCGGAGGTTCGGGTTCATATCTACCGGTCTTGTGGAACTTGATCACCTGGGTCTTGGAAAACGTCGGCAGAGCGATCCGGATCTCTCCGGAACCGTCCGATTCCGTGAATATCCTCGCAGTCGGTGAGATTCTGGTCGCGTCGTAGGAGTCCCAGAACTCAAAGGTGAACTCGCCATAAGGGTCAAGCTTGGGAATCCTGAGTTCGGCACCGAACACCGGAGGATTCTCGGCCTTCCGCTCGTCATTGATCAGAAAGAGGATCCCCTGTTTTCCATCGGTGATGCCGATCCTGACCACCGGGATGGTGGAGACCACCTCCATGTATTGCCCGATCTGAATCGGCTGGAACCCTGAAAAATCAAGGTTTTCCTGAAGAAAATGCCTCATGGCCAACTGATATTTTCGCATCTGATCCGCAAGCGCATGGTCGGAAAGCATGTCCCCCGGCCATCTCAGCCCTGTGCCGACATCACCCGAGGCGAGATGGGCCCAGATCATGTTGTGAAAAAACTGGCAGTCATCCGCCTGGGTGAAGTACGAGTCATATTCGGGCGTATAATATTTCAGAGGCCCCGCCTCTGAGTTAATATACGGTTTGGGTGTCAGGGTGTTGGCATAGTAAAACTGAAGCCCCTGCCTGATCTTCACAGCCGGCGAAACAGTGTTGTTCAGATCAGCCACCAGATAACTTCCGCTGTTCTCTGGATGGTTGTAATTCGGATCCCGGATGTCCGGATAATAGGTGTGGGTGGAATTGAGATGAAACTCCGGATTGTTCAGGACAAGGGCAGGGTCCGCGCCCGGCATCATGTTGCTGACGTCATCCTGATGGGTGGTGAATATCGGATTCCATCGCACAGACGAGAGGTAAACCAGATGGTTCGGATCAGTCGCTTTCAGATATCGTGCCAGATCATTCACCGCCTCCTCCCGTTCGTCAAACGATGCCCGGTTCCACCCATGAACCGGATCATCCGAGTCAAACTCATTGAGGATGTCCCAGGCCAGAAGATTCCGGCGATCCCCCACCGTCTCCGCCAGTTTCGCCAGAATCGCCTTCAGGTAGTCCCGGAAGGCGGGGGCGAAGATATCCGAAGGGGAGGAGAGGGGGCCGCCCATGGACGTGCTGAAGGGGACGACCGACCATCGCTCTTTATAATAAAAGGTGTCAAAGGGGACAAGGATGACGCTGATGCCGTAATCCGCGCATTCGTCGAGAAAGGTCCGGAGGAATTGCAGCGTGGCGGAATTGAATCTTATGTTCTCCGGCCCTCCGGAAACATCCTCCGTCAGATAAACCGGCACCGAGATGTCGAAGGACTCGGCCATGATGCGGAGGGTGTTGACGCCGTGATCGCTCAGATACTCAAGGTATTCCCTTCCCTCGGATATCCCCTCCTCCTCGAAGAAGTTTCTGTGGCGGCCCTTGACCGCGTCCCACATCTTCCCGTCATAGAAGGTTCGGATGCTGGGCCAGGGAATTCCCTGATTGTCGCCGATCACCACAAACGGTTCCCCGTTTTCCCACGAAAGGTAGCGGCCCCCGGGGTCAGCCGTCAGAAAGCCCTTGTCTCCCTGGGAAGCCGAAGACGTGACAAGGCTTGTGACGGCCGGGGGGGAACGATTTCCCCGCTCATCCGCTGCCTTCACCCCGATGCTGTACGCGGTTCCGGGTTCAAGACCGATAATCCTGAATTGTTCCTGATCCCCTGCCTTCCGGGGCCGGAAGTTGTTTGGGTAAGCCTTTGCCTCTTCCCAGTTCTCCTCAGTGATGGCCGCCGAGGCGTAGCGAATCTCGTACGCGTCCGCATAGCCCCGGGATCCGTTGTCACCGGTGGCGACAAAGGCGATCTCCGCGGAAAAGGGGGTGATCCTGCCGATCTCCAAAGATGATATCGCGTCCGGAGGGGTGGTGTCACGCGTTGCGGAGATGACAAATTCGGCCCAGTTCTCAGGTCGCCCGTCCTCTCCCATGAAGCCGGTCAGCTCGTCAAAAACCCGCTTCCACTGGGGCTGGTATTCCGGGTCCAGGGGACCGCCGGTGTCGTCCTCGATGCTCCTGAAATTCATACCCAGGGAATAGCCGTCATCCGGGGCTGTGGCACTGGCGGATCCGAACAGATCCTGCCAACTGATTCCCACCTCCAGGGAGAACCCTTTGTCTTTCTGGGTCTCTGAGGATATCTGATCAAAGGTGTGATCGTTCAATGTGCCGGAGAATCTCACCTGTCGCAGAATCTCCTGAAATCGCTGGCTCACGCCGGGCATGCCGCCCTGGCCGTCCGGATGCACAAAGCGATACGCGGTGCCGTTCGCATTGATGGCAAAGGTTCGGTCACTCGGCTGCATGACCGCATCCCGGCTGAAATTCGGGTCAATATCCCACTGGAATGCGTCGTCATCCCATGTGCTCTCCCATGGCGTGTCCGGATCATAATCATCCACCCACAACTCGAAATCCTCAATCTCCGCGGCGATGTAAAGATAGGTCTGATCCCACATCATCCGGATCTCGATTTTGGCATCCTCGCCGAAAAATTTGTACAGGGTGAGATGCCCCGTTTCATCCCATTCTCCGGTTGTCAGCACCCCGTCAATAACCGGCGTTCCCTCCGGAATGAATCCTCCGAAGAAATCATAAGGGGACGCTGATGCTTCTGAATGTGAGAAACAGATCATCAGTCCCAGCAGAACAAAGATAAAAAACATTTTTTTCATAATTCCCGGCCTCCTCCGTTTAAGTTGCTTGGTTTTCGTTTGCTGATTATTCCGAGGGATGTCTCATACATCCCATGTTTCCATATCGGCGGTCAGAATGCCCTGACTGTGAAGCCATTCCTCAACATCCTTTCTGAAGCCTTTCGCGCTCAGATACACCGGGCAGACAAACCGCGTCTTCTTTTTCTTCTGTTCCGACAGTTTTCTGATCATGTCCACCTTTGTCGCAAAGCGTCTGGCCTGATCCGTTGTTACCGGATTCCTCTCATCCCTGTTTTTTGCCTCAAAGACCAGAAACCACCGGCTATCCTCATCCTCGCCCTCAGCAAGAACATCCACTTCCAGAGCGGGGGTGTTCGTCAGTTGGATGTAATGGTTCATCCGCACATTGGCGAACTTGCTTTTGGCGCACAGTCCAATGACCTCGTTCATTTTGTCCGCATCGCCGGCCTCCGTGACTTTCCGCAGTCGCCCCGCGAAATTCGTGACGGTTCTGTTCTCCTTCCTGCACTTGTTCAGTTCCCGCCAGACAAAGAGTTCCAGCATCCGGCCCTTCAGTTCCGACAGCATCCCCTCCACGGATTTCTTCTCTTTCCGCAAAGTCTCTATCTTTTGAGCCAGTTCGGCCCTGACATTGGGTCTGTCGTGATCGATCTCGTACTGGTAGAGTTCTCGGAAGATAATGTCCAGCACATCGTCCGGGATGCCCCGATAGTGGAAGTTGCTGGTCGTCAGGGTGATCAGATCTCCGTGGGCCAGGGTTTTGAGCTTCCTCTCCAGTTCCCTGTCCTGCTCGGGCGGCCATCCGATATGTTCCCGGATATCATCCCGGGAGCATTCCTTATGACGCTCCTTCGAGAGATAGAGGAGCATTTTTTTGCCGTGAATGTCGTTCACCGCATCTATGGAGATGTCAATGTATTCGGACCAGGTCCCGAACAGCTCGCCCTCCGGATCGAGAATCTCATGTTCAAAGGTCCGAATGACCCCGTCAGTCGTGGAAAAATCCCGTTCGGCCCAGTCGCTGCGGAACAGAATGTCGATATAAAAAGGATCGCTCTGCGTCAGATGATTGATGACAAGAGAATTTTCCTCGGTGATCGGGATTCCGTGATGTTCCGCATACCGCCGGATCGCCTCCATTGCTTCCGGAAAGGTGAGTTTGGGCGACACGCGTGTCCGCTTCAGCCTGCCCCCGACGAACATCTCCCGCATCATCCGGGTCATCCATCCGATGTAGCTGCCCGATACCAACATGGGCGCGTATTTCAGCTCCACCAGACCGTGAAACGCGCCGGGAAGATTGTGCGCCCGATTCTTGCGCTCCTTATCATAAAAAATATGTTTGGTCATATGCTGGATTTCATCAATCATCACCACAACAGAGATGTCATCATAGCCGGTAAATTCGGCCGGGGCCGCAAAAGCGGCGCGCATAGCGTTGTGCGCATCCTCCTTTTCAAGATCGTCCTGAAAATTTTCCGCCTCCCGGAGAATCTCTTTGTTGTCAAGCGACCTGACCATCTCATTCAGATCATTCCATTTCCACGGTTTGTTCTTTTTTCTGAGCGGAGTCCGGGTCTTGAAAGAGATGTACTGGCTCAGAAATGTTCGGAAATATTCATCCGAAAATTCCAGCAGCCACTGATCCTGATCCAGAACCTCGATATAAAACGGAACGACATTTCCGTTCAGATTCCACAGGATGTTGAACAGCCTCTGCATGATCGCTGTCTTGCCGCTTTTGCGACGACCCAGCAATGCGCGGGACTTTGCGAGTTTTTTGGGAATAAGTTCCGTGGTCCATCTGAGCAGCAGTTCCAGTTCCTGTTTGCGTCCGCAGAACAGGGAGGGTTCTCCTCCTATTCTCTCCTCAAACGCGTATATGAAATCTTCCATGGCTCTTTCCTCCTGTTGTTGCCTGATTTTCTGTTTTCTGTCTCTTTCGGACACGGTTTTCCTTCAAATTCCATTTTTGCGATTTTGAAGGAAAACGGTCTGTTTGAGCCTGCCGAAACGCCCGGTCGTTGAGCCTGCCGAAACGCCGAAACGCCGAAACGCCGAAACGTCACACCCACACAGCAAATATCCGCTTGTCCCGAAACAGAATCTCCTCCTCCCTGTATTCCTTCTTTTTCCTGAAATCGTAAATCAGCAGATATCCCTCCCTCAGAGTGTAGGTGTCAAGATAGTCGCTCAGTTGCCCGAGGCCCTCCTGATGCGCTTTCGGACCGTACCATCGTTTCAGTTCCACCACATACCGCCTGCTTTTGTATGTGATGACCAGATCCATCCGTCGCTCATCCCCCACATTCGGCTCCTTGAACTCAAAGCCCCTGCCGTTGATGATCGGTCTGAGGAAGGAGAGAAACAGGAGCCGGCCCTCACGCTCCGGGAATTTCTCATCCCTGTCCGAGGCGTGTTCTTTCAGCAAGGCCTGGAATCTCTGCAAAACCAGTCTCACATCCAGACGGTCATCATTAAAAAACTCGGGCCCGGTCATGTCGCCGATATTTCCGTACCGGGTCATGGCCAGTTTGGACATTATGTAGGCATAAATCCGCTGCTCATAAATCCGGTTGTGAATCCGGCATTCCCCTCCGCCGGCTTCCGAGAGAATGCCGTAAAGACGCCCCAGGCTGATGACCGGGTTCGAAATGTTGAAGGCCATGATCCTGCCGTTGATCACCATGTCCAGGACAGCGTCATAAAGCTCCCGGTTGTTTTCCAGGTTTTTTATCAGGCTGTCAAACAGCGTTGTGCTGTAGCTCTCCCGGATGATCATGACAAATGCCTCATCCACATCCGCGACAGACCAGTTCCGATCCTCACGCGGAGGAACAATCTGCTCGTCAGTGAACTTGCAGAGCTTGCTCACGAGATACGGATACCCGGAGGTGTAATAGTGAAGCCGCTCCGCAATCGCGGGGATATCCGGATGAATGCCTTTGTCACAACTGTATTCCCCAAGCATGCCCCCGATCTCGTCAGGACTGAAACTCAGGTCGATCGTGAAATCCACGGCGATGTTCCATGGGCTGTTATACTTCCGCTCATCGTCGGGCCGGATTTTCGCCTTCAGGGTTTTCACATCATGGACACCGGCCAGAACGACTGACTGGAAGGTGTGATCCTCTTCCTCACTGCGAAGAAGGTATTTGTTCCGCAGCATGCCCAGAAAATTCAGAAATATCCGGTTGTCACTGCTTTTGTCAACCTCGTCAATCAGCATGACCACATGTTTTCCCGTGCGGATCACATAACGGGAAATGAACAGGGACAGGTCCTCAAAATGACTGATCTGCCGGGACTCCCGGGTAAAATACTCGGCCATTTCGGGATTGGTGAACATCACACTCCGGGCAATAATTCTCAGCAGTGCGGGGCAGAACTCGCGTTCGTCTGCGAAAGGGGCGTCCCCGGTTCCCTCAAAACTGATCTTCAGGGTCAGATAGTCATCCCGCTGATTCAGTTGCTTCGCCAGGAGCGACAGTATGGTGGTTTTCCCGAACTGGCGGGGGCGGTTTATGGTGAAATACTCCCCCTCCTCCACCAGTTGCATGATCTGCGCGATCTTCCGGGATGTGTCCGCCATATAATGGCGGCCGGGCACGCACAGCCCTGTGTCGTTAAATTTTTTACGCATGAAACTGTTCTCCTATGTAATACTTCCCTGATGAAATTCGATATTGTCAGGGATTTCCAGTTATCCCCAGACCATCTGCAAATCCAGTGTGAATCCCGGAAGGACATCTTCACCGGACAGGCTTTGCGGGGATTGCAGCATCTCGGTTTCCCGTCCCTGACGCCGGATTTCCACCCGGTGGTTTTTGCAGTCAATCAGCCAGCCCAGCCTGACGCCGTTGTCCATATATTCTTTCATCTTCTCCTGCACGGTTTTCAGATTGTCAGTGGGCGACATCAGTTCCAGAACAAAATCCGGTGCAATCGGGGGAAATTTCTCCCTTTGTTCGGACGTCAGCGCGTCCCATTGTTCTTTTCTGACCCATGAAACATCCGGCGACCGGTCCGATCCGTTGGGAAGTCTGAAACCACTTGAGGAGTCGAACACCTCACCGAGCCGGGCCCTCCGGTTCCATAAGACAAATTCGGCTGTTATTTCCGCGTTGCGTTTTCCGGTTTCGCCACCTGTGGGGGACATGACAATCAGTTCTCCTTTGCTGTATTCAAATTTGATATCCGGGTTGTTCTGGCATAAGCGATAAAACCGTTCATCGGTCATCTCGCACACCGAGTCAAAATTGAGGGTGTAAGTGGTCATTTTTTCCTCCTGCCTTCAATAAAAATCTTGCTCTTGCTCTTAATCTTGATCGAATGGACACGATCAGGATTAAGAGCAAGAGCAAGATTACTCTTCAACATCAAATCCCGAAGGCATCCCCGCATCTGAAATCTGTTTCTCCGCTTTTTGCACCACCTCTTTCGGAAACATGCGGAGCTCGGATGTTTTGAAGGGATAATTCGGAAGATACCGGATAACCACTTCCGCGACCGCGATTCCCTGTTTTCTGTCCCGCTGTTTCTTCACAGGTTCCCTGTCCGACTGTTCCGAAAGCCACAATTCATGCAAAGCAAATGCCCTGGGATCCGGGACGACCATTCGGGCCGGATATCCGTCATTTCCGATAATCACCTGGGAAAATTTCGGTGCTGCAAGCAGCCATTGAAGATTCCGAATCTCAGCCGCTTCCATATCCCCCTTTCCGCCCATGCGTCGGGGGTCTTTCTGAGTGATCCGCCGGGGTTCGGGTTTGATCAGAACCACCATGAATCCGTCCCGGTTCACCGCCCGAAATCCGCTTTTACGAAGGGGTTCAAATGAGCGGTCCGCTTTTCTCAGGATTCCGAGCAGTCCCCGGTTTCTGAGTGTCCTGTTGCCGGCAAGTTTCAATCTGGCGCGGGTGTCCCTCAGGATATCCAAATCTCCGGTTGCCAGAATCGGAGCATCCAGAAATACGCCGGCAGCCGCCTCATACCCGAAGATCGCATGGGTTCCCGCAATGATGACATTTTTGCCAAGCATATTCTCCCGCTCCAGGAGTCTGAGGATGGCACCCACAAGCCGGGGAACCCGATGAATTTTGGCGGCTTTGCAGAATCTCGCCTGCTCCGCGATTCGTTCTCTGAGTACGGCAAGTCGCTCCCTGATTTCCTGCTTGCCTTTCCGAAATTCGTCAATGATTTTTTCGGTTTCCGGGGAGCGGGGACCCAGGCTTTTGCCATTGCCGAACCGGTCGATGGACCTGAAAAGATATTCCCTGCCTTTTGATTTTTTCCAGTGCATTCCGCCCTGCCATGAGCGGCTTTTGAGAAATGTCTCGGAAAAGGCTTCATGCACTTGGACTGTATCAATGAATACGCGATTCTGATTGTCGGTCCATTCTTTGAGAATCATCTGGTTTTCCTTCAAATTCCATTTCTTTTGATATTGAAGGAAAACGGTCTGTTTTTCTGCTTGCCTTTCCGAAATTCGTCAATGATTTTTTCGGTTTCCGGGGAGCGTGGACCCAGGCTTCTGCCATTGCCGAAGCGGTCGTGGGACCTGAAAAGATATTCCCTGCCTTTTGATTTTTTCCAGTGCATTCCGCCCTGCCATGAGCGGCTTTTGAGAAATGTCTCGGAAAAGGCTTCATGCACTTGGACTGTATCAATGAATACGCGATTCTGATTGTCGGTCCATTCTTTGAGAATCATCTGGTTTTCCTTCAAATTCCATTTCTTTTGATCTTGAAGGAAAACGGTCTGTTTGTCAAGGATTTTCAACAGAGGTTTTCATAAAGTGAATGGAATGTTGATAACAATGTTTATGGTTCTTGTCAAACTAAATCGTGCAAGGTGCAAGGGTATTTGTATCGGGAGATGCTTTTTGTGGACGGGAATGCACTGTTTCTGCTGAGTAAAAGCAATACCAAATA
Source organism: Desulfobacterales bacterium HSG2 (assembly GCA_030378035.1). Classification (GTDB taxonomy): domain Bacteria; phylum Desulfobacterota; class Desulfobacteria; order Desulfobacterales; family 4be13; genus JAUCGI01. The sequence goes on from JAUCGI010000083.1 coordinate 19,823, forward strand.
AATTTTAACCTTCATGTCATTCCCGCGAACCCTTCATGTCATTCCGAACCCTTCAAACCCTTCATGTCATTCATGTCATTCCGAACCTTCATGTCATTCTGAACTTTTCATGTCATTCATGTCACTCCGAACCATTCATGTCATTCCAAACCATTCATTTCAGCCATTCATTTCATGCCGAACCATTCATGTCAGTCGAACCATTCATTTCGAGCCATTCATGTCATTCCGAACCCATCATATATCCTCTCCATGTCATTCCGAACCCTTCATGTTATTCACGTCATTCTGTCATTTGAACCATTCCGAACCTTCATTCCGAGCCATTTATGTCATCCCTTCATGTCATTCCGAACCCTTCATGTTATTCATGTCATTTCGAGCTATGCCGTCTAAATCAGCTAATTTTCTTTGCCCACTTTTTGGCCCCTCATATTTGAACTGATTCTTGTTAAAATAGGCATTATGGTCAATTTTGTAGGCTAAAAACGGCATTTTTAGACGGTCTAATTCCGAGCCATTCATGTTATTCACGTCATTCCGAGCCATTCATGTCATTCCTAACCATTCATGTCATTCCTAACCCTTCATGTCATTCCAGCGAAAGCGGGAATCCATCCGGCTGAAAATATTGTGGATTCCGAGCCATTCACGTCATCCCGAACACTTCATGTCATTCATGTCATTCTAACCCTTCATGTCATTCCAGCGAAAACGGGGAATTCATCCGGCTGAAAATATTGTGGATTCCTGCTTTCGCAGGAATGACAGTTTGGGAGCAGGAATGACAGTTTGGGAGCAGGAATGACAGTTTGGATGACAGGAATGACAGTTTGGATGACAGGAATGACGGTTTGGGAGCGGAATGACGGTTTGGGAGCGGAATGACGGTTTGGGAGCGGAATGACAGTTTGGATGACAGGAATGACAGTCTTGATGACAGGAATGACAGTTTGGATGACAGGAATGACAGTTTTTTGGGGCAGGAATGACAGTTTTGGGAGCAGGAATGACAGGAATGACAGTTCGGGAAATTTTATTATGAAAGCACTCTTAATTTTTATTAGCGGCTTTAAAAAAATTTTAAGGTTTAGATTATTTAC
>JAUCGI010000013.1 GCA_030378035.1 Desulfobacterales bacterium HSG2
AGTTGGACCGGGTGATCCAGCGGAACGCCTCGGCATCCGAGGAGATGGCCTCAACATCCTCGGAACTGGCGAGCCAAGCCGAGCAGCTCCGGGAGACCATTGCGTTTTTCAGAATCGGCGACACCGATGAGAGAAGCGTGACGAGTATGAAAAAAACTGCCGGAGCGATACAGAAAGAGGCTGACAGGAGAGTCGGAGAAAAAAGCGGCGATGGTAGCAAAAATGACGCCGCGGACAGGTCAAAAACAATGCATGACAGGTTTGACCGGCATGAAACCGGCATCGGAGAAAACAGAGAGGACTGGAAGGACATAGATACTGATTTTGAAAGATATTAGGTTGGTGTTTGGTTGTTTGGTGTTTGGTTGTTTGGTAGCTTTCAAATAAGGAGGAGAGATGAACAATATAAAAATTGGAACCCGGATATTCGGCATGGTTTCCGTGCTTGTCATCCTGACAGGAATCGTCGCTGGATTCAGCATCGTAAAAATGGGCGACATACGAGATGAGATAAAAACGATAGCGGAGGGACAGATGCCGCTGACAGAGTCGGTCACCGAAATCACGATATCTCAGATGACACAGGCGAACTGGTTTGAACGGGCGCTGCGATTCAGTGAGGTTTCGGAAGGAAAAGAGGATGATGCAAAAGAAAGATTCAAATTTGCGGAACAGGCGTTTGAAAAACGGATCGAATCCGTTGGGGAGGCGATAAGGAAGGCTGAGAAAATAGCTGAAAACGCAGTTGAAAACGCAGTTGAAAGCGCAGAGAAAGGAGAACGCGGAAAAATGTTTGAAGAAGTCCTTGAGCATCTGAGGCAGATTGAAAAAGAGCATGAGGACTATGAGAAACATGTTCTCCGGGGGTTTGCGCTGATCAATCAGGGAAAAGCTGACGAGGCGAAGCTAATGGCGGAGAAAGCCGAAAAGGAGGGGAATGAGCTGAACGACAAACTGAGACATCTTTTAAGGGATATTGAAAAAGTCACTGAGGAATCGAGCCTCAGAGCCTATAGGGACGAAACGGAAGCTGTCAGGGCCATCTGGATGATCAGTATTTTTTCGTTAACCGTCGGAACGGTTCTGGGGATATTTGTCGCGTTCAGCATCACCCGTCCTCTTAAAAAGATCATAAAGATCGCAAACGACATTGCCGAGGGTGATCTGAGTAAAAGTACGGAGATTCGGCAGAAAGACGAAATCGGTCTCATGGCAGAAAGCATGAGCAATGTCATCAGCGTGTTGCAGGGACTGCAGACGGAACTGGTGCGGCTCACCGAGACAGCGAGGCAGGGCAGGCTTTCCGAGCGCGGCAGGCCGGAGGAGTTCAGGGGAGCGTATGCGGAGATTGTGAACGGCATCAACGGGATGCTCGACGAGATTCTGCTCCCCATCGGGGAGGGGAACCGTGTTCTCGGCCTGATCCGGGGCGGAAACCTGAGAGAAAGGATGGAGACCGACTGCAAGGGGGACCACGAGAAGATGAAGAACGCGGTCAACGGCGTGCACGAATGGCTCACCGGCCTGATCGCATACATCACCGACATTGCCGACGGCAATATGACGGCGGACATGGAGAGAGCCTCCGACGAGGATCAGCTATGGGATCCGCTAATGCTGATGAAAAACAACATACAGGCACTGGTGGCCGATGCGAACATGCTCGCGGAGGCCGCGGTGGAGGGGAGGCTCGGCATCCGGGCGGACACGGGAAGGCACCGGGGAGAATATGCGGAGGTCATCCGGGGCGTTAACCGGATCATTGACTCGCTTGTGGGTCATCTTGATTCCATGCCGATCCCCGCGCTTATCGTCGATAAGGATTTCAATATCCGATACATCAACAAGGCGGGTGAGAGTCTGACGGGTCTGTCACAGGAACTGCTTGTCGGCAGCAAATGCTACGACAATTTCAGGACATCCGACTGCCGGAGCGAAAGGTGCGCCACCGCCCGGAGCATGCAGCAGGGATACGCGGTGGCTTCCGAGGCGGTCGCCCGGCCGGGGGATGAATCGCTTGATATCTCTTACACAGGGACGCCGTTGAAAGATGCGGACGGTAATATTATCGGCTGTCTGGAAATTATCACGGACCAGACCGCTGTGAGACATGCGGCCCGCGTCGCCAGAAAACAGGCGGATTTTCAGACGGCCGAGGCTGACAGGCTCGTTGAGAATCTGGGCAGGGTGGCCCGGGGTGATCTGGATGTTGAAATTGTCGGATCAGAGACAGATGACGACACCCGCTCCGTCGGAGAGAATTTCGGCAAGATCGCCCGGGCCCTCGGAGAAACCGTCGCCGCAATCCGGAGCCTGGTGACCGACGCGGACATGCTGGCCCGTGCGACCACGGAGGGGAGACTCGGGATCCGGGCTGACGCATCACGGCACAGGGGGGATTTCGCAAAGATCATGCAGGGCGTCAACGCCGCGCTGGATTCGCTTGTCGGCCACATAGATTCCATGCCGGCCCCGGCCTTCATTGCGGACCGGGATTTCAAAATCCGCTACATAAACAGAGCCGGCGCGAGTCTCGCGGGTTTGTCTCAGGACGCAATGATCGGTACCGAGTGCCACGGCCATTTCAGGACATCCGACTGCGGAAACGAAAAATGCGCTTTCGGCAGATGCATTAGACAGGGCTGTCCCGTAACTGCCGAAACCGATGCCCATCCAGGGGACAGGGACCTCGATATCTCCTACACCGCTGTTCCGTTAAAAGATACGGACGACAGGATTATCGGCGCCCTGGAAGTCATAACGGACCAGACCGCGATCATGCGTGCGGCCCGCGTCGCCAGAAAGCAGGCGGATTTTCAGGCGGCCGAGGCTGACAGACTCACTGGCAGCCTGGGAAATCTGGCCGACGGAGAACTGAATATTGAAATTGCCGAGTCGGAGACCGATGAGGATACCCGTTCCGTGGGAGAAAACTTCGCCAAAATATGGCAGGCGCTCGGAGAGACCACTGACGCGGTCCGAAATCTGGCTGAGGATGCAAACATGCTCGCGGACGCGGCCGAGCGGGGAAATCTCAGCACGCGGGCGGACGCGTCCCGGCACAGGGGAGAATTCGCCGGGATCGTAAACGGGGTCAACGCCACACTGGATGCGGTGATCGGACCGCTGAACGCTGCTGCCGGGTATGTTGACAGAATTTCCAGAGGCGACATCCCGGAAAAGATCGCCGGCGAATACAGGGGCGATTTCAACAAAATCAGGGATAATCTGAACAGGCTTATTGACGCCATGAACGAAGTGACCCGGCTCGCCGTAAAGATGGCTGACGGAGACATTTCCGAGGAGTTCAGAGAGCGTTCGGACCGGGATGCGCTCATGCGGTCCCTGAATCTGATGAAGGAGAGGATCGGCGAGGTTCTGGAAGAGACAGACGGGCAGATCCGTGCGGTTCGGGAAGGCCGACTGGACACCCGGGGGAATGCGGATGCTTTCAGAGGCAGTTGGAAGAAACTTGTGGCCGGCGTCAATCAACTGGTTGACGCGTTTGTCGAGCCGATAGACATGACCGCGGCCTGTATCGAGCGGATTTCCAAAGGGGACACGCCTGAGAGGATCACCGAGTCGTACAAAGGCGATTTCAACAAAATCAGAAACAACCTGAACACGCTTATCGGAGCGACGGACGAGGTGGTGCAGATTGCCGAGGAGATTGCCGGCGGAAACCTGCATATAAATATCCGGGAGCGGTCGGACCGGGACAAGCTCATGCGGGCGCTGAATTCGATGCTCGGAAGACTGAACGAGGTCCTCACCCATGTGAGGTCCGCATCGGACAATCTTGTTTCCGGGAGCCGGCAGATGAGTACCAGCGCGGAAGTAGTATCCCAGGGCGCTTCACAGCAGGCGGCTTCCGCGGAGGAGGTGTCCGCGTCCATGGAACAGATGGGGTCCTCCATCAGTCAGAATGCGGATAACGCGCTGGCGACGGAGAGGATCGCACTGAAATCCGCAGAGGATACGCAGAGCGGCGGGAAAGCCGTGTCTGACACAGTAACCGCGATGAAGAAAATCGCTGAGAAGATTTCGATTATCGAGGCGATCGCCAGCCAGACGGATCTGCTGGCGCTGAATGCGGCGATTGAGGCGGCCCGGGCCGGGGAGCACGGAAAAGGCTTCGCCGTGGTCGCTTCCGAGGTTCGGAAACTGGCCGAACGGAGCCAGAAGGGCGCGGCAGAGATTAACAAAATCTCGGTTTCCAGTGTGGAGATCGCGGAAAAGGCCGGCGAGATGCTGGCCGAAATCGTACCGAATATTCGGAAAACCGCGGATCTGGTTCAGGAGATCAGCGCGGCGAGCAGCGAGCAGAATAACGGCACCGGACAGATCAACAAGGCAATTCAGCAGTTGGACCAGGTGATCCAGCAGAACGTCTCGGCGTCCGAGGAGATGGCCTCAATCTCAGAGAATCTGGCAGATCAGGCAGAACAGCTCCGGGAGGCCATCGCGTTCTTCAGAATCGGCGATGCCGATCGGAGAAGCGTGACATATAAGAGGGAATCTGCCGGAGCGATTCGGAAAGAGACTGTCGGAGAAAGAAGCGGCGATAGTAAAAATGACGCCGCGGGCAGGGCAAAAAGAATGACTGACAGGTATGAAACCGGTATCGGGAAGGTCGAAGAGGAATGGGATGACATGGATACCGATTTTGAAAGATATTAAGGTATCTTGAACGTAAACGTGAACGTGAACGTGAACGTGAACGTGAACGTGAACGTGAACCTAAACGTAAATTTGAACGGACGGGTTCAAGTTCAGGTTCAGGTTCACGTTCACGTTCAAGGGTCAAGGGTCAACAAAGGAGGGAAGAGATGAACAATATAAAGATCGGAATCCGGATATTCGGCATGGTCTCCGTGCTTGTCATCCTGACAGGAATCGTCGCGGGTTTCAGCATTGTAAAAATGGGCGGTATCGGGGATGAGATAAAAACGATAGCGGATGAACAGATGCCGCTGACTGAGGCGGTCACCGAAATCACGATATCCCAGATGACGCAGGCTCTCTGGTTTGAACGGGCGCTGCGATTCAGTGGGGTTTCGGAAGCAAAAGAGGGTGATGCGGAGGAAAGTCTCAGAACTGCGGAACAGGCGTTTGAAAAACTGCTCGAATCCGTTGAGGAGGCGATAAAGAAGGCTGAGAAAATAGCTGAAAACGCGGTTGAAAGCGCAGAGAAGGGAGAAAGCGGAAAAACATTTGGAGAAATTCTTGAGCATCTGAGGCAGATTGAAAAAGAGCATGAGGACTATGAGAAACATGTTCTCCGGGGGTTTGCGCTGATCAATCAGGGAAAAACGGACGAGGCGAGGCTTATGGCGGAGAAAGCCGAAAAGGCGGAGGATGAGCTGAACGAGAAACTGAAACAATTTTTAACGAAGATTGAAAGATTCACCGAGGAATCGAGCCTCAGAGCCTATCGGGACGAAAAGGAGGCTGTCAGGGCCATCTGGATGATCAGTGTTTTTTCGCTAATTGTCGGAACGGTTCTGGGGTTGTTTGTCGCGTTCAGCATCACCCGTCCCCTTAAAAAGCTCATAAAGATCGCGAACGACATTGCCGACGGCGATCTGAGCAAGGGAACAGAGATTCGGCAGAAAGACGAAATCGGTCTCATGGCAGAAAGCATGAGCAATGTCATCAGCGTGTTGCAGGGACTGCAGACGGAACTGGTGCGGCTCACCGAGACAGCGAGGCAGGGCAGGCTTTCCGAGCGGGGCAGGCCGGAGGAGTTCATGGGCGCGTATGCGGAGATTGTGAACGGTGTCAACGGGATGCTCGACGAGATTCTGCTCCCCATCGGGGAGGGAAACCGTGTTCTCGGCCTGATCCGGGGCGGAAACCTGAGAGAAAAGATGGAGACCGACTGCAAGGGGGATCATGAGAAAATGAAGAATGCGGTCAACGGCGTGCACGAATGGCTCACCGGTCTGATCGCATACATCACCGACATTGCCGACGGCGACATGACCGCGGCCATGGAGAGGGCCTCCGACGAGGATCAGCTCTGCGATCCCCTGATGCTGATGAAGAACAACATACAGGCACTGGTGGCCGATGCGAACATGCTTGCGGAGGCCGCGGTGGAGGGGAGGCTCGGCATCCGTGCGGACACGGGAAGGCACCGCGGGGAATATGCGGAGGTCATCCGGGGTGTTAACCGGATCATTGATTCGCTTGTGGGTCATCTCGATTCCATGCCGATCCCGGCGCTTATCGTCGATAAGGATTTCAATATCCGATACATCAACAAGGCGGGCGAGAGTCTGACGGGCCTGTCACAGGAACTGCTTGTCGGCAGCAAATGCTATGACGGCCTCAGGACATCCGACTGCCGGAGCGAAAGGTGCGCCACTGCCCGAAGCATGCAGCAGGGATACGCGATAACTTCCGAGGCGGTCGCCCGGCCACAGGACAAATTGCTTGATATCTCTTACACAGGGACGTCGCTGAAAGATGCGGACGGCAACATCATCGGCAGTCTGGAAATTATCACGGACCAGACCGCTGTGAAACAGGCGGCCCGAGTCGCCCGGAAGCAGGCGGATTACCAGACGGCCGAAGCTGACCAGCTCATCGGCAGTCTGAAAAATTTGGCCGAGGGCGTTTTCGATTTTGAGATTTCCGAATCAGAGACAGATGAGGACACCGCTTCCGTCGGAGAAAACTTCGCCAAAATATGGCAGGCGCTCGGAGAGACCGCTGACGCGATCCGAAATCTGGCTGAGGATGCAAACATGCTCGCAGACGCGGCCGCGCGGGGAAATCTCAGCACACGGGCGGACGCGTCCCGGCATAAGGGAGAATTCGCCGGGATCGTGAACGGGGTCAACGCCACACTGGATGCGGTGATCGGCCCCCTGAACGCTGCTGCCGGGTATGTTGACAGAATTTCCAAAGGGGACATTCCGGAAAAGATCGCCGGCGAATACAGGGGCGATTTCAACAAAATCAGGGATAATCTGAATGTGCTGATCGATGCGACAAACGAAGTGACCCGGCTCGCCGGAAAGATGGCTGACGGAGACATTTCCGAGGAGTTTGAAGAGCGTTCGGACCGGGACAAACTCATGCGGGCGCTGAATTCGATGCTCGGTAGACTGAACGAGGTCATCACCCATGTGAAGTCCGCATCGAACAACGTCGTTTCCGGGAGCCGGCAGATGAGCGCCAGCGCGGAAGAGATATCCCAGGGGGCTTCACAGCAGGCGGCTTCCGCGGAGGAGGTCTCCGCGTCCATGGAAGAGATGAGTTCCACCATCAGCCAGAATGCGGATAACGCTGCTGAGACGGAGAGGATTGCATTAAAATCCGCGGAGGATGCGAGGGAAGGCGGCAAGGCGGTGGACCGGACGGTAACCGCGATGAAAGAGATTGCCGGCAGGATTTCAGTCATCGAGGATATTGCCCGACAGACGGATCTGCTGGCCCTGAACGCCGCGATTGAGGCAGCCCGAGCGGGAGACTACGGAAAAGGGTTCGCGGTGGTCGCATCCGAGGTTCGCAAACTGGCTGAAAAAAGCCAGAAAGTCGCGGCCGAGATCGGCCGGTTATCGGTCACAAGCGTTGAGATTGCGGAAAAAGCCGGCGGGATGCTGACCAAAATCGTACCGGATATTCAGAAAACCGCGGATCTGGTTCAGGAGATCAGCGCGGCGAGCGGCGAGCAGAATAACGGCGCTGAACAGATCAACAAGGCGATTCAGCAGTTGGACCAGGTGATCCAGCAGAATGTCTCCTCGTCCGAGGAGATGGCCTCAACCGCGGAGGATCTGGCAGATCAGGCTGAACAGCTCCGGGAGGCCGTTGCGTTTTTCAGAATCGGCGATGCCGATCGGGGAATCGTGACGCATAAGAGGAAAGCTGCCGGAGCGATTCGGAAAGAGACTGTCGGAGAAAAAAGCGGCGATAGTAAAAATGACGCCGCGGGCAGGGCAAAAAGAATGACTGACAGGTATGAAACCGGTATCGGGAAGGTCGAAAAGGAATGGGATGACATGGATACCGATTTTGAAAGATATTAGGTTTTTTGGTGTTTGGGTTTTTGGTGTTTGGTGGCATTCAAATAAGGGGGAGAGATGAACAACATAAAGATTGGAACCCGGATATTCGGCATGGTTTCCGTGCTTGTCATTTTGACAGGAATCGTCGCGGGTTTCAGCATTGTAAAAATGGGCAGCATCGGAGATGAGATACAGACGATAGCGGATGAACAGATTCCGCTGACAGAGGCGGTCACCGAAATTACGATATCACAGATGACGCAGGCTCTGTGGTTTGAACGGGCGCTGCGATTCGGTGAGGTTTTAGAAGCAAAAGAAGGTGATGCAAAAGAGGATGATGCAAAGGAAAGTCTTAAAATTGCGGAACAGGGGTTTGAAAAACTGATCGAATCCATTGAGGAGGCGATAAAGAAGGCTGAGAAAATAGCTGAAAACGCGGTTGAAAGCGCAGAGAAAGGAGAACGCGGAAAAACATTTGAAGAAGTCTTTGAGCATCTGAGGCGGATTGAAAAAGAACATGAGGACTATGAGAAACATGTTCTCCAGGGGTTTGCGCTGATCAATCAGGGAAAAGCTGACGAGGCGAGGCTTATGGCGGAGAAAGCCGAAAAGGAGGAAAATGAGCTGAACGACAAACTGAGACATCTTTTAAGGGATATTGAAAAATTCACTGAGGAATCGAGCCACAGAGCCTATCAGGACGAAACGGAGGCTGTCAGGGCCATCTGGATAATCAGTATTTTTTCGTTAACCCTCGGAACGGTTCTGGGGATATTTGTAGCGTTCAGCATCACCCGTCCCGTTAAAAAGATCATAAAGATCGCAAACGACATTGCCGAGGGCGATCTGAGCAAAGGCATAGAGATTCGGCAGAAAGACGAAATCGGTCATCTGGCAGAGGTTTTTCGTAACATGCAGGAAAACATAAACCGGGTTCTGAAAGAGACGAATGAACTGATCTTGGCAGTTCGGGAAGGCCGGCTGGATACCCGGGGCGACACAAAAGGGGCGTCCGGAGCATGGGAAGAACTGGTTCTCGGAATCAACAATCTGATTGACGCGTTTATGAATCCGATTGAGATGACTGCAACGCATATTGACCGGATTTCCAAAGGAGACATCCCCGAAAAGATTACGGATGAGTGCAGAGGTGATTTTAATCAGATTAAAGATAATCTGAATATGCTGATCGACAATATCAGCAATTTTTTAGCGGAGACGGACGGGATGATTCAGGCGGTCCGGGACGGCAGGCTGGATCGCCGGGGCAATGCAAAGGCTTTTGTGGGAGACTGGGGCCGACTGGTCGCCGGCGTCAACAATCTGATCGATGCGTTTATGAACCCGATTGGAATGACCGCGACATATATTGACCGAATTTCCAAAGGGGATATCCCTGAAAAGATCACCGATGAATACAGAGGCGATTTCAATCAGATTAAGGATAACCTGAATATGCTTGTGGATACAATGGATAAGATTCTGAAAGAGACAGAGCGGCTGACAGACGCTGTTCAGGAGGGCCAACTGAATATCCGGGGAGATGCGGACCTGTTCCTCGGAGACTGGCGCAGTCTCGTTGTCGGCATCAATCGGCTGATTGACGCGTTTGTGAATCCCATTGAGATGACCGCTGCGTATATTGATCGGATTTCCAAGGGGGATATCCCTGAAAAGATCACCGATGAACACAGGGGAGACTTCAACCGAATCAAAGAGAACCTGAATACGCTTATCCATGCGACGGATGAAATCACATCCCTTGCCCAGGAGATGGCGAACGGAAATCTGATGGTGGAAGTCAGAGTGCGTTCATCCCGGGATAAACTGATGCAGGCTTTGAATTCCATGGTTAGGAGACTGAATGATATCGTTATCCAAGTGAAGACCGGGGCCGCCAGTGTGGCATCCGGGAGCCAGCAGTTAAACGCTGCTGCTGAAGAAATGTCTCAGGGCGCGTCGGAACAGGCGGCTTCGGCAGAAGAGGCGTCAGCATCCATGGAACAGATGTCTTCCACCATCAGTCAGAATGCGGACAACGCGATGCAAACAGAGAAGATCGCTCTGAAATCTGCCGAGGATACGCAGAAAGGCGGAAAGACAGTGCTTGACACAGTAAGTGCCATGAAGAAGATTGCTGAGAAGATTTCGATTGTCGAAGCGATTGCCAGCCAGACCGATCTGCTGGCGCTGAATGCGGCGATTGAGGCGGCCCGGGCCGGGGAGCACGGGAAAGGCTTCGCTGTGGTCGCTTCCGAGGTGCGGAAACTGGCCGAACGGAGCCAGAAGGCCGCGGCAGAGATTAACAAAATATCGGTTTCCAGTATGGAGATTGCGGAAAGGGCCGGCGAGATGCTGGCCAAAATCGTACCGGATATTCGGAAAACCGCGGATCTGGTTCAGGAGATCAGCGCGGCGAGCAACGAACAGAATAACGGCGCTGAACAGATCAACAGAGCGATTCAGCAGTTGGACCAGGTGATCCAGCAGAACGTCTCCGCGTCCGAGGAGATGGCTTCAACCTCGGAGGAGCTGGCAGCCCAGGCTGAACAACTGCGCGACGTGGTTGCGTTCTTCAAACTGGAGGATCGAAAACAGGAGTCAGCGAATTATCTGGAGAACCAGGGAGAAGCGGTCAGAAAGACCCGTAAGATCGGGACAGCGGACCCGGGAAAGGCGGCGGAACCGGTAAAAAAGTATAAGACGGATGACCTGAAAGAAGATTTGTATGATGAGGAATTTGAAAGGTATTAACTACAAGGATTTCACATAAGAAAAGGATTTTGTCCCGCTTGGGGCCATCCTCTTCTTATGCGGAATCCCTGATAAATACTAAAGGAGAAAGATGGATGAAGAATATGAAATTGGGTGTTAAAATCGGTGCGGGGTTCGGGATAGTCATTCTTATCATGCTCCTCCTCGGCTCAGTCTCGGCCTGGCGGATGCAAAGTGTGAAAATGTGGTCACTCATGCTGGAGCAGGAGTATGTTCCCCAAGTGAAAGTTGCCAATAATCTGGAGCGGTTTTCTCAGCAAACCATGTATCACATGCTGGGCTACGGATTAAGCGAGGAAAAGGAATATCTTGAGAAGGGGATGAAGAGTCTGGATGAAGTGAAAGCATATCTTTTAAAAGCCGAGGGACTGGCTGCTGTGTCTCCTCATCTTACAGAACTTCCTGGGATCACATCGGATATCAAAAACATTGTTTCGGAATATGAAAAACTTGTCAAAGAAACTGTGAAGCGGGATGAAGATATCGCGGAGAATCACAGGACGCTTGAGAAGGCCGCGGCTGAATATATGAAAAACTGTCATGCGTTTCTGAACCACCAGAACAAGGATACGGAGACGGAAATCGCTGATGGATCCGACGCGGACAAACTCTCCGAACGCCTGCTGAAGATCACGCTGATTAACGACGTGACTAATATTGGTAATGAGACGCGTATCGCGACGTATGAATCCGAGGCTCTCCGGGATCCCCGGTTCATCCGGGAAGCGCAAAAGAATTTTGATGTGATGGAAAAGAAATTTCAGGGACTTTTATCCGTCACCCGGGCAGAGGAAGAGATCAGAGAGATCCATAATATCAGATCAGCGTCCCAGGTATATCATGAAGCCATGAACGCCCTTCTTGCCAACTGGGAGGAATTGCAGAAACTGAATGTCCGCCTCGAAGAGGTCGCAACCCGAATTCTGGATAATGCCCGGGCGGCCGCGATGAAGGGAATCGGCAAAGCTGAGAATATTGCCGAGGAGACGGTATCCTCTCTTTCCGTTGCTTTTGACATTATTATCGGCGGACTCATTTTTGCGACGATTCTCGGGGGAATTGCATCTGTTTTAATCACACGATCCATAACCCGGCCCCTTGCCCAGATCGTGGATATCGCTTATGGAATTGCCGAAGGGTCGCTGGATAAGGAGACAGATATCCGGCAAAAAGATGAAATCGGGAATCTGGCGGATGCGTTTCGGGATATGAAAAGCAGGATCGGCAATGTTCTGAAAGAGACGGACGGACTGATCCAGGCGGTTCAGGAAGGGAATCTGAGTACCCGCGGGGATGCGGACGCATTTTCGGGAAGCTGGCAGGAGCTCATGCTCGGCGTTAACCGGCTGATTGACGCGTTTGCCGCGCCGGTCAACGTGACCTCGGCATACATTGACCGGATTTCCAAAGGGGACATCCCGGAAAAGATCACTGATGAATACAGCGGCGATTTCAACAAAATCAAGGATAATCTGAATATGCTGATCGATGCGACGAACGAAGTAACCCTGTTAGCCGGAAAGATGGCTGACGGAGACATCACCGCGGAATTCAGAGAGCGGTCGGACCAGGATACGCTCATGCGGTCTCTGAATCTGATGAAAAAAAGAATCGGCGAGGTTCTGGGAGAGACAGACGGCCAGATCCGTGCAGTTCAGGAGGGCAGACTGGAGACTCGGGGGAATGAGGATGCGTTCAAAGGGAGTTGGAGGGAACTCGTGGCCGGCGTCAATCAGTTGGTTGACGCATTTGCAACGCCGGTCAACATGACCGCGGACTACATTGACCGGATTTCCAAAGGGGACATCCCGGAAAGGATCACTGACGAATACAGCGGCGATTTCAACAAAATCAGGAATAATCTGAACAGGCTTATTGACGCCATGAATGATGTGACCCTGTTAGCCGGAAAGATGGCTGACGGAGACATTGCCGCGGATGTGCGGGAGCGTTCGGACCGGGATGCGCTCATGCAGGCCCTGAATCTGATGAAAAGCAGGATTACCGATGTCCTCAGGGAGACAGACGGGCAGATCCGTGCGGTTCGGGAAGGCCGGCTGGACATCCGGGGGAATGCGGATGCTTTCAGAGGCAGTTGGCGGGAACTCATCGCCGGCGTCAACCAACTGGTTGACGCGTTTGTCGAGCCGATAGACGTGACCGCGGCCTGTATCGACCGGATTTCCAAGGGGGACACGCCTGAGAGGATCACCGAGTCGTACAAAGGGGATTTCAACAAAATCAGAAACAACCTGAACACCCTTATCGGATCAACCGACGAGGTGGTGCGGATTGCCGAGGAGATTGCCGGCGGAAACCTGTGTATAAATACCCGGGAGCGGTCGGACCGGGACAAGCTCATGCGGGCGCTGAATTCGATGCTCGGAAGACTGAACGAGGTACTCATCCATGTGAGGTCCGCATCGGACAATGTCGTTTCCGGGAGTCGGCAGATGAGCTCCAGCGCGGAGGAGATATCCCAGGGCGCTTCGGAGCAGGCGGCTTCCGCGGAGGAGGTCTCCGCGTCCATGGAACAGATGGGATCCTCCATCAGTCAGAATGCGGATAACGCGCTGGCGACGGAGAGGATCGCTCTGAAATCCGCCGAGGATACGCAGGGCGGCGGGAAAGCCGTGTCTGACACAGTAACCGCGATGAAGAAAATCGCTGAGAAGATTTCGATTATCGAGGCGATTGCCAGCCAGACGGATCTGCTGGCGCTGAATGCGGCGATTGAGGCGGCCCGGGCCGGGGAGCACGGAAAAGGCTTCGCCGTGGTCGCCTCCGAGGTTCGGAAACTGGCCGAACGGAGCCAGAAGGGCGCGGCAGAGATTAACAAAATCTCGGTTTCCAGTGTGGAGATTGCGGAAAGGGCCGGAGAGATGCTGGCCGAAATCGTACCGGATATTCGGAAAACAGCGGAGCTGGTTCAGGAGATCAGTGCTGCGAGCAGCGAGCAGAATAACGGCACAGAACAGATCAACAGGGCAATTCAGCAGTTGGACCAGGTGATCCAGCAGAATGTCTCCGCGTCCGAGGAGATGGCTTCAACCTCGGAGGATCTGGCAGATCAGGCTGAACAACTGCGCAACGCGATTGCATTTTTCAGACTTGATGATCGTAAACAGGAATCAGGGAATTATTCGGGAAACAGGGAGGATGTGGTCAGAAAAAGGACGGATGGCGGATCCTGGGAAAAGGGTTCGGGGGACTCGGCAAATCTGAGCAGGAAAAAAACAAAGCCTGCCAGCGTCTCTTCATCAGCGGCGGACGAGTTCGGAGGGAAAGGGGATGATTATGATACGGAATTTGAAAGGTATTGATCTGTCAGTGGTGAGTGGTCCGTTGTCCGTTGTCAGTTGTCCGTTGTCCGTTGCAATTAACCACGGACAACGGACAACGGTCCAGACGGCATAACAAAATCAAGTAAGAAGGGAGATGAAATGAGTATTCGTTCAAAACTGTATCTCAATATGTTTATCACAATCTTCTGCGTGGTTGCGGCGGGATGTGTGGGATTCTTTTTTACCGGCAAGGCAGCGGATGTTTCCCGCTCCCTGTTTGAAACCGAGGCGGTTCCCGCTCTCAAAATAAATGAGATCGAAAAGACCGCCTGGGAGGTGCTGATCCGCTTCGTTGTCCACTGTTCCGTGTCGGAGCAGGAGATGATGGAACAGCTTGAAGAGGAGATAGGGAGACTGAATGAGCAGTTGGTTCTGCAAATCGGGGAATACGAAAGGATCACGGGAAAGGGCGAAGGGGAGTCAGAAGATTCTCCCTCTGCATCACTGAAAGCATTTCAGGAGGAATGGAAGGAATTCAGCCGGATCAGCGGGAATGTTCTGGAACTGAGCAATGACTATGCCAAAGAGGACGCCCTGAGGCTGATTACGGGAGAGGGAAGGGAGGCGTATGACAGGGTGCTGTCCGCTCTCCGCACCGGGATCGGAAGCCATGAACAGCGGATGGCCGTACTGAGCAGGGATGCGGCGGATGCCCGCAGAAATTCCGTGATTCTGATCCTCATTTTCACGCTGACAGCCGGTCTGTGTATGCTTACCGCCGGCGTGCTGATCACCCGCGGCATTGTCCGGGGTGTTGAAAAAATTGTCAGGGCGGCAACGGATATTGCCGACGGCGATCTGGGCACCCGGACAGACATCCGGCAGAGCGACGAGATCGGTCAGCTCGCCGATGCCTTCCGCAACATGCAGGACAGGATCGGTGAGGTTCTGAAAGAGACGGACGGGCTGATTCAGGCGGTTCAGGAGGGGAGGCTGAACACCCGGGGGAATGCGGAAACCTTCACCGGGGCCTGGCGTGAACTTGTCCTCGGCGTGAACCGGCTCGCGGACTCGCTTGTCGGACACATAGACGTCATGCCTCTCCCAGCCTTTATTGTCGGCAGGGATTTCAGGATCCGCTATGCAAACAGAGCCTGTGCAAATCTCGCGGGCCTGTCCCGGGAAGCAATGATCGGCGCCGAGTGCCACACCCATTTCAGGACATCCGACTGCCGAAACGAAAAATGCGCTCTTGACAACTGCATGAGAAAGGGCTGCACCGTGACTTCCGAGACCGACGCCCATCCCCGGGAGGCCGATCTCCGGATATCCTACACCGCTGTTCCCCTGAAAGATGCGGAGGAGAGGGTCATCGGCGGACTGGAAGTCATAACGGACCAGACGGAGATCAGGCGTGCGGTCCGCGTCGCCAGAAAACAGGCGGATTTTCAGGCGGCCGAGGCTGACAGGCTCGTTGAAAATCTGGGCAGGGTGGCCCGGGGTGATCTGGATGTTGAAATTGTCGAATCAGAGACAGATGACGACACCCGCTCCGTCGGAGAAATTTTCGACAAGATCGGCCGGGCTCTCGGAGAAACCGTCGCCGCGATCCGGAGCCTGGTGACCGACGCGGATATGCTCGCGGACGCGGCCGCGCGGGGAAATCTCAGCACACGGGCGGACGCGTCCCGGCATAAGGGAGAATTCGCCAGTATTGTAAACGGGGTCAACGCCACACTGGATGCGGTAATCGGCCCGCTGAACGCTGCTGCCGGGTATGTTGACAGAATTTCCAAAGGCGACATTCCGGAAGAGATCGCCGGCGAATACAAAGGCGATTTCACTCAGATCAGAGACAGCCTGAATCTGCTTGCCGACACAGTGAACTCGGTCACAAAGGAGACAGACGCTCTGATTCGGAAAGCCCGTGACGGAGGGCTGGACGCCCGGGGCGACGCGGACGCGTTTGCCGGAGACTGGCGTGAACTCGTGTCGGGGATAAACCGGCTGATTGACGCGTTTGCGGATCCGGTCAATGTGACGGCGGACTATATCGACCGGATTTCCAGAGGAGACATTCCGGAGAAGATCGCCGAGGAATACAGGGGCGATTTCAATCGGATCAGAAACAACCTGAACAGGCTTGTCGATGTGATGAACGAAGTGACCCGGCTTGCCGGAAAGATGGCTGAGGGAGACATTTCCGAGGAGTTCGGAGAGCGTTCCGATCAGGATACGCTTATGCAGGCCCTGAATCTGATGAAGAGCAGGATTGCCGATGTTCTGAATGAGACAGACGGGCAGATCCGTGCGGTTCAGGAGGGCAGACTGGCTACCCGGGGGAATGCGGATGCGTTCAAAGGGAGCTGGAGGGAACTCGTGGCCGGCGTCAACCAACTGGTTGACGCGTTTGCCGCTCCGGTCAGCATGACAGCGGATTACATTGACCGGATTTCCAAAGGGGACATCCCGGAAAGGATCACTGACGAATACAGCGGCGATTTCAACAAAATCAGGAATAATCTGAACAGGCTTATTGACGCCATGAATGAAGTAACCCTGCTCGCCGGAAAAATGGCTGACGGAGACATCACCGCGGATGTGCGGGAGCGTTCGGACCGGGACGCGCTCATGCGGGCGCTGAATCTGATGAAAAGCAGGATTAGCGATGTCCTCAGAGAGACAGACGGGCAGATCAGTGCGGTTCGGGAAGGCCGGCTGGACACCCGGGGGAATGCGGATGCTTTCAGAGGCAGTTGGCGGGAACTCGTCGCCGGCGTCAACCAACTGGTTGACGCGTTTGCCGAGCCGATAGACATGACCGCGGCCTGTATTGACCGGATTTCCAAGGGGGACACGCCTGAGAGGATCACCGAGTCGTACAAAGGCGATTTCAACAAAATCAGAAACAACCTGAACACCCTTATCGGAGCGACGGACGAGGTGGTGCGGATTGCCGAGGAGATTGTCGGCGGAAACCTGTTTATGGATATCCGGAAGCGTTCGGACCGGGACAATCTCATGCGGGCGCTGAATTCGATGCTCGGAAGACTGAACGAGGTCATCACCCATGTGAGGTCCGCATCGGACAATGTCGTTTCCGGGAGCCGGCAGATGAGCGCCAGCGCGGAGGAGATATCCCAGGGGGCTTCACAGCAGGCGGCTTCCGCGGAGGAGGTGTCCGCGTCCATGGAAGAGATGAGTTCCACCATCAGCCAGAATGCGGATAACGCTGCTGAGACGGAGAGGATTGCATTAAAATCCGCGGAGGATGCGAGGGAAGGCGGCAAGGCGGTGGACCGGACGGTGACCGCTATGAAAGAGATTGCCGGCAGGATTTCAGTCATCGAGGATATTGCCCGCCAGACGAATCTGCTGGCTCTGAACGCCGCGATTGAGGCGGCCCGCGCGGGAGACTACGGAAAAGGGTTCGCGGTGGTCGCGTCCGAGGTTCGCAAGCTGGCTGAAAAAAGTCAGATAGCCGCGGCCGAGATCGGGCAGTTGTCGATCACAAGCGTTGAGATTGCGGAAAGGGCCGGCGAGATGCTGGCCAGAATCGTACCGGACATTCGGAAAACCGCGGAGCTGGTTCAGGAGATCAGCGCGGCGAGCAACGAGCAGAATAACGGCGCCGGACAGATCAACAAGGCGATTCAGCAGTTGGATCAGGTGATCCAGCAGAACGTCTCCGCGTCCGAGGAGATGGCTTCGACTTCAGAGGATCTGGCAGATCAGGCTGAACAACTGCGCAACGCGATTGCGTTTTTCAGACTTGATGATCGTGAACATGAATCAGGGAATTATCCGGAAAACAGGGAGGAAGTGGTCAGAAAAAGGACGGATGGCGGAAAGGGTTCGGACTCGGCAAATCTGAGAAACATATCTGAAGCAGGAGGCGCGGGCAGGAAAAAAACAAAGCCGGCCGGCGGCTGTTCGTCAGCGGCGGACGAGTTCGGAGGGAGATGGGATGATTATGATACAGAATTTGAAAGGTATTGATCTGTCAGTGGTGAGTGGTCCGTTGTCCGTTGTCCGTGGTTAATTGCAACTGACCACGGACCACGGACAACGGACCACGGACAACTGACCACGGACAACTGACAACTGACAAACCTTATGGAAAGGAGTAACAGAAATGAAGAATTTGAAGCTGGGCGTAAAAATCGGCATGGGGTTCGGGATAGTCATTCTTATCATGCTCCTCCTCGGCTCAGTCTCGGCTTGGCGGATGCACAGCGTGAAAGGCCGGTCTGTCATGCTGGAGCAGGAGTATGTTCCCGAGGTGAAAGTGGCCAATAATCTGGAGCGGTTTTCTCAGCAAACCATGTATCACATGCTGGGCTACGGATTAAGCGAGGAAAAGGACTATTTCGAGAAGGGGATGAAGAGCCTGGATGAGGTGAAAGGGTATATTTCAAAAGCCGAAGAACTGGCCGCCGATTCCCCGCATCTCACAAAGCTTCCTAAAATCATATCGAATATAAAGGATAAAATTTCGGAATATGAAAAACTTGTCAGTGAAACCGTGAAACGGAATGAGGAGATTGCAGAGAATCGCAGCTCGCTTGACAGGGCGGCGGCAGAATATATGAAAAACTGTTATACGTTCCTGTCTCACCAGAGCGAGACCCTCGAAACGGAATTATTTGCAGGATTCGAGCCGGACAGACTCTCCGAACGCCTGATGAAGATCACGCTGATTAACAACGTGGTCGACATCGGTAATGAGACACGTCTCTCGACATTCAAATCCCAGGCCCTTCGGGATCCCCGGTTCATCCGGGAAGCTCAGGAGAATTTTGATGTGATGGAAAAGAAATTTCAGGAACTCTTATCCGTCACCCGGTTAGAGGAAAACATCAGAGAGATCAACACGATCCGATCAGCGTCCCAGGCATATCAGAAAGCCATGAAAGCCCTCCTTGCCAACTGGGAGAATTTGCAGAAACTCAATGTGCGGCGCGAAGAGACCGCAACCCGGATTCTGAAGGATGCCCGGGCGGCCGCGAAGAAGGGAATGGCCGAGACAGAGAATATCGCCGAGGAGACAGTCTCCTCTCTTTCGAGTGCTTTCAGTATGACTATCGGCGGACTCATTTTGGCGATGATTATCGGGGGCGTTGCATCGGTTATAATCACACGATCCGTGACCCGGCCCCTTTCCGAAATCGTGACCGTTGCTTATGAGATTGCCGAGGGCGCGCTGGATAAGGAGATCGTTATCCGGCAAAAAGACGAGATCGGTAATTTGGCGGATGCGTTCCGCAATATGAAAGGCAGTATCCGCGATGTTCTGAAAGAGACGGAGGGACTGATCCTGGCGGTTCAGGAAGGGAGTCTGAATACTCGCGGGGACGCGGAAGCGTTTTCAGGGAGCTGGCAGGGTCTCATTCTCGGCGTCAACCGGCTGATCGACGCGTTTGCCGCGCCGGTCAATGTGACCTCGGCCTATGTTGACCGGATTTCCAAAGGGGACATCCCGGAAAAGATCACGGATGAATACAAAGGCGATTTCGACAAAATCAGGAACAATCTGAATATGCTCATCGAATCAACAAACGAAGTAACCCTGCTTGCCGGAAAGATGGCTGACGGAGACATCTCCGCGGAGTTCAGAGAGCGGTCGGATCAGGATGCGCTTATGCAGGCCCTGAATCTGATGAAGAGCAGGATTGCCGATGTTCTCAGGGAGACAGACGGGCAGATCCGTGCGGTTCAGGAGGGCAAACTGGACACCCGGGGAAATGCGGATGCTTTCAGCGGGAGTTGGCGGGAACTCATCACCGGTCTCAACCAGCTAATTGACGCGTTTGCCGCGCCCATCGACAGGACCGCAGCCTGTATTGACCGGATTTCCAAAGGCGATACGCCTGAAAAGATTACCGAATCATACAAAGGCGATTTCAACAGGATCAGAAACAACCTGAACACCCTTATCGGGGCAACGGACGAAGTGGCGCGGCTTGCCCAGGAAATCGCCGGCGGAAACCTGTGCGTGGATATCCGAGAACGATCGGAGCAGGATGAACTCATGCAGGCACTGAACTCGATGGTCAGAGAACTGAGTCATGTCCTCATTAATGTGAAAATTGCATCGGAGAATATCGCTTCCGGGAGTCGGGAGGTAAGCACCGCGGCTGAAAAGATGTCTCAGGGATCCTCACAACAGGCGGCTTCCGCGGAGGAGGTATCCGCGTCCATGGAACAGATGAGTTCCACCATCAGCCAGAATGCGGATAACGCAATAGAGACGGAGAAGATCGCATTAAAATCCTCGGAGGATGCGAGAGAGGGCGGCAAGGCGGTGGAGCGGACAGTGACTGCGATGAAAGAGATTGCCGGCAGGATTTCAGTCGTCGAGGATATTGCCCGACAGACGAATCTGCTGGCCCTGAACGCCGCGATTGAAGCGGCCCGCGCGGGAGAACACGGAAGAGGGTTCGCCGTGGTCGCGTCCGAGGTTCGCAAATTGGCTGAAAAAAGCCAGAAAGCCGCGGCCGAGATTGGGCAGTTGTCGATCACAAGCGTTGAGATTGCGGAAGAAGCCGGCCGGATGCTGGCCAGAATCGTACCGGATATTCAGAGAACCGCGGAACTGGTTCAGGAGATCAGCGCGGCGAGCGTTGAACAGGACTCCGGATCGAAACAAATCAACCAGGCGATTCAGCAGTTGGATCAGGTGATTCAGCAGAATGTCGCCACATCCGAAGAGATGTCTTCAACGTCTGAGGAACTGGCCGGGCAGGCTGAAAAGCTTCAGGATACGATTGAATTCTTCAGAGTTGATGACACGGAATCGGAAACAGAGGGAGATGTGGCGAAATATGCTGTAAAAAAATCTGCCGCAAAGGCCAGGCTTGGCAGGCCGATAAAAAGCAGAGCAGGGGATAAAAGCGAAAACAGCATTGACAGTCCGGCCGGATACGGAACGGACATGGATTCTGTCGGAAAAAAATGGGATGGCTTGGATGGCGGATTTGAAAAGTATTGACTCTAAAGCCTTTTGAGGAGACGCTGGATTCCGGGTTAAAATGATAAGAATCCTGCCGATTCTTATCATTTTACCCGGAATGACAGGGGCGGGCAACTCCGGCACCGGGCAGCGCACCGTGTCATTCCGGATAAAATCGGAAAATCATGAGGATTTTCCGATTTTAGCCCGGAATCCACTCCCCAAAAGGTGTTATAATCAGAAAAAGTATTGATAGAAACCAAGGTTGTAAATTTTTTATAATAAAGAAAAGGAGGTTCTTATGAAACTGAGTTCGAGAATTTTTAACTGTTTCCACCGAGTGCTTATTCTGCTGGGCATTCCTTTGCTTATTCTGTCCGCGGCGAACGCGTCGGGAGAGGTGTGGAAGACGATTACCCCGACAGAGGTCTATTATCTGGCAAAATCGATCGACGATTCCCTTGCTTCAATGTACGGGCTGACGACTACTTTGACGAAGAAGCGGATCAGCAACAATCTCAGACCCAGAAATGTCTATCAGAAGGTGCTGAGCGTTGCTGATGAGTTCAACATTCTTCATGATAACGCGGTCAGTTCGTTTAAACTGAATGAGGCTCGCGGCATTGACGCGAGCAGGACAAATCCTTCGGATGTGTATGCAGTTCTGGCTCTCTTGAAAGAATACCTCGTCTCCAAAGATACGTTTACGGAATCAACTGAAGAGAGAAGCCCCAAGACCCCGGGCGACGTCTTCCACATACTGAGGCAGATTTCAATGCATCATCTTGAGATTGCAAAGAAAAAAAACATCAGCACAGACTGGGCGACGCCGGCGCAGGTCTATGACTCGGTTGTAACAGGTATCCTGCCTGTCGTTTACAAGATCGCTGCGGAGGCCGGGGTGGAACACGAGTATTATCCGTTCCCGAGCCAACCGGTAAGCAGGATTCTTCCCCGATATGTTTATAAACTTTTGTACCATGTGTATAAAAATATTTCCGAATATTACTTGGGCAAAGGGGGATATGATCCGGTGATTCTCGTGGAAGTCAATGATTGCGATAAGATTTCACCCGCTGATGTTTTTGACCTGACAAAAGTTGTTATCGCCGAACTCAGAGCCAAGAGCGGAAGCAAAACTTTGCCTTCGGAGATCGCCGTGAGGTATGGCCGCTGGAAAAACACCAAGGAGAAAATCGTTCCGGGCGATGTGTTTCGCCTGATCCAGCATAATTTTATCCTGACCAAGAGTATTTTGAGAAGGTCGGTTGACGGTTGACGGTTTACGGTTTACGGTTGACGGTTGACGGTTTACGGTTTACGGTTGACGGTTTACGGTTGACGGTTATCGGTTGACGGTTATCGGTTGACGGTTTACGGTTGACGGTTTACGGTTATCGGTTGACGGTTATTGGTTGACAGTTCTATCGGTTGTCTTATATTGTTCGTTAGGACTGACAACCGTCAAGCGTCAAGCGTCAAGCGTCAAGCGTCAACCGTCAACTGTCAACCGTCAACCGTCAACCGTCAACCGTCAACCGTCAACCGTCAACTGACTAAGAAAGGAATTTTTCCATGGATAAACAGAAAGAAGTCTATATGGAAGAGGCTTATGAGCTTCTTGCCGAACTTGAAGTCTCTCTCCTGGAGTTGGAGGAGACCCCTGATGACGCCGAACTGATCGGGCGTGTTTTCCGGGCATTGCATACGATAAAAGGATCAGGGGACATGGCTGGTTTCAATGATATCGCGGACTTTACTCACGAGATAGAAACGGTCTTCGATTTTGTGCGTGATGGGAAAATAGCCGTCACCAAAGAGCTTGTGAATCTGGCTTTATCCGCCCGGGATCAGATAAGGACGATGCTTGACGAGTCCGAGGGAGGGGAAGCAGCGGATGATTTCAGATCAAGGGGGATTATCATGGCTCTGCGAGAACTGCTTTCGGATGTTTCAGAAGATACGGCGATTCTCAAAGAGGTTCAGGTTCCGACGCCTTCAGAAAATGTCATGTTCAATGATCTCGAGGGAAATGTCACCTACCGGATTCGCTTTCGTCCCAAAAGAGGCGTTTTTAAAAACGGCACCAATCCGATCTTCTTGTTGAACGAACTTCGTGAACTCGGGGTTTGCAGCATTCTGGCTCAGACGGACGCGGTTCCGAAGCTGAATGAGATTGATCCTGAATCCTGTTACACCTATTGGGATATCATTCTGACCACCTCAAGAGGAATCAATGCCATCAAAGATGTGTTTATCTTTGTTGAAGGCGACTGTGAGATGAATATAGAGATGATCGATGATGATGGCTGGCTGGAAACTATTGACTCGGATTATAAGCGACTGGGTCAGATTCTGCTTGAACGTCACGATCTGGCATGTGATGATCTGATGAGAGCTTTGTTGGAGCAGAAGCGAATCGGAGACAAGCTGGTGGAAGATAATCTGGTGGATCGGGGAATTGTCGAATCTGCCCTGGCAGAACAGCAGCATATCAAGCAGGTGCGGAAGAAACGACATGAAATTGCAATGGCATCGACGATCCGGGTGCCCGCGGAAAAGTTGGACAGACTGGTGGATCTGGTGGGCGAACTGGTGACGCTTCAGGCGCGGTTCAGCCAGGAAGTCTCCGGTTATGAGGAGGATGGTGAACAGGATAATGCCGAACTGGATAACGCCGGAATGGATAACGTCGAACAGGATAACACTGAACTCGTCTCCATCGCCGAAGAACTTGAGCGGCTGACAGAAGATCTCCGGGATACCACCATGAGCATCCGAATGCTGCCGATCAGCACGACGTTCAGCACGTTCAAACGTCTGGTCCGAGACCTTTCTGATGATCTGGGAAAGGAGGTTGTTATGGAGACCGAAGGCGGAGACACCGAGTTGGACAAGACCGTGATCGAGCGGCTGAGTGATCCCCTGATGCATATCATTCGGAACAGCATTGATCACGGGATCGAGACCCCGAAAGTCAGAGAAAGTTCCGGCAAGCCGAGACATGGGGCGATCCGTTTGTCGGCCGAGCATTCCGGCGCGGATGTGCTGATCCGTATCTCTGATGACGGCGCAGGACTTGATCCTGAAGCGATCCATTCCAAAGCGAAGGAGAGAGGCATTATCTCTCCTGATGCGGAATTGTCTGAAAATGAGATATTTTCCCAGATATTTGCTCCCGGTTTTTCGACGTCAGAAGAGGTGACAGACATATCCGGCCGCGGGGTGGGAATGGATGTGGTGAAACGCAGTGTGGATGAACTTCGAGGATCCGTGGAAGTCAGCAGCAAAAAAGGCGTCGGGAGCACCTTTACTCTGAAATTGCCGCTGACCCTGGCAATCATTGACGGTTTCCTCGTGAAGATCGGAGAGGGACATTTTGTATTGCCGCTTTCGGTGGTGGAGGAATGCGTCAACTTGGAGCCGGAGGAGATGATCAAAGCCAGAAAACGGAATCTCATCAATCTCAGGGGAGAAATCGTTCAGTACATAGATCTGCGAGAGTTGTTTGTCATTCAGGAAGGTTCTTCGCATAATGAACGGGTCGTGATTGTTGAGGCGAAAAGCGACAGAATCGGCCTGGGAGTAGATCGTGTCATCGGACAGCATCAGACGGTGATCAAGACATTAGGCAAAGCTTACAAGAACGTGGAAGGCATCTCTGGCGCGACCATTCTGGGTGACGGTACGGTGGCGCTGATTCTTGATGTCAACCAAATGATTCAATTGGTTGAGAATGGTGTTTAGTGTTTGGGTGTTTGGGTGTTTGGTGTTTGGGTGTTTGGTGTTTGGTGCTTGGGTGTTTGGTGTTCAATATGAAAAAAACTTGCCAAACACAAAACACCAAACACCAAAACACTAAACACAAAATACCAAACACAAAATACCAATAAAATAAGGAGAAGACAAATGATCAGACTTAAAGATGTTAAGATGAAACCGAAATTGATGATCCTGTTTTTGTTCGCAGGCTTTATCTCCATTGCTTCTGTGGGAGGGTGGAGCTGCTGGCAGGCGTCGGATGCGGTCATGGCAAAGTCGTACGCGCAGCTTGAGGCTGTGCGTGAGATAAAAAAAACGCAGATCAACAAATTTTTTGATGAACGCAGAGGAGATATGGGCGTTCTGATAGAAACGGTGGCAGTCCTCATGCAAGATGCCTTTCAGAAACTGGAAATCGCTCAGGAGATCAAAAAGACACGCATCGAAGAGCACTTTGACGGTATGAGAAGAAAGTTACATATCGTCAAAGATGATCCGTACATCAGAACAGCCCTAATCGAATTCAGCGATGTATTCGAAGCCGGTAATAAGACGCTGACCCCTGAATGGAACGCTCTTGCCGAGAAGTACAATTTGCGTATGAAAGGCATCATGCAGAATAACGGATGGGACGATATCTTCCTCATTCACACTGACGGAGATATTGTCTATACCGTTGCCAGGAAATTTGACATGGGGATGGTTATCCCTGAAAGCGAGCTGAAAAATTCAGGACTGGGAAAGGCTTTTCAGGCACTGCAATCCGGCGGCGGAGCGGATATCGTCATTACCGAGTTTGAACCTTATGCGCCTTCGGGAGATCGGTATGCCGCTTTTATAATGGCGAAGATGCGGGATGAGAATCGGAAATTGAAAGGATACATCGCGTTTCGGATGATGCCTGAGAGGCTCAATGCCATCGTGCAGCAGCGTAAAGGCATGGGGAAAACAGGGGAAACGTATCTTGTCGGGAAACGCGATAAGAAAACCGTTTATTGCAGTGACAGAGTAGTCAAGAAGGGCAGAATCGGCAGCGAAAAATCCGGTGCGGATATTGAGAGGGCGCTGGCGGGCAAATCCGGTCAGGAAATAAAAACCGGCAGTACCGGCGATTTGGAGATGGTCGTTTATGATCCGCTGAATATTAAGGGGCTGAATTGGGTGATCATCAGCACAATAAATCTGGAGGAGGTCATCGCGCCGAAGTTAGAAGGCGAGCGAGATGATTTCTTTGCCAGCTATATCCGAAAGTACAACTACTACGACCTTTTTCTGGTCCATCCTGATGGCAAAGTTTTTTATTCTGTCAAACATGAAGCGGACTATGGTACAAACATGATCCGGGGCAAATATGCCGACTCAGGGCTTGGCAGACTGGTCAGGCGGGTGTTGGAGACCCGCCGATTCGGCATCGCCGATTTTGCACCCTATCCCCCGAGCAATAACGAACCGGCTACCTTCATTGCCCAGCCTCTTCTCGTTGGGGGCAAAGTGGAACTGATTGTGGCTCTTCAACTCTCCCCTGAGGAAATTGACAAAATTATGCAGCAGCGTGATGGTATGGGCAGAAGCGGAGAGACTTACCTGGTAGGACCGGATAAGCTCATGCGGTCTGATTCTTTCCTGGACCCGGTCAGCCATTCGATAAAGGCGTCTTTTGCCAATCCATCCAAAGGAAAGGTGGATACCCGTGCGGTGACGGAGGCGCTCTCCGAAAAAACAGAGAAGGAGATTATCATAGATTATAACGGAAATCCGGTGCTCTCAGCCTATACGCCGGTGAAAGTGGGAGAGATGACATGGGCCTTGCTGGCCGAGATCGATGAGGCCGAAGTCATGGCACCGATCGGAAATCTGATCAGAAACATATTGCTCGTAGGCGGGGGTATTGCCGTATTAGTGGCAATTTTCGCATTTTTTATTGCAAGAGGGATTGCCGCCCCTTTGATTAAGATCGTTGATTTTGCCAAAGCAGTTGCCCGGGGCGACCTTACTGCTGATGTGGAAATCGCCCAAAAAGACGAGGTCGGCATTCTGGCAGATGCGTTGAAAGAAATGATAATAAAGCTTCGCAGGATTGTGGGTGACGTAAAGCGCGCAGCGAATAACGTAGCGGCCAGCAGCAGTGAGATGAGTTCCAACGCGGAGGAGATGAACGCCAGCGCGGAGGAGATGTCTCAGGGCGCATCAGAGCAGTCTGCTTCGGCTGAGGAGGTCTCGGCTTCCATGGAGCAGATGAGCGCCAACATCAGCCAGAATGCTGATAACGCCTTGCAAACCGAACGGATCGCGTCCAAGTCTGCCGAGGATGCCCGGGAGAGCGGAAAAACGGTCACCGATACGGTTGCCGCCATGAAGAAGATTGCCCAGAAGATATCGATTGTTGAAGAGATCGCCCGCCAGACGGATCTGCTGGCACTGAATGCGGCGGTTGAAGCCGCACGAGCAGGAGAATACGGCAAAGGCTTTGCAGTGGTGGCGTCTGAGGTTCGCAGTCTGTCCGAGCGGAGCCGGACCGCAGCATCTGAAATTGGCGAGCTGTCAAATACCAGTGTGGATATCGCAGAGAAAGCGGGCGAAATGCTGGCCAGGCTTGTACCGGATATTCAGAAAACTGCGGAACTGGTTCAGGAGATCAGCGCGGCGAGCGGCGAACAGAACACGGGCGCAGATCAGATCAACAAAGCGGTTCAGCAGTTGGATATGGTGATTCAGCAAAATGCTTCGGCATCTGAGGAGGTGGCGTCAACATCCGAGGTACTCACTTCGACTTCCGAAGACTTGGCGAGTCAGGCTGAACAGCTCCGGAAAACGATGCGTTTCTTCAAGATTGATAATGCTCTCCGAAAAACAGCAGATCATGCAGAAAAAGGAGATGGCGTCGTTCAAAAGTCCGGAGCAAGGATCATAAGCAAATCGCCTGAGAACGAAAACGGCCGAGAAATCGGAGAACAAGGCGGCGATGCAAAGACCGGAAAAGGGACTGGCAAAAATGCCGGGCATGATACCAAAATGGATGACGGAAGGGAATGGGATGAGTATGATTCAGATTTTGAAAAGTATTAAGGATAGGAATTAGGAAGTGGGAAGTGGGAAGTGGGAAGTGGGAAGTGGGAAGTGGGAATTAGGAAGTGGGAATTAGGAATGTTAAAAACAAAGGAGGAGTAATTATGGCAAGAATTCTGATTATTGAAGATGACAGTCTGGTTCGTTCTATGCTCAAAGCGACAATGGAGAGGGAAGGACATGAGGTGCTTGACGCTCCTGACGGAATCAAAGGAGCGAAACTCTACAGGGAGAAGTCTGCCGACTTGGTTATCACGGATATTGTTATGCCTGACAAGGAGGGTATTGAGACGATATTGGAGCTGAAAAGGCTGTCGCCGGGACTAAAGATTATTGCGATATCCGGAGGCGGCCGGATCGGTCCGGAAACTTATCTGGAACTGGCCGGAAAATTTGGTGCGGAACGCACTTTTGTCAAGCCTATTGATCGTAAAGAACTGGTGAAGGCCGTACAGGAACTTCTCGACTAAAGTTTGTGGCCTCCGGCTCCGGAGTGCCAAAGTTCTACTTTGGCAGAGGTCGGTAGCGGTGAAACCCTGCCAGGCTTCGACGCGTTTATCGCGGCCAAAGTAAACTTTGGCATCCCCGGAATCAAAGAAAGGAGATGATTATGGGATTCATAAAACAGGAAAGAGAGGAGAAAACGCTCTTGAAGGCCGAAGGTGCCATATCTATCTATGAGGCGGCTTCGCTTCGGGAATATCTGCTTTCATATCTTAAAGAGAATAATGAACTGGTTCTTGATTTAAGCGAGGTGAGCGAGTGTGATACAGCAGGGGTTCAGTTACTCTGTTCGGCCCGAATAACGGCTGAACAGGAAGGGATGGTCTTTGAGGTTACAGGCGCATCTGGTCCGGTAATCGATGCCATGACCCGAGCGGGTCTGAATCCCGCTGAAATTCTTAACTCGAATATCGAAGCTTCATAAGTGTAAACTTAGGACTTGCTCTTGATCCTGCTCTTTATCTTGCTCTTTATCTTGCTCTTTATCTTGCTCTTTATCTTGCTCTTGCTCTTGCTCTTGCTCTTGCTCTTGCTCTTGCTCTTAATCTTAATCTTAATCCTGTCGTGTCCGTTTGATAAAGATAAAGATAAAGATAAAGATAAAGAGCAAGAGCAAGAGCAAGATAAAGAGCAAGAGCAAGATAAAGAGCAAGAGCAAGAGCAAGAAGAGCAGGAGCAGGATTAAGATTGGGAATCCTTAAGTTTACACTTATGATCGAAGCTTGAAAGGAAAAATCAGCAGATTTTTTCACGCGCCTGCCGGATTGACAAATCCGGCAGGCCCGGTTCGATCTGGACAGAAACGCAGTTTTCTATTCTGCTGATACAGTCAGCAGAACAGAAACTGACCAGAAAGCTTCCGGCGCAGACATAAAACTGTCTCCCATTACGCGTTAAACCGCTGTAAAATACCGAAAAATGAAAGCGTTTCTGTGTATGCCAAAAAAAATGACAAAAAATGACGAATATAGCTTGTAATTTTGTGCAAAATATGTTTTAGTGATTATAAAAGCTGATTATAACGCCTTTTGGGGAACTCCGTTTTCAGAGGCTCCAACCCTGTCATTCCGGGCAAAAATGATAAAAATCGGCAGGATTTTTATCATTTTTGACCCGGAATCCACCCTGCTCCCCAAAAGGCGTTATAATCAGTATAAAAGTTTGTCAGTCATGCTTTTATATGATAGTGAGGGCAGCTAACATGCCATGTCATTTCGGGCAGAACTGAAAAAAAGGGAGGTGATAGGAAATAGACCATAAGTGTAAACTTTATCTTTATCTTTATCTTTATCTTTATCTTTATCTTTATCTTTATCTTTATCTTTATCTTTATCAAGAGCAAGATCAAGATCAAGAGCAAGAGCAAGAGCAAGATCAAGAGCAAGAGCAAGATCAAGAGCAAGAGCAAGAGCAAGAGCAAGAGCAAGAGCAAGAGCAAGAGCAAGAGCAAGAGCAAGAGCAAGAGCAAGAGCAAGAGCAAGAGCAAGACTAAGACTCAGTTTACACTTATGGGAGATAGGCAAACGGACTTGGACGGATGTGTCTTGTATTCAACAAAATAGCAACCATATGGCAAAAAAGGAGGTTTACCAATGAAACGCTTTGCAGTTTTTGCAGTTTTTGGTATCCTTATCGCAGTCTCTCCGACGTGTTCGGGGATTGCTGAGGAATTGAGGATGCTGGTATGGGACGGATATGCCCCTGAAAATCATCTTGAAATATTCAGGCACTCGGTCAGGGATAAGCACGGTATTGATCTGAAAATTACGGTGAAGTATGCGTCAGAATTTGTGGATTACCGTAACGCACTGATAAACAGTGAAGTTGATATCTTTACCACTTCACATAATTACCCAAAGGATCCCAGGCACAAGTACATCAAAAAAAAACGGACCATACCGGTTGACGTGAGCAATCTTCGTCATTTTAAAGAGATTCTCTCCCCTCTGCAAAAAACCCGTTATTTTACAGAAGGCGGGCAGGTTTACGGTGTCCCGTTTATATACGGCCCCTACGGACTGGGATACAATACCAATATGATAAAGGACGAACCAAAGACCTGGAAAATTCTCTGGGACCCGAAATATGCCGGGAAATACACGATAGCGTCAACCATTAATGTGACAAATATCTACATCACCAGCCTGGCAATGGGGCTTGACAAAAGCAAGATTTATCAATACCAGGCAGCCTCTTCTCCCGAATTTCTCACCAAGCTGAAATATCTCGCCAAGAATGTCAGGTCTTTCTACGGTGCCGTGGAGACTGCCGACGATCTGCAAGGTCTCTCTTTGGCTGCCTGCTGGGGGTTTGCTTTTTCCGAACTGAAAAAGAGAGGTGAGACTTGGAAAATGGCGACCCCTGCTGAAGGCTCCACCGCTTATATAGATGGTTGGATGATCAGCCATACGCTCAGGAACAAACCGAAGCTGAAACGGATTGCCGAAGAGTGGATCGATTATACGATCAGCCCTGACTTTCAGGTTGATCAGGTGATCAGGACATTGAATAATTTTCCAGTCAGCTCCGCGATCAGTGATCGGGCGACTCCTGAAGAAATCAAGGCGTTTCATCTTGATGATCCGAATTACTTTGAGGATCATTTTATTCCCTGGGAAATTCTGGACAGGAACACGCGGAAAGGGTTTGAACTGCTCTGGAAAAAAGCGGCCCGATAAAAAAAAATAGGCTGTGTGCGGCGCGCGGTGATGACATGAAAACACGCCATGTGCCGCATGAAAAAAGGAGAGATATCATGAAGAAACATTTGCAGATAAAAATCGCCTTCTGGGCGGGTATCTGCCTGCTGGTCACGGCGGCAATTATTATTACCCATTCCGCAATGGGAATGAAAGAACGGGCGGAAACGGATCGGAAAAAGGCAGTCAAAGACGCCTACTATTACGTTGAAGCCATCGCGAAACAACATGCCAATGCAGTCAGAGGGAGTTTGCAAACAGGGATCAATACAGCGCGCACACTCGCTCAGATGCTGTCCGGCATAAAGAGCAAGGAATTCGGAGGAGAACTTGGCAGAGAGGAGATTAATATGATTCTGAAAATCATTTTGGCTCAGAATCCTCACTTTGCCGCTGTTTACACGGGGTGGGAACCGGGGGCTTTCGATCCGTTGGACCAGGGATACGCGAACGAGAAAGGGCATGACGAGACCGGCCGGTATATTCCCTGCTGGTACCGGAACGGGAATGGCCCGATCTCGCTCAGGCCCCTGAAAAACTACGATAATGAAGGAATCGGAGATTATTATCTGCTGCCAAAGAAAACGAAAAAGGAGTATGTTAGCGATCCTTTTATGGATAAGGTTCAGGCAAAACCCGAATGGATTGCCTCTCTGATTGTCCCAATCATCGTGAATGAAAAATTCCACGGCATTGTGGGGATTGATGTGCGGCTCAATATCCTGAGCGAATATGTTGACAATGTGAAAAATATGTATGACGGGACCGCGGAAATCTTCGTATTCAGCCATAACGGAACTCTTGCCGGAGTCACAGGGAAGCCGGAACTCGCTGGCAAACATATAAAAGAGATCCGTGAAGATTGGGAGAAAGATACAGAATACATCCGAAAAAGTGAGACGATTGCAGAAGAGCGTGAAGGTCATCTAACTGTTTTCACCCCTGTGAAGATAGGCGAAACAGCAGCTTCCTGGTCTGTGAACGTCCTTGTTCCCTCGGAAAGGATCACCCGGGCAGCAGACGAAGAGATGAGTCAGGCGTTCCGTGCAATGTGGCAAAGCATCGGAATCAGCCTCTTTTGTGTCGCAGCCGCGCTCCTCTTTCTGTGGTTCGTAACCCGGAGAATCACCCGTCCTGTCGCAGCCATTGTGGAGATGGCAAATGCAGTTGCAGAGGGAAATTTTGAAAAGGAGACAGATATCCGCCGGGAAGATGAAATCGGTCAGTTGGCGGAAGCCTTTCGGAATATGAAAGATACGATAGGTCATGTTTTGAAAGAAACGGATGTTCTGACACAGGCGATTCAGGAAGGCAGTTTGGATACCCGCGGCAACGCGGATACTTTCGGAGGAAGCTGGCGTGAACTGGTCGTCGGCGTCAACAACGTGATCGAAGCATTTATGGAACCGATTGACATGACGGCAACGTATATTGACAAGATTTCGGAGGGCGAAATTCCTGAAAAAATCACGGGCGAATCCAAAGGTGACTTCAACAAGATCAGAAACAATCTTAATATGCTGATATCGAATCTCAGCGGGACTGTCCAAATAGCGGAGAGGATTGCTCACGGGGATCTGTCCGTAACGGTGAATATTCTTTCAGAAAAGGATGTGCTCGGAAATTCTTTCGATATGATGGTCTGCAATCTTAGGGAGACCGTTCTGGTTGCGGAAAAGATTGCCCACGGAAATCTGTCCGTCAGGGTGAATATTCTTTCAGAAAAGGATGTGCTCGGGAAATCCCTGTATATGATGATTGAGAACCTCAGTCATTTTGCCTCGGATGTTCAGAATGCGGCAAAGCAGGTGGCCTCCGGCAGTGAGGAAATGAGTACCGGGGCCGAAAAGGTGTCCCAGGGAACATCCGAGCAGGCGGCAAGCATTGAGCAGGTCTCAAGCTCCATGGAAGAGATGAGCAGCATGGTGAATCAGAACGCCGATAATGCCCGGCAGACCGCGGCCATTGCCACAAAAGCGGCTCAGGATGCCCGGGAAGGGGGAAAGGCGATGGATGAGACGGTCCGGGCCATGAAGAGCATTTCGAATAAGATCGGCGTCATCGAGGAGATTGCCCGCCAGACCAACATGCTGGCACTGAATGCGGCCATCGAGGCGGCCCGGGCCGGGGAACATGGCAAGGGGTTCGCAGTGGTCGCGGTCGAAGTTCGCAATCTCGCGGAACACACCCAGAAGGCGGCCAAAGAGATCGGGCTTCTTTCGGCTTCCAACCTCGAAATCTCAGAAAAAGCGGGCAGCCTTCTTGAAGAGATGGTGTCGGGGATACAGAGAACAGCCGAGCTTATTCAGGAGATCAGCGCTTCCTGTACCGAACAGGCCGGCGGCATCTCACAGGTCAATGAAGCCATTCAGCAATTGGACCGGGTGATCCAGCAGAACGCCGCTCTGACCCAGGAGATGGCCTCGGCAAGCCGGGAGTTCTCTTCCCAGGCCGAACAACTGCTGAAAGCGGCGTCATTCTTTAAAGTCCCCGATGAAATGCGGAATACGGAACGCGGAATGCAGAAACACGCTGAACAAAGAAGCTATATCGAGTCAAAGAACACGGGGCAGGCAGGTGTGACTGAATCGGAAAAAGCGAGTTTTGTCAGTTCAGATCAGACAGTAGCGGAGAAGGCGTTTTTCTCTTCCCCGGAGAAAAAGAAAGCTGGAACGGATATAAATATGAAAGAACTTGATAACGGCGATTTCGAGAGATATTAGGAAAAAGATAACATGTAGGGTGGAGCCTTAATCTTAATCTTGCTCTTAATCTTGCTCTTGCTCTCAATCCCGCTCCCAATTGAACACGGGAAAGATTAAGAAACGAGAGCAAAATTAAGATTAAGATCAAGATCAAGATTAGGATTTAAGATAAGGGAGGAATAACATTATGAATTTTGAATTTTTGAAGAAGTTTAAGTCTCTGAAAATGAAACTGATCACCATTTTCAGCGTCTGTCTTCTGGCAACTGTGGGAGCGATAGTGATATACGGGATCGTTTCCGTGAGAAACACGGTGGAATTTGTCACAACTTCGGCGGATGACTTTGCAATTGATGCGGCAAACAAACAACTGCTTGAGACTTCCAAGGCGATGGCGTTTGAGATCAAATCCGAGTTGGAGGTGGCGTTGGATGCGGCCCGGACGCTGGCAGATGCGTTTTCCGGGATCAGAGATGAGAAGATCAGCCTCAGCATTGACAGGAAGGAGATCAACAATATTCTGCGAGTCGCTCTGATGCGGAATGACACGTTTCTGGGGACTTACACCGCGTGGGAAGAGAACGCGCTGGATCAGTCGGACAAAGTTCATGTGGGAAAGGAGGGGCATGATGGGACCGGCCGCTTCATTCCCTATTGGAGCAAAAATGAAAGCGGAAATATCGGAGTCGATCCGCTGGTCGATTATGAAAACCGGGAAAGGCATAAAAACGGCGTCCGGAAAGGAGATTACTACCTCCTTCCGAAAGATCGGGGCAGAGAGTGCGCGATTGACCCTTATCCTTATCCTGTTCAGGGAAAAACCGTATGGATTACCTCGCTGGTTGCTCCCATCATGGCGGAGGGGCGGTTTTACGGTATTGCAGGCGTGGATATGCGTTTGGATTTCATTCAGACGCTGATTGAGCAGAGCAATAAGAATTTTTACACCGGCGCGGGTCGCATGTCCATCGTGAGCCACAACGGGATTCTGGCGGCGGTCAGCGGCAGTCCCAATCTCGTGGGAAAACATCTGAAGGTGATTGAAACGAATGACTGGCAGGAAGATATGGAACAGATACGTTTCGGCAGGAGCAAAGTCAGTTTTGAGGAGAACAGCATAGAAGTGATCGTCCCTTTGGAGATCGGCAGAACCGGAACCCCGTGGGCCGTGATTATCAATCTTCCGAAAACGGTTGCTCTGGCGCAGGCCCGTGAACTGGTGGAAGGATTACGGAAACGCGGAAGAGAGACCCTCTTGTGGCAGGTCGGAATCGGTTTCGGGGTCGCCTTTGCCGCTTTTCTTGTTATCCGGTTAATTTCGACGCAGATTGTGACACCGATAACAGAAAGTGTTGCATTTGCCAAATCTGTTGCAAAAGGCGATCTGAGCGCGGAGATAGAGACGGATTATGAAGATGAAATTGGAACTCTGGTGAACGCCCTGAATGAGATGAAGGGGAGTATCAGAGATGTTCTCACGGAGACGGAGGGACTGGTTTGTGCGGTTCAGGAGGGAAGACTTGATTCCCGGGGCAATACGGAAGCATTTGACGGCGGATGGGGGGAACTTGTCACAGGCGTAAATTCGCTGATTGACGCGTTTGTCGCGCCGATCAGCATGACCGCCGCTGCCATAGATCGGATCGCCAAGGGCGACATTCCGGAAAAGATCACGGAAGAGTACAAAGGAGATTTCGACCGGATCAGGCAGAGCCTCAACCTGTGTATCGACGCGGTGAACGGGCTGGTTAACGAAACGGTCATCCTGACGCAGAATGCCGCGGAAGGCAGGCTCGATATGAGGGGGAATACGGAGAATTTCGGCGGGGACTATGCCAGAATCATCAGAGGAATTAACAGAACCATGGACGCCGTGATCGAGCCGATGAACATGGCAGCGGAATATATTGACCGGATTTCCAGAGGTGAGATAACAGAAAAGATCACCCAGGAGTACAAAGGCGATTTCAATGAAATCAGGAACAGCCTTAACCGGTGCATTGACGCCGTGAGCGGTTTGACAGAAGAGACCATTATGCTGACGGAAAGCGCGGCAGAGGGGAGACTGGACGCCCGCGGGGATGAGAACAGATTCGGCGGTGAATACGCCCGAATCATCAAAGGCATGAACAATACGATGGACGCGGTGGTCGGACCGCTGAAGATCACGGCGGGCTATGTGAATCGCATCTCCAAGGGCGACATCCCCGAGATGATCACAGATGAGTTCAAAGGCGACTTTAACGAGATAAAGAACAGTCTCAATATAATGATGGAGAATCTCAGACACTTTGCCGAGGATGTTCAGAACGCGGCCGGCCAAGTTAGCATCGGCAGCGGAGAACTGAGTCTCGGTGCCGAAAAGGTGTCCCAGGGAACAACCGAGCAGGCCGCAGGTATTGAAGAGATATCGAGTTCCATGGAAGAGATGAGCGGCATGGTGGATCAGAACGCCGACAATGCGAGACAGACCGCGGCCATTGCCATGAAAGCGGCGCAGGATGCCCGGGAGGGCGGAAAAGCGGCGGGTGACACGGTGCAGGCGATGAAGAGTATCTCAGACAAGATTTGCATCATCGAAGAAATTGCCCGTCAGACCAACATGCTGGCACTGAACGCGGCCATTGAGGCGGCCCGGGCCGGGGAACACGGCAAGGGGTTCGCGGTGGTCGCGGCCGAAGTCCGTAAGCTCGCGGAGCACACCCAGAAAGCGGCCAAGGAGATCAATGCGCTTTCTGTCTCCAATCTTGAAATTGCCGAAAAAGCTGGCAATCTCCTGGATGAGATGGTAAGCGGGATACAGAGAACCGCCGAACTGATTCAGGAGATCAGTGTTTCCAGTTCCGAACAGGCTGGCGGCATCGCACAGGTGAACGAAGCGATTCAGCAATTGGATCAGGTGATCCAGCAGAACGCCGCTCTGACCCAGGAAATGGCGGCGGCAAGCCGGGAGTTCTCCTCCCAGGCCGAACAACTGCTGAAAGCGGCATCATTCTTCAAAGTCCCTGATGGAATGCAGAATGACGCTGAACAAAGGAGTTATGTCGCGTCAAAGAAGAGAGAGCAGATAGGTATGACTGAATCGGAAAAAGCGCGTTTGATCAGTTCAGATCAAACAGAAGCAGCAGCGGAGAAGCCGTTTTTCCCTTTGCCGGAGAAAAAGAAAACCGGAACAGATATAGATATGAAAGAACTTGATGATGGGGATTTTGAGAGATATTAAAAAGATAATGCATATAGGTGCATAGTTATAAACTTAGGACTTGCTCTTGCTCTTACTCTTGATCTTGATCCTGCCCGTGTCCGTTCGATCAAGATCAAGATCAAGAATCAAGATCAAGATTATGGATTAAGGAGAAGAGAATGCGAAATATGAGTTTAAGAAACAAATTGCTGTTGACAATTACTCCGATAACATGCTTTGCCATTATCGGTTTGGCGATAATTTCTTACCACCTGTCGTCAGATGCCATCATGTCTCAGCAAGAGAAAAACATGGAAACAATTGTTCAGAAAACAGTGAGCGAACTGGCGAGATGGCTGGATGAGCGGGAGAGAGAGATCATCCTTCTGAGTAAGGACAGCTTGTTAAAAGACGCGTGTCAGGGCCGACGTTTGGACGAAGCCCAGGAAAGGTTAATCTCTTATCATCAGCTTTCACCGGTTTATGAAAATCTGGTGCTGACAGACACAGACGGTGTGATTTTTATGGTTGCCCTGAAAGCAGAGGGTGTGATAGGCATGAAATTGTCTGAGCATCCCGAATATTCGATTAACATCACAAAAGCGCAGCAAGGCCAGGTCTGGGTGGGAGATGCAGGCAAATCACCCGCGACTGGCAAGCCCGTATTACTTATGACTGCGCCGATCATGGATAACGGGAAGTTTGTGGGAATTGTCGGCACTCCCATTGAACTGAATTATTTTTCAGAAGAGGTGATCAACAAACACAAAATCGGCGAAACCGGCTATTTGTTCATGGTTGACAGCAACGGAACAATTCTGGCCCATCCCGTCAAAGAGAACATTCTGAACCTCAACCTTCTCGACTTTGATTTCGGTCGTAAAATGTTATCGCTTAAAAACGGCCGAGTCTCATATCGGTGGAAGGGAGAAGATAAGACTGCCCGATTTTCAACTTACACTGAAAAAGGCTGGATAGTGGCCGCGACCGCCCGAAATGTCGAATTCCTCAAAGTCATAAACCGTATCAAAATCATTTCGCTCATCACAACAGCCGGCGCTGTCACTCTCATCATTTTTGTCATCTGGATGGTGGCCGCCGGCGTCACTCGTCCAGTCGCAAATATCGTTGAGACAGCAAACGCAATTGCCGACGGAAACTTTCAAAAAGAGATCGATATCCGTGGCAAAGACGAAATGGGTCAGATAGCAGAGGCCTTTCGCAATATGAAGAAAACCATCGGTCATGTTTTAAAAGGGATGGATGATCTGATTCACTCTGTTCAGGAGGGCAGATTGGACAACCGGGGCAATGCCGAGGCATTTAAGGGGAGCTGGCGTGAACTCATCTTTGGCGTAAATGACGTGATTGATGCTTTTGTGACACCGATTCATAAGACAGCAACGTATATCGACCGGATTTCCAGAGGCGATATTCCGGAAAAGATTACCGATGAATACAAAGGGGATTTCAATGAGTTCAAAAACAACATTAATACGCTGATAACCAATCTGAGCGGGACCGCCCAAATGGCGGAAAAGATTGCCAACGGAGATCTGTCAGCCGAGGTGAACATTCTCTCGGAAGAGGATACGCTTGGGAAGTCGCTCGCCATGATGGTCAGTAATATCAGGATGATTATTGCGGATATTAACCAGTTGACGAGTGAAGCGATGGAGGGGCATCTTGATGTCAGGGGCGACTCGGAAAAATTCGGGGGCGATTACGCCAAAATCATCAGAGGCATTAACGACACCCTGGATGCGGTGATCGGCCCC
Source organism: Desulfobacterales bacterium HSG2 (assembly GCA_030378035.1). Classification (GTDB taxonomy): domain Bacteria; phylum Desulfobacterota; class Desulfobacteria; order Desulfobacterales; family 4be13; genus JAUCGI01. The sequence goes on from JAUCGI010000013.1 coordinate 38,728, forward strand.
CTGAATGTCGCCGCGGCATACATGGACCGAATCTCGGAAGGCGATTTTCCGGATGAGATCACAGACGCGTACAAGGGAGATTTCAATGAGATAAAGAACAACATCAACATGCTCATATCGAATCTCCGGGGGACCGTTCAGGTGGCGGAGAAGATTGCCGACGGGGATCTCTCTGTGGAAGTGACGATTCTGTCTGAAAAGGATATTCTCGGGAAATCCCTTGCGAAGATGGTGAGCACGGTCAAAAGTATTGTCGGAGATATTAACAGACTGACAGACACCGTTCTGGAAGGCAGATTGGATGACCGGGGAGATGAAAGCAGATTCGGGGGCGAATATGCCCGGATTATCAGAGGGGTGAATAACACTCTGGATGCGGTTCTCGATCCCCTGAATCTGACCGCGGCGTATGTGGAGCGCATCTCCAAGGGGGATATTCCCGAAAAAATCACGGAAACGTATAAGGGGGACTTCAATGAGATAAAGAACAACCTCAATATGATGATTGAGAATCTGAGCGGTTTTGCTGTTGACGTTCAAAGAGCAGCCGGCCAAGTTGCCGCAGGCAGTGAAGAGTTAAGCTCCGGTTCGGAGCAGGTTTCTCATGGCACATCCCAGCAGGCGGCGGGTATTGAACAGATATCAAGCTCCATGGAAGAGATGAACAGCATGGTGGATCAGAATGCGGATAATGCGAAACAGACCGCGTCCATCGCCGCGAAAGCGGCCGGGGATGCGCAGGAGGGAGGGAATGCGGTGATGGAGACCGTCCGGGCCATGAAAAGCATTTCGGACAAAATCAGCATCATCGAAGAGATTGCCCGGCAGACCAACATGCTGGCCCTGAACGCGGCCATCGAGGCGGCCCGGGCAGGAGAACACGGCAAGGGGTTCGCGGTGGTCGCGGCCGAAGTCCGAAAACTGGCCGAACACACCCAGAAGGCGGCAAAAGAGATCAACGCGCTTTCAGTTTCCAACCTGGAAATCGCTGAAAAAGCAGGCAAACTTCTTGAAGAGATGGTCTCCGGAATACAGAGGACGGCCGATCTGCTCCAGGAGATCAGCGCTTCCAGCACGGAGCAGGCCGGCGGCATCACACAGGTCAACGAAGCGATTCAGCAATTGGACCGGGTGATCCAGCAGAACGTCTCTCTGACTGAAGAGATGGCAGCGGTGAGCCGGGAGTTCTCGTCCCAAGCAGAAAGACTCCTGAAGGTGGCGTCATTCTTCAGCATTTCCGAGGAAATGCGGAATCGCTTTGAGACAGAAGAACAGACAGATGCGGCAGAATTGCGTTTTGCCAAGCCAGATAAGGCAGGATCGACGGATAAACCGCCTGTAGAAAGAAGCGGAGAGAACAGGTTTATGGAGGAATTCGATGATGATGATTTCGAGCGATATTAAAGCATCTTAAAGCGTCTCAAAGTAGGGTGGGTGAAGCGAAGCGGAACCCACCATACATTACGACGTTCATTAATCATCGTGGGTGGTGGGTTTCGCTTCGCTTCACCCACCCTACAAAGTTACAAAGCATGGAGGGAAATCAGAAATGAAACATATTGGATTAAAGTTTAACAGCATTCAGACGAAAATAGGGATAAACTTTATTGTAATCATAACGCTTTCATTAACGCTGTTCGGTCTTTATCAGTGTTATGAAATCAAAATCGGTTCGACCGCGGAGCTTAATAATTTTGCGAAGATTACGGTAGGCAAAGCGGCCGGATATCTGGCAGAGCCTCTTTGGAACATGGATACTCCGCTGATTGAAAGGACGGTCATCTCAACAATGATTGAAAAAAACATCTATGCTGTTGTAATAAGAGATAAAGATGAAAGCATGATGCAAGGAAAGAAAAGGGACGATAATTGGCAGATCGTTGACGTCGAGGAGGATATCTCGGGTGATTTTATCATAAAAATGAGAGATATCATGAGAAGAGAGAGCAAATTAGGGACCCTTGAGATATATGTCACCAAAAAATTCATGGAAGCCGAGATGAGAGATAGAATGACGGAGACCGCGCTGACTATCATGCTTACAGATATCATCGCCTTTGTTCTGATATGGTTCTCCACTCTCAGAATCATCCGCCCCATTGTGAATATTCTCGAAACGGCCAATGCGATTGCTGCCGGTGACTTCAGCAGCGAGATAGGTATTCGGCGGAAAGATGAGATCGGTGCGCTGGCGGATGCGTTTCGGAACATGAAAACCGTTATCGCTCAGGTCTTGCAGGAGATAGAGGAACTGATTCAGGGAATTCAGGAGGGCAAACTGAAAAGCCGAGGCAACCCGGAGAACTTTTCCGGCAGTTGGCAGGAACTCATTCTGGGCGTAAACAACCTGATTGATGCGTTTGTCTCGCCGATTCATAAGACAGTAGTCCAACTGGAGCAGATATCCAAAGGCGATATCTCGGAAAAGAGTGATGAAACATACAGGGGCGATTTCAATCAGATCAGGGACAACCTGAATATGCTGATCGACGCCATGAATACCACAACCGGAATTGCCGAGGAGATCGCAAACGGGAATGTGAAAATCGATGTCAGGGAGCGTTCGGAACAGGACAGGATGATGAAAGCGATGAATCTGATGATCCGGCAACTGAATGATGTTTTGCAGGAGATGGAAGGACTGATTTTTGCGGTTCAGGAAGGCAAGCTGGATGCCCGCGGGGATGCGGAAAAATTTGAAGGGGGATGGCGTGAGCTTGTTGTCGGCATTAATTCGCTGATTGATGCGTTTGTCATGCCGATCAATATGACAGCGACCTCTGTTGACCGGATCGCCAGGGGTGACATCCCGGAAAAGATCACCGAGGAGTATAAGGGGGATTTCAACGGGATCAGGAATAACCTCAACAAGTGCACTGACGCGGTCAATTTGCTCATCGAAGACGCGGATATGCTGGTGAATGCGGCGCTGGCGGAACAGTTTGAAACACGGGCGGATGTGTCGAAACATCAGGGAGATTTCCGAAGGATTGTCGAAGGGGTGAACAATACCCTGAATGTGATGGTTGACAAGATATTCTGGTTCGGACAGATCCTGGATGCGCTGCCATGGCCCCTCTCGGTGACGGATACGGATATGAACTGGATGTTCATCAATAAGGCGACGGAAGAGCTGACAGGACTCAGTCGGGAAGAAATGATCGGCAAGGCTTGCACCAACTGGAATTCGGACATTTGCGGAACAGAGAGATGCGGCATCGCCATGCTGTGCAAAGGAGACCGAACCTCCTATTTTACACAGCCCGGCCTGGACAAAGATTTCAGAGTGGATGCGGCGTATATCACAAATGCAAAAGGAGAGCAGATCGGGCATATCGAGATTGTTCAGGATATTACTGCTGAAAAGCGCCGGAAAGAATATCAGGACGCCGAAGTCGAGCGGATGGCTGCGAATCTCAAATCCCTTGCACGCGGGGAACTTTCGTTTGAAATTGCAACGGCCGACGCTGACGAATATACCGAATCTGTCCATGAGAGTTTCATGCAGATCAATGAAAGTCTCCGCCAGGTAAAGAAGGCGGTGACGACGTTAATCGACGAAGTCGGCAGGCTCACCCGGGCCGCTGTGGAAGGGAAGCTTGATGTCAGGGGAGACGCGGATAAATTCGGCGGGGATTATGGCAGGATTGTTGAGGGGATTAATCATACGCTGGATGCGGTCATCGGCCCGCTGAATGTCGCCGCTGCATATATGGACCGAATCTCGAAAGGCGATTTTCCGGATGAGATCACAGAAGCGTACAAGGGAGATTTCAATGAGATAAAGAGCAATATCAACATGCTCATATCGAATCTCCGGGGGACCGTTCAGGTGGCTGAGAAGATTGCCGACGGGGATCTCTCTGTGGAAGTGACGATTCTCTCTGAGAAGGATATTCTCGGAAAATCCCTTGCAAAGATGGTGAACACGATCAAAAGTATTGTCGGTGATATCAGCATACTGACAGACGCCGCGCTGGAAGGAAGACTGGCCACCCGCGGAGATGAGAGCAGATTCGGGGGTGAATACGCCCGGATTATCAGAGGGGTCAACAACACCCTGGATGCGGTTCTCGATCCCCTGAATATGACCGCGGCGTATGTGGAGCGTATCTCCGGGGGAGATATTCCCGAAAAAATTGCGGAGACGTACAAGGGGGACTTCAATGAGATAAAGAAAAATCTCAATATGATGATTGAGAATCTCAGCAGTTTTGCTTATGATGTTCAGAGATCTGCCGGACAGGTGGCTGCCGGCACTGAACAAATGAGTTCCGGTGCCGAACAGGTGTCCGAGGGCACATCCCAGCAGGCGGCGAGTATCGAAGAGATATCAAGTTCCATGGAGGAGATGAGTAGCATGGTGGAGCTGAATGCGGATAATGCGAAACAGACCGCGTCCATCGCCATGAAAGCGGCTCAGGATGCGCAGGAGGGAGGGAATGCGGTGATGGAGACGGTCCGGGCCATGAAAAGCATCTCGGACAAGATCAGCATCATCGAAGAGATTGCCCGGCAAACCAACATGCTGGCCCTGAATGCGGCCATCGAGGCGGCCCGGGCAGGGGAACACGGCAAGGGGTTCGCTGTGGTCGCGGCCGAAGTCCGAAAACTGGCCGAACACACCCAGAAGGCGGCAAAAGAGATCAACGCGCTTTCTGTTTCCAACCTGGAAATCGCCGAAAAAGCGGGAAAAGTTCTTGATGAGATGGTCGCCGGAATACAGAGAACAGCCGACCTGCTCCAGGAGATCAGCGCTTCCAGTGCGGAGCAGTCCGGCGGCATCACACAGGTCAACGAAGCGATTCAGCAATTGGATCAGGTGATCCAGCAGAATGTCGCCTTAACCGAAGAAATGGCCTCGGTGAGCCAGGAGTTCACGTCGCATGCGGAAAGACTCCTGAAGATGGCTTCGTTTTTCAGGATTTCCAGAGAAATGCAGAATCGTTTGGAGACAGAGGAACAGAAAGAGAGCGCGGAATCACAGAATGCGCATCCTGTCAAACCGGGCGGGTCGGAATCGGCTGACAAATCATGTGGCCTTTCCACGGAAAGAAAGAAGAGAGGGAAGGCTATAAAAATGGAAGAACAATTTGATAACGGGGATTTTGAACGATATTGAGAATACAAACCTTACGGACGGGGTTGCAAACCCCGTCCGGCAATGGTAACGGGGATTTTGAACGATATTGAGAATACAAACCTTACGGACGGGGTTGCAAACCCCGTCCGGCAATGGGAAGAAGAATTTGATAACGGGGATTTTGAACGATATTGAGAATACAAACCTTACGGACGGGGTTGCAAACCCCGTCCGGCAATGGGAAGAAGAATTTGATAACGGGGATTTTGAACGGTATTGAGAATACAAACCTTACGGACGGGGTTGCAAACCCCGTCCGGCAATGGGTCGTCCGGCAATGGGTGGGAACTTACGGACGGGGTTGCAAACCCCGTCCGGCAGGTCCGGCAGTCCGCAAACTTACAGACGGGGTTGCAAACCCCGTCCGGCAGGTCCGGCAGTCCGCAAACTTACGGACGGGGTTGCAAACCCCGTCCGGCAATACCCCGTCCGGCAAACCGGCAAACCTTACGGACTGGGTTGCAAACCCCGTCCGGCAATGGGTCCGGCAATGGATGGGATTCAATTTTTCTGATTATAACGGATTTAGGGAAGTTCTTGAACCTGAACCCGAACTTACACCTGAGCCCGAACTTACACCTGAACCGTTCAAGTTCAAGTTCAAGTTCACGGGCATGTTCACAGGCCTCCCTGAATCCGTTATAATCAGCAATTTTTCACGGAGGGATTATATGAGCGAAGAGAGAATCAGTGAAATGAGTCAGTATCTCACCTTTACCCTTGGGGATGAAGCGTTCGCACTCGAAATTTCCAGGGTGCGTGAGGTCGTGGATTACGTCAGTGTTACAAAGGTTCCCCGGATGCCGGCGTATCTCTGCGGCGTAATCAACCTTCGGGGCAACGTCGTATCCGTGATTGACCTGCGTTTGAAATTAGGGATGAGTGCGACTGTGAAAACAGGGGATACCTGTATTGTGATTGCGGAGGTCAGTATGGATGGAAAAATATTACCGATGGGATTGCTGGCAGATTCGGTTCAGGAAGTCATTTACTTTGATTCGGATCAGATCGAACCGCCGCCGAAAGTCGGAACAAAACTTAACCCCGAATTCATTCGGGCTATTGGGAAACGGAATGACAGTTTTGTGATCATTCTTAATATTGACAAACTGCTTTCAAAATATGAGTCGATGACGATTTCCAAAGATCGGGAAATCTCGGAAGCCTGAGAAACCGGTTTTCAAAAAACCTGGCTTCTCTGAAATTTCAGGGGATAATGATGGTAAATAAAAACAAAATACTTGTTGTGGATGATGCGGTATCGCTTGTGAGTGCCATCAGGGACATGCTGGAACCCGAGTATGAAGTGGAAACCGCGTTCAACGGGGAAGATGCCTTGGAAATACTGAGAAAGTTCAAGCCGGACCTGATTCTTTTGGACGTTATGATGCCGGGGATAGACGGCTATGAGGTCTGCCGGAGGATCAGATCGGACCGCGCCTTCGGTTTCGTCAAGATCATTATGGTTTCAGGCAGAAGCATGCTGGAAGAGCGTCTCAAAGGCTATGACGCGGGTGCCGACGACTATATTGTCAAGCCGTTCAAAGCAGAAGAGCTTCTGGCGAAAGTGCGGGTTTTTCTGCGGTTAAAGTCTGTGGAGGACCAGCTCAGTGAACTGAATCACACGCTCAACGAGCAGGTCAGAATGCGTACCGAACAACTGATTGACGCGGAAAAGATGGCGGCAATCGGGAGATATGCGGCAGGAATTGTTCACAACCTGAACAATCCGCTCCAGGTGATAATGGGCAATGCCCAGCTCCTTGCCATGAAACATCCTGACAACCGGAAGATAATGAGTCTCAGAAAAGCCGCCGCGCAGATGAGGAAGATCATCGGCACCATTCTGAGTACCAGTTACAGGGAGAGCAGATCAGAATGCATGAATATCGATCTGAACGAAGTCCTTAAAGATCAGATGGAACTACTTAAAGCCAGCCCTTTCTTCAAACACAGAATTCGGACAGAGATGAGACTGAGACCATTGCCGACATATCACGGCATTTATGCGCATTTCAGTCAGAGTATCGGAAATCTGATCAAGAATGCTGTGGATGCGATGCATGAAAAGGAGAAAGGGGTGCTATCTGTTTCCAGTTCCATTGAAGGCGGGACTATTGTTATAAAAATATCTGATACCGGCCGCGGAATTTCCAAAGAAAAGATGGGAAAAATTTTCAACCCGTTCTTCACGACCAAACCGCTTACCGCCAAGGATGACCGTCCCACCGGAACAGGACTGGGACTCGCCTCCAGCAAGGAGATGATTGAATCCTACGGCGGCGAGATCCTGGCCGAGTCAGAAGTTGACAAAGGAACGACGTTTACGGTAAGGCTGCCAATAAATTGAAGATTGAGAATTGAATACTGAATATTCAATTCTCATTATTCAATATCCAATTTCAAAGGAATACAAAAATGGATGAAACGAGCAAATACATCGAAACATACCGGCAGGAGGCTGAAGAACTGCTGGCGGATATCGAAGAGAACATTCTGGATCTGGAGGAGGATCCCAATAATGAGGAAGCCCTCAATCGTCTGTTTCGTTCCATGCATACGATCAAAGGCTCCGGTGCGATGTTCGGATTTGATGACATCGCCGGGTTTACTCATCATGTGGAGACCTTTCTTGACAAAGTTCGTGACGGCGTTGTGCCTGTTACAAGCGAACTCATTGATCTGATTCTCGCGTCACGGGACCAGATAAAGATGATGCTGGATGCGGCCGATAGCGGCGAAACAGTTGATATGGAAATCAGCGGCAGAATCATTGCCGCGCTGGAGCACCTGCTGCCGGGTGCGGAAGAAACAGAAGATCCTGTTTCCCCAGAGAAAACAGAAGAGACAACTTACCGTATCATATTTCGTCCTGATTCCGAAATCTTTGCATCCGGGACGGATCCGGCGCTGCTTTTGGACGAACTTCGCGAACTTGGCGAATGCATGATCGTGGCCCAGACCGAAGATGTTCCGCGGCTTGACAATATGAATCCCGAAACCTGTCATCTTTTCTGGGATATTATCCTGACAACATCCCATTCCCTCAACACGGTTAAGGACGTTTTCATCTTTGTGGAAGATGAGAGCCGAATTATCATCGAAGAAATTGTCAAAGAGTTTTCGGAGGACACAGATATCATCGTTCCCCGCCTGGGTGAAATTCTGGTTGACCGGGGGGATGCAAGCCCGGAAGATGTCAGCGGGATTCTGGAACCTCACCAGGAGCAAATCGGAAAATTGTTCATCGAATCGGGTGTTGTGCCCCAGGACAGAATAAAAGCCGCTTTAAGCGAGCAGAAAGTCCTTGACAGACAAAGGGCCCGAGTAAAGACATCCACTGTCCGAGTGCCTTCCGACAAGCTCGACAGTCTTATCAATCTCGTCGGAGAATTGGTCATCACCCAGGCGCATCTTACCCAGGTTGTCGCCAACGCAGGTGAAATTGAGGAAATCGAACTCATGAATCCTTTGGAAGCATGGGAACGAATAACCGGTCAACTGGCAAACCCTGTTGAGACATTGGAACGGCTGACTTGTGAATTGCGGGACTGCGCCCTCAATATGCGAATGGTTCCCATCGGAATCACATTCGGAAAATTCAGACGCCTCATACGCGATCTCTCTGCCGAACTGGGGAAGGATATCGAACTGATTACCGAGGGCGCAGAGACCGAATTGGATAAAACCGTTATCGAACGCCTGAACGATCCGCTTGTGCATCTGCTTCGGAACAGTATTGACCACGGCATACAACTGCCGGATGAACGGGTAAGGAGCGGCAAACCCCGCAAAGGCATAATTTCTCTGAGTGCGGCTCACAGGGGACCCACGGTCGTTATTTCCATTGAGGATGACGGCATCGGAATCGACCCGGATGTGATCCGGGCAAGAGCGGTGGAAAGGGGCCTGATAACAGAGGATGCGGAACCTTCTGAAAAGGAGTTGTTCTCTCTGATTTTCACGCCCGGTTTTTCCACAACCGACCAGGTGACAAGCATATCCGGCAGGGGAGTGGGAATGGATGTGGTGAAACGTGAGATCGATTCTTTGGGCGGATCGATTCAGATCTTCAGTGAGAAAGACCGGTATTCGCGCATCAGTCTTTCTCTTCCCCTCACGCTCGCCATTATAGACGGGCTGCTGGTGGATGTGGCAGGGGATTTTTTTGTCCTGCCCCTGGCCCAGGTGGAGGAATGCGCGGAACTGACAAAGGCTCTTATTGAGAAGAGTCAGGGCAGGAATATGATTTTAGTCAGGGGTGAACTGATTCCGTTCATCCGCATGCGTGAGACATTCGGGATCCCCGGCAAGGTGCCGGAGACAGAACATATCTCCGTTGTACAGGTTGAGAATTTCCGGGTGGGAATCCTCGTGGATGAGATCATCGGCAATATTCAGACCGTGATCAAGTCTCTTGACAGGAATTATAAGGATGCCGAGAGCATCTCGGGCGCAACCATCATGGGAGACGGGAAGGTGGCGCTTGTCATTGATGTGCCGGGATTAGTCCGCTGCGCCAGACACGAGGAAGAAAGAGGATTGAAGATTGAATATTGATTAGCGAATGATCATCAAAACAGTTGAATGTCGCCGTCAGAGAACTGAGCACCGGGCCTGTCAATCTTACGATAAGGGATCAACTGACGCCTGAAGAAATCGAAGCGTTTCATCTCAATGATCGGAATTATTTTCAGAATAAATTTCTTCCCTGGAAAATTTTAGACAGACGCGCCGCAGGGGCTTCAAATTACTCTGGAAAAAAGCAGCAAGGCAAGTTTTAATTTTTCTGATTATAACGCCTTTTGGGGAGCGGGGTGGATTCCGGGTCAGAAATGATAAAAATCCTGCCGATTTTTATCATTTCTGCCCGGAATGACAGGATCCGGGACCTCTGAAAACGAAGTTCCCCAAAAAGCGTTATAATCAGTAATTTTTAATTTAAAGGAGGTCTTTCATAATGAATTGGACAATCGGAAGAAAAATGTTCCTGATAGGTGTTGTGATTGTTCTGGGTCTGTCTTTTCTGGCAATCAATTCGTATTATACAAATACGGCCATTCAGGATGCCTCGGCCATAGCTTCTCTGCGGAATCGGCAGCAGAGCATACTTAATGAGATAGTGCGGGCCCATTTCAGGCTGATGCTGGCGGCTATGGACGCAATTGTTGACAGAGGCGAAGGCAGAATAGCTGAAGAAAGGATGAATGAGATAAATACAGCCGTGGCCTTTATTCAGGATAATCTGAGTGAACTTGAGGAACTGGCGGATACAAAGGAGGAGGTAAAACTGGCCAAAAAGATCATCGCTGCTTTTCCCAAGCTGGCGGAGGCTGTTCAGACGGATCTTGTGAAATTAATCAGAGAGGGGGCGGTCAGGGACAGTAAGACTGAGGACGATTTCATGAAAAAGACCGAAGCCGATTTTGCCGAGATAGATAATCGCATTGACACTAAGGGAGATCAGATAGAAAGCAATCTTGTGGAAATGATCGCTCATATCGCGGATGAACAGAAAGAAGCCGAGGAACACTTGTCAGCCCGGATTTCCAAGTCCACAAGAACACTTGTGATCGTATTTGCCATCACGCTGATCACCGTTGTCCTTCTCTTCATTCTGATTACCCGGAGCATTACCGGTCCGATCAGCAGGTTGATAAAAGAGACGAATCTTATGATCCGAAAAATTCGGGACGGCGAATTGGATACCCGCGGCAATGCAGAGCAATTTACCGGCATCTGGCGTGATCTCGTTACCGGCATAAATAATCTGGTTGAAGCCTTTGTTTCTCCCATCGATATGACCGCCGAGTATATTGACCGAATCTCCAAAGGTGACCTGCCTGAGAAGATCACCGATGAGTACAGAGGCGATTTCAATCAGATAAAGACCAACCTGAACATGCTTATCGATGCGATGGCTGAAGTTACGCAGCTTGCTGAAGAGATGGCCGGCGGAAACCTTATGCTGGAAGCCAGAGAGCGTTCGGATCAGGATACGCTGATGCGGGCGCTGAATCTGATGCTCAGAAGGCTGAATGATGTTGTCGTTAATGTGAAATCCGCCTCGGACAATGTGGCCTCCGGGAGTCAGCAGTTAAGCGACACCGCTGAGGAAATGTCTCAGGGCGCCTCGGAACAGGCGGCTTCGGCTGAGGAGGCGTCGGCTTCCATGGAACAGATGTCTTCCAACATCAGTCAGAATGCGGATAACGCAATGGAGACGGAGAGGATTGCTTTGAAATCCGCGGAGGATGCAAAGGAGGGCGGAAAGGCGGTCGCCGGAACGGTAACCGCCATGAAGAAAATCGCCGAAAAGATTTCCATTGTCGAGGATATCGCCCGTCGGACGGACCTTCTGGCCCTGAACGCGGCCATCGAGGCGGCCCGGGCCGGAGAGCACGGCAAGGGATTTGCTGTGGTGGCGTCCGAGGTTCGCAAACTGGCTGAACGAAGCCAGAACGCCTCGGCCGAGATCGGCAGATTATCGATTTCCAGCGTGGCAATTGCAGAAGGGGCAGGCGAAATGCTGGCCAGGATCGTTCCGGATATTCAGAGGACGTCAGAGCTGGTTCAGGAGATTGCCGCGGCAAGCAATGAACAGAACACCGGTTCGAATCAGATCAATCGGGTCATTCAGCAATTGGACGAGATCATCCAGCAGAACGTGGCGGCGTCCGAAGAAATGGCCTCAACGTCTGAGGAACTGGCAGGCCAGGCCGAGCATCTCCGAAGCGCGGTCAAATTCTTCAAAATTAACGAAAAGGACCGGAAAGAGTTCGCTGACGGAGAAAAAAGCAGAAAGGAGGAGAGAGAACGGACAAGTAAACACAGAAGCAACGATATCGGTCTGAAGAAAAGGAAACCGGGCCGCATCTCTTCCGCCTGTTCAGGCAAGAAGACTGCTAAGGAAGGAAAAGAAGATGAATACTATGAAGAGTTTGAAGCCTATTAAAATCTGTGAACGTGAACGTGAACATGCTCGTGAATGAACATGTCTGGTTCTAACGGATTTTGTGGTTCCGAAATATGACAGCGGATCGGAGGATGAAACGGATTTCCCCGGTCCGGAAACATGACAGCGGACGGGGGGACGGATATCCGTCTCATCCTCCGATCCCGAGACCACAAAAAGCGTTAGAATCAGGAACATGTTCACAGACGCACTTGTGGAAAAGGAAAAGCCATGTCTATTAAAAAAATTTTTCTGATGACTTATTCTGTCATCATTTTGGGTATCATTACCCTCGGTATTCTCAGCTTTCTGATGAACCAGAATCAGAAATCGCTCAATGACAAACACAAAAAACGCTATCAGTCGTATATGCTTGCGGACGAACTTCGCCAAAGCTCCGATGATCTGACCCGGATGGCCAGAACGTATGTGGTGACAGGCGATTCCAAGTACGAAAAAATGTATTGGGACATTCTCGCCATACGGAACGGAGAAAAACTCCGGCCCGAACACTACGAGCGGATTTACTGGGACCTCGTACTGACTTACGGTCACAAACCGCATCCCGACGACAAGGCAGCGCCGCTGCGTCGGCTGATGGAAAATACCGGTTTCACCGAAAAAGAGTTTGGCAAGTTAAAAGAAGCCCAGAATAATTCGGATGGTCTGGTAGAGACCGAAACGATTGCGATGAACGCCGTTAAAGGGTTGTATGATGATGGCAAGGGGAATTATGTGGTAAAGGGCGAACCGGATTCGGAAATGGCCAAGCGGATTATGCATGATGAGCAGTATCACAAGTATAAGGCCAAAATAATGCGGCCCATTGACGAGTTTTTGGAAATGCTTGACAACCGGACGAAATCGGAGGTGGAGAGGCAGATAGAGAAAGGGAATTCGTTGCTCTTAATGATTCAGGTGACTGTTATTTCACTGATTATTATTTCCTTATGTATCGGATTCTTTGTTATGATCCGACTCGGCAAGGTTGTAAGCCTGATAAAAGAGGCCGCTGACAGGGTGGCCATTGGCAGTCAGGCGCTCAATGTCAGCGCCCGGCAAGTCTCCCAGGGCGCTGTGGATCAGTCTGCTTCTGGTGAGGAAGTTTCATCATCTATGGAGCAGATTGCGGCCAGCATCAAACAGAACGCGGATAACTCACAGGAGACAGGAAGGATTGCGTCAAAATCCGCCCAGGATGCCGGGGAAGGCGGAAAAGCGGTCGCAGACACGGTGACCGCCATGAAGAAGATCGCAGAAAGGATCCTGATTATCGAGGATATTGCCCGTCAGACAAATCTTCTGGCTTTGAACGCTGCAATTGAGGCCGCCCGCGCCGGAGATAGCGGCAGAGGTTTTGCGGTAGTGGCATCCGAGATTCGCAGACTGGCTGAACGGAGTCAGAAAGCCGCGGCCGAGATCATCAAATTGTCGTGTGAAAGCGTCGAGGTTGCGGAAAGGGCGGGCAAAATGCTGGAGCGGATTGTACCGGACATTCAAAAGACAGCGGAGTTGGTTCAGGAGATCAGCATGGCAACCAGAGAGCAGGACTCAAGCGCGGATCAGATCAACAATGCGATTCAGCGGTTGGATGAAGTCATCCAGCAGAATTCCTCAGCCTCTGAGAAGATGGTTTCAATGTCTGAGGAACTGGCTGCTCAAGCTGAACAGCTCCGGAATACGATAGCTTCTTCGGGATCGGCATTAAAAGAGATCTCCATGCGGGCAACAAACAGCATGAGAGCAGTTAAAAAATCGGCCGGGACAGGCAGGCGTAAAATCATCGCCCCTGAAATGGAAGGCGGGGGATCCGGCTATTTTGTGGAAATGAATGAATTTAAAAGAAAAGGTAATTACGACGATGACTTTGAAAAGTATTAATTAAGGGTTCAGGGAAATGACGGAATTTCCAAGTCCCTTGAATTTAATGAAAGGAGTAACAATTATGAATGAAACAGATGTAACAGTGGCAGCCCAGTATCTTACGTTCAAATTAGACGATGAAGTCTTTGCCATTGATGTGAGTCAGGTTCGGGAGGTACTCGACCTGACTCCCATTACGAAAGTCCCGAGATCTCCTGATTTTATGCGGGGGGTCATCAATGTCCGGGGCAGCGTTGTTCCGGTGGTTGATCTTCGTCTGAAATTCGGTCTGTCTCAGGCGGAAGGTACGCTGGATACCCGCATTGTTGTCATGGAAGTCGCTTTGGAAGGTGAGGTGACGATCCTGGGCGCGATAGCCGATTCGGTGCATGAGGTGATCGAATTGGAGCCGGGACATATCGAGAAGCCGCCAAAGATCGGCAGCCGATGGCGCACGGAGTTCATCAGGGGAATCGGAAAACGGGATGATCAGTTCATCATTATTCTCGATATTGACTGTATATTCTCGACAGATGAGCTGGCTATCATAGAGAGTGGCGAGGCAAAGGATATCATGGTGGAGGAACCGAACACGGAAACGGACATGGAGACGGAGACGGAGACGGATACGGAAGATTAGACTCATCCTCTTGTTAGGCTCGGATTGCCAAATCTGAGCCGCCGGATTGGCATCCCCCTTGCTCGGCTCGGATTGCCAAATCCGAGCCATCTCCCTTGTTAGGCTCGGATTGCCAAATCCGAGCCGCCGGGATTTGGCATCCCCCTTGCTCGGCTCGGATTGGCAAATCCGAGCCATCTCCCTTGTTAGGCTCGGATTGCCAAATCCGAGCGCCGGGATTTGGCATCCCCCTTGCTCGGCTCGGATTGGCAAATCCGAGCGCCGGGATTTGGCATCCCCCTTGCTCGGCTCGGATTGCCAAATCCGAGCCGCCGGGATTTACCAATGAAAACTACAAGGATTTCACATAAGAAAAGGATTTGTCCCGCACAGAACGAGCTATCCTCTTCTTATGTGAAATCCCTGTAGTTGTGAGAACTACAAGGATTTCACATAAGAAAAGGATTTGTCCCGCACGGACGGGCTGTCCCTTTCTTATGTGAAATCCCTGTAGTTGTATGAACTACAAGGATTTCACATAAGAAAAGGATTTGTCCCGCACGGACGGGCTGTCCTTTTCGTGTTCCTTCGTGGTTTTTCGTGGTTTAATATAAGGTGTCCCGGTTTAAGCATGTTTGTTGAAAATCGATAAGTTTTTAATTGTTAATTGGGTCAGCAGGATTCAGAACCGGGAACGCTACAATTCGGGAAACAGTGAGTCAATTTCAAGGGCTTTCATTTTTTCCGGCGTAGGGCCGCCTTTGTGAGAATCCCATCCCACCGTTTCAAAGAATGTTTCCTCAAGGGCTTCCATATCAATGACAACGCCTTTGAGGGGGCCTTTGGGAAGGGGCTGCTTACCGATGGCTCTGTTGTGGATTCTGTGATCCCCGGGTGTTATCCCCTCGCGCATGTTAAAGGCTTTTCGCAGGTTCAGTATCCTTTCGCCGGTCCTGAAATATTCGTCAGCAGAAAGGTCCCAGCCAGTCACCGCATTCAGATATTCCACCAGGGGCAGAGCACTGGTCATCGCGCCGAACAGACACATTCCGCTACAGTTGATCAGTTGCATGTAAAAGGTTCCGGCTGTGTATTGTCGGACATCCTTCTCCAGTTTTCCCCTGGCGCTTCTGATCATGCGGCGGGCTTCCGGAAATTTCTTCTTCACGCCGAAAAGCCCCGCATAAAGGTAACTCGATATGGTATGCCGGCCCGGGGTCGGTTCGCACTGATAGGCAATGGCGTATCCGGGATCCAGCCGTGAATCGTGCATGGGAAGTTCCTGGCCCCCGGCGTGCATTGCGAACTTCTCCGAGCCTTTGCCGATTCTCTCAGCGGCCTTTTTCACACCATCTGCAAGCATATCCCCGAATCCCTCACGACGGATGATCATTTCGGCAAGTCTGACAATCTCTTCTGATTTTCCCCAGCCCAGTTTCAATCCGCCGGTTATCTGCTCATCAATAATGCCGTTTTCAAAGCACTCGATGGCAAAAGCGATAACGCCGCCGGTGGAAATCGTGTCAATACCTGCACGGTTGCACATCTCGTTCAGTTCGATGATGGCATCCAGATCGTCGAGAAGCAGGAGACCGCCAAAGGAACCGAGGGTTTCGTATTCGGGCTTATAACCCTGCTGGCCTTTGTATCGTCCTTTTTGAATATTGAGAATGCCCCCGCATCCGAGCGGACAACTGTGGCAGGCATATCGCCGTTTCTGGTGTTTCAGGACACTCTCGTCGGACGTTTTGGCGGCACTGTCAGCGGAATAATCGAGATGTCCGACCCCATCCCAGTTTTTTATGGGCATGTCACCGATCATGGCCGAGTAGGTCGTAAGCCCTGATGTGCCGTATTTTTTCAGGATCTCCCGGAGCAATGAGGGGCGGGCCGGAAAAAGAATGCCGGTGTATGCGCTGAACAGCCCGATAATCTTCATCAGCTTGAGAGTTATCCGGTCGATCAGACCCGACTTTTTAAATTCTTTTAAGAACTTCCGGTTAATTGCCCTGAGCGTATCCGGTTCCGCTATCTGCACCCTGTTTTTACCGCTCAGGACAACGGCTTTCAGATGTTTGCTTCCCATCACAGCGCCCAGGCCGGACCGCGCGGCAATTCTGGATTTGTCCGTGGCAATGCCTGAAATCAGTGAGAGTTTTTCCCCGCTCACGCCGACAGAGGCGATTTGAACCTTCATATCCTTCTCATTCTTCAATTCTTCTCTGATAAGGGCCTCTGTCTCAACAATATCCTTTCCCCATAACTTGGATGCCTCCTTTATCTCGATACGCTCATCGGTAATGAAGACCCATACCGGCTTTTTTGATGCGCCGGTAAAGAAAATTGCGTCATATCCTGCCCGCTTCAGTGCCAGGGAAAAATGACCGCCTGCGTTCGCATCTCCCCATCCCCCGGTGAGAGGGGACTTTCCCACCACCATGAACCGGCCGGAAAAGGCTGCGCCGGAACCGGTTAAGAGTCCTGAGCAGAATCCCAGATAACTCTCCGCTGACAGCGGATCAATACCCGGCTTCTGAAGTTCTGAGATGACAGCAGCCCCAAGACCGTACCCGGAGAGATATTTTTTATAAAAAGCTTCGCCCGGTTTGACAACGCGGGTCTCTCCGTTTGTTAAATTGATTATGCAATATTTGCCGGTAAATCCTGCCATCCTTGTCTCCTTTATGTAAAACAATTTTATGTAAAACAATTTTTCAAATTGTTTTTCCGACACAGTCAAAAACAAACGATTTGAAAAATCGTTTTACTTGTAGAACAATTTTTCAAATTGTTTTTCCGCCACAGTCAAAAACAAACGATTTGAAAAATCGTTTTACTTGTGGAACAATTTTTCAAATTGTTTTTCAGACACAGTCAAAAACAAACGATTTGAAAAATCGTTTTACTTGTGGAACAATTTTTCAAATTGTTTTTCCGACACAGTCAAAAACAAACGATTTGAAAAATCGTTTTACTTGTAGAACAATTTTTCAAATTGTTTTTCCGACACAGTCAAAAACAAACGATTTGAAAAATCGTTTTACTTGTGGAACAATTTTTCAAATTGTTTTTCCGCCACAGCCAAAAAACAAACGATTTGAAAAATCGTTTTACTTGTGGAACAATTTTTCAAATTGTTTTTCAGACACAGTCAAAAACAAACGATTTGAAAAATCGTTTTACTTGTAGAACAATTTTTCAAATTGTTTTTCCGACAGTCAAAAACAAACGATTTGAAAAATCGTTTTACTTGTGGAACAATTTTTCAAATTGTTTTGAAAAATCGTTTTACTTGTAGAACAATTTTTCAAATTGTTTTTCCGCCACAGCCAGAAAACAAACGATTTGAAAAATCGTTTTACTGCTGTAGAACAAACGATTTGAAAAATCGTTTTACTTGTAGAACAATTTTTCAAATTGTTTTTCCGACACAGTCAAAAACAAACGATTTGAAAAATCGTTTTACTTGTGGAACAATTTTTCAAATTGTTTTTCCGCTACAGCCAAAAAACAAACGATTTGAAAAATCGTTTTACTTGTAGAACAATTTTTCAAATTGTTTTTCCGACACAGTCAAAAACAAACGATTTGAAAAATCGTTTTACTTGTAGAACAATTTTTCAAATTGTTTTTCAGACACAGTCAAAAACAAACGATTTGAAAAATCGTTTTACTTGTAGAACAATTTTTGGCATCCTTCATTTTGTCTGAAAAGTAGTTTACACTTTCAGATGAACTGAAAACCGCCTTCAGGCGGTGCAGCACCGCCTGAAGGCGGAACTACGAACTGAAAAGTGTAAACCCATAAATGAAGGAT
Organism: Desulfobacterales bacterium HSG2; assembly: GCA_030378035.1. Lineage (GTDB taxonomy): Bacteria > Desulfobacterota > Desulfobacteria > Desulfobacterales > 4be13 > JAUCGI01. The sequence continues at coordinate 57,125 of JAUCGI010000013.1, forward strand.
GCCCAATTTTTCAAATTGTTTTTCCGACACAGTCAAAAACAAACGATTTGAAAAATCGTTTTACTTGTGGAACAATTTTTCAAATTGTTTTTCCGACACAGTCAAAAACAAACGATTTGAAAAATCGTTTTACTGCTGTAGAAATTTATCAGGATTTTGCTGGTGGGGAAGGTTCTGAGGGCAGTTTGGGTGAGGTGGAAAAGAATCTTACGCCTTTGTGCATCAGTATGGAGAGATGGCTGAGGAAAGCTGTCCAGAACAGGGTGGTCCCCACCATTTCGATAAATTCTTCAAAGGATTTTCCAAAATGACGCACGGTATATTTGCGAAGTTCAAATTTCTTTCTGATCAGGGTGTGAATATTCCATTCGTGTTTCTTGTCCAATCCTTCAATAAAATCAAGGCCCACCGCTATCACAAAGCAGGTCAGAGCGAGGATGATGAATATCCTTGTCTTTTCCCAGGTCAGCTCACGCCACAGAAAAACAGCTATGAATACCCCCATGATTCCGAAAAACGGGGCAAAGACTATTTGCCAGGCATAGCTTGGGAAAATACTGAGGAGACTGGTCATCCAGGAATCGTCTCCTCTTTTGGCAATCGCTTTGAACGCGCTCCCCATACGCTCGTGTAACTCTGATCCGTCATCAATCGCCATGTAGGTAAAAAAAGCTGCGATGACACACCATCCGATCAGTTGTTTTTTCGAGGCTGACGTATGTTTGACAATCAGGGCAATCATCCAGACCGTGAGACCGACCATAAATGTCTGGGTGGTTCCGAACCATGAGGCCAGCGAGTCTTCCCGTGCGATGTTGCAAAACCGTCGGATGCCTCCGATATCTGTGAATTTGCCATAGTTGATGAATGCGTCAAGGATCACGAGAAAAATCTCGAACGCTATACAAAAGATGAACAGATTGCGTATCATCCGATGCGTATCGATTCCGATTTCGACAGTTTCATTATCTTTTTTTTTCTCTTTTTTCTCTTTCATATCATTCACAAGGACAAAACTAACAAGGATTTCACAAGAAAGGATTTAGCTGGTGATATCCTCTTCTTATGTGAAATCCCTGTAGTTGTAATGAAAAAAATGCCTGAACCCGGGCTGATTTTCATCGTTCCAGGTTCAGGCAGTTAAGGTTTACAAACCATTATTAGCCGATAACGCCGTCATCCGTGGTGCCGTCATCCGTGGTGCCGTCATCAGTCGTGCCGTCATCCGTGGTGCCGTCATCAGTCGTGCCGTCATCAGTCGTGCCGTCATCCGTGGTGCCGTCATCCGTGGTGCCGTCATCCGTGGTGCCGTCATCCGTGGTGCCGTCATCCGTGGTGCCGTCATCCGTGGTGCCGTCATCCGTGGTGCCGTCATCCGTGGTGCCGTCATCGGTCGTGCCGTCATCCGTCGTGCCGTCATCCGTCGTGCCGTCATCCGTCGTGCCGTCATCCGTGGTGCCGTCATCCGTGGTGCCGTCATCAGTCGTGCCGTCATCAGTCGTGCCGTCATCCGTCGTGCCGTCATCCGTCGTGCCGTCATCCGTCGTGCCGTCATCCGTCGTGCCGTCATCCGTCGTGCCGTCATCCGTCGTGCCGTCATCCGTCGTGC